>NZ_JAALLT010000002.1:667205-1000808 GCF_011059145.1 Halalkalibaculum roseum | reverse complement strand
ACCCTGACCAGTGAACCGATTGAGTTAGCAATTAATTGAATAGCTAAATTCGTCTCTAATTTTAAATAAAAAGAAGGAAAGGAAATTACCTTTCCTTCTCATATTAATTTCACCCACCTATCAAATTAGTAATTATTATCTAGTCATGGGAAGATCAGAGATTATATTATTCCCAAAGTGCATTCAATACATGAATGGTTAAATCAAATTAAAACAAATTAATTGGTTGCTTCACTTATATATTGCTAAACTAAATTATTTGTATCTATTAATATAAAATGATTATTGCTAATTATTTATAGTAATATAGCAATGTCTGAAAGTGAATTGAAGGATAGTTAAATAGAAGCATCAATGAATAAGGTTTGCCTGGTAATTCACTCTTTAGGAATAGGAGGAATGGAAAGGGTTATGTCGCAATTGGCAGATAACTTTTCCAGTAGGGAGAAAACCATTGTAGATCTTATATTGATTGGAAGAAAAAGAGAGATAGCATATTCGTTATCAAGTTCAATAAAAATCCACAGGCCACCCTTTCAATTTGATGATAATTGGAGAACAATTGATACGTTGCGAACTATTTGGTTTTTGAGGCAAAAAGTAAAAGAAATCGCCCCGGATACCGTTTTAAGCTTTGGGGAATATTGGAATAACTTAGTTTTACTCTCATTGCTTGGTCTATCTTATCCACTATTTATTTCAGATCGCAGTGAACCCGGTAAGGATCTTGGTAAGTTCCAAAACTTTCTTAGGAATTCACTATATCCTAAAGCAGCAGGCTACATAGCTCAAACTACCCATGCAAAAAAAGCCTGCATTTCAAATGGATGGAATAGTAATATAAAGGTGATCGGTAATCCTATAATGGATATTCAGCCTAAGAGTAAGGTTGAAAAAGATAATATAGTTCTTTCAGTTGGCCGATTAATAAAAACAAAACATTTCGATCAGCTGATTAAAATGTTTGTAAAATTAGATATACCCGGTTGGAAACTGGTTATTGTAGGAGGAGATGCTAAGAAACTATCACTATCAGAAGATCTAAAGAACCTGGTTAATGAGTTAGGGGCTGAAAGTTCTGTATTTTTGGAAGGCGAACAGAAGGAAATTGATGTCTACTACCAAAAAAGTAAAATATTTGCTTTTACATCCAGCTCTGAAGGTTTTCCTAATGTAATTGGTGAAGCGCTTTCAGCAGGTTTACCGGTGGTATCTTACGACTGTGTTGCAGGACCTTCAGATCTGATTGAGGACGGAGAAAATGGATATTTAGTTCCACTATTTGATCAAGAGACTTTTAAGCAAAAGTTAAAGTTACTCATGGAATATGAAGAATTAAGAAATATAATGGGACTGAAATCAGCTAAGTATATTAAAGTATACAGTAAAAAAAATGTAGCTGATCAATTTTATAAGTTCATAACAGGTTGTGCTTAGTTAAAATATACTTTAAAATAGATGCGAATTATTATAAACACGGCAAGTACCTATAAGGGTGGTGGGGTTCAGGTAGCCCGATCATTTATAGAGGAGAGTAGAAATTTTATAGATCACGACTTCTGTGTCATATTGGGTAGATTGTTATCTAACCTTATAAATCCGAATGACTATCCGGATAATTTTACTTTTTTTCCACTCGGGTATCGACCTGCAACACGCGTACTTAGCTTTAAGTCTAGAGATGATTTTTTTAGAGAGTTGGAAAAAGACTTCAACCCTGATGTAGTATTTACAACTTCTGGTCCTGCATATTGGAGACCGAACGCACCACATCTTGTTGGGTATAATCTTCCGCATTACATTTATAAAGACTCTCCTTTTTTTTCTCAAATACCCCTACAGAAACAACTGAAATGGTATTTTAAAGGTCGAGTTCTAAAGTATTTTTTTAAAAAAGAAGCAGATGCCTATGTAGTTCAAACAGATGATGTAAACAGAAGATTGCAGCAATGGCTGGATACGGATAAGGTTTACACGGTTTCTAATACCGTAAGTAGGCATTACAATCAACCGAAAAAAATTGCAAATAAGCTTCCTAAGAAGAATAAAGATGAATTCCGATTTCTAATTCTTTCTTCTTGGCATGCGCATAAAAATCTAGATATTATTCCGGATGTCATAAAATCATTGCCAAAAAGATTGAAGCAAAAAGTTCGGTTTGTGTTGACGCTTTCCGAAGATACCTATTGGAATAAGTTCCCAATAGGTATCTCGGATGCCATAATTAATATTGGTCCGGTAAAACCGGATGAAGGCCCTGCTTTATATAAGGAATGTGATGCGCTTTTTTTACCCACTTTATTGGAATGTTTTTCTGCAACGTATGCAGAAGCTATGAAAATGAATAAGCCTATTATAACTTCCGATCTCGGTTTTGCACATACGGTTTGCGGTGATGCAGCTATCTATTTTAATCCTATTAATCCGAAAGATATTGCAAGTAAAATTACACAACTAATTGAACAGCCAACTTTACAGGAAAAATTAATAAAAGAGGGTATGGAACAACAAGAAAATTTTGTGACTGCTAAAGAAAGAGCGGAACAATATTTGAAAATCTGTAAAAATCTGGTTGATGCAGAAAAAAATTAAGGATAGGAAGATTGTAGTGGTAAACCAGGCGGTAAATTATCTTACTATTGGTTTGTGTAATGCGTTTGCTGAAAAAATAAACAAGGTGGCGTTAATTACCGGGAGTATTCATGAGCAAGGGGAAAAGCTGAATGAAGCAATATCTGTTTTCAGAATAAACAAATGGGAAGAAAGACCAGCCTGGAAAAAAATGATTTCCTACCTATGGGGCTGCGTTCAGATTTTATGTTTATTGCTGACTAAATTTCGTGGATATGAGGTATTATTTGTTTCCCTTCCTCCAATGGGCTATCTGTTATCGATAATTTTGCCTAACAGATGCAGTATGCTCATTTGGGATGTCTATCCAGACGTGTTCAAGATAACGGGTATGGGAGAATCACATCCTATTTACAGGTTTTGGGGATACTTAAATAAAATTGCTTTCAAAAAATCTCACCGCCTTTTTACTATAGGAAATCAAATGGCGGATTTACTCTCAAAATATGTTGACAAAGACAAAATTTTAATTACACCTATTTGGTCTATCTTTCAGTCAAATAAAAGGGTAAGTAAAGAAAAAAATCCTTTTGTAAAAAAGCAGGAACTCAATGGAAAGTTTATAGTGCAATATTCTGGCAATATCGGTTTGACACACAATGTAGAAGTAGTCTTGGAATTGGCAGAAATGATGAAAAATTATGAAAATATACTTTTCCAAATTATCGGAAGAGGTCCTAGAGTTCCTTATTTGAAGTCCCTCGTTAATGATAAGGGGTTACCAAACTGCCAGTTTTTACCTTTTCAGTCAGACGAAATGTTTCCCTATTCTCTTTCAGCTGCGGATCTGGGAGTAGTAATACTTGACGAAACCACGTCCAAAGGAAGTGTGCCAAGTAAGTCCTATAATCTTATGAGTTTCGGTATCCCTTCACTGTACATAGCTTCGAAGGATTCTGAACTTAATGACTATGCTGAGAAATATGAACATGCAAAATGCGTAGATCACAAAAGTCTTGAAGAGGCCGTAGATTTTATCATTAATTTAAAGAATGATAGGGATTTTCTAGAAGAATATTCTGAGAATGCTATTGAAGCATCAAAATATTATAGGCGTTCCAATGCAGATAAAATAGTTGAGCTATATTTAGCATGAATAAATAAAATGAATTTTAAGACCCTTAAGAACACATTTTTACACAATGCCAAAAATATTGTTGGCTGGAGAACCAAACGAAAGCTTATTGTCTTTTCTGTGGACGATTATGGAAACATTCGGGTTGATTCAAGGGAAGCAAGAGAGAGAATGAACCGGGAAGGATCGAAGGTCCACAATCGTTTCGATGCCTACGATTCTCTTGAGACCCGGCAGGATTTGGAAGCTTTGTATGAAGTACTTTCTTCCGTTAAAGATCAGTTCGGACATCACGCTATATTCACTCCTTTTGCGGTACCATGTAATATTAACTTTGAGAAGATGGAGGGAACAGGATTTGAAACGTATTATTATGAATTACTCCCTCAAACATTTCAAAAGCTTTCAGAACAGCAGCCGGAGTCGTATTCAGGTGCTTGGGACTTGCTGAATGAAGGCATCGAAAATGGGTTAATGGTTCCACAATTTCATGGGAAGGAGCACCTAAACTTAAAAGTACTAGAGGAGAAACTAGCTGTTAGGGATAGAGAGGTGCTCACTGCCTTAAAAAACAGGTCCTATACAGGAATATCATCAGAAAGTTATAAAACTATTTCTTTATTGGCAGCTTTCGATTTTTGGGAGTTTGAGGAAAACCAACGCTTTCATAATATCATTGAGGATGGTTTAAATGAGTTCGAAAAGGTATTTGGTTACCGGGCGTTACACTTTAATCCACCGGCCGGAAGGGAGCACGCTGTGCTCCATAAAACCTTAAAGGAAAATGGAATACATTACATCGACACTCCTATGATAAAAAAAGAACACCAAGGGAGGGGCCGATACAAAGTCAAGGTCAATTACACTGGTAAGAAAAATAAGCATGGACAAATTTTCATGGTTCGCAATGTGGTATTTGAACCCACGCAAAAGCGGAATGTTGAATGGGTAGATTTTGCCATGAAGCAAATAGAAGCCGCTTTCCGATGGAACCGTCCTGCCATTATTAGTTCTCACCGGGTTAATTTCTGCGGTCATATTGATCCGGAGAACCGGGCCAATGGCCTAGGTGCTTTAAGAGAACTCCTACAACGGATTGTACGGCGCTGGCCCGAAGTAGAGTTTATGGCGGCCAATGATCTGGGGGATTTAATCAGAGATGATATGGAACTCATATAAGCGAATGGAACTGATTTTATGGCTTATAGTAAGTTTGTGTCTTCTTTGTGAAGCTTTGTGTGACAGCTTTATTAAAAAAAGATAATTCACTGTTCGAATGATTTTTTTAGTAGTTTAGACTCAGGTTAGGATTGTTAGAATATTATGTTATAATAGATGAAGCTGAAAAGAGCCTTATATCTGAGTTATTACCTCAAAGAACTGGACAGGAAGAAGCTCGACCGTTTCTTAAAATATACGGTTGAACTGACCGGCAGAACAAAGGCGGATATCCTCTCCGACGTACTAAAGTCTGTGTTTAGGTATAATATCTCTATTCTGGAATACTTCCAGTTTCGTTTCTTTGAGCTCTCCAAATCGGAGAGAGCAAAGTGGGCCGGTACTGGGTATATGTATGAATACCAGTTAAAGATGAATCCATTGTATGAGCGTCAGATTCTGGATGACAAAACACTTTTCTACAAAAAATACCGCAACTATTTCGTGCATAGGGTTGCAGATATCGAAGATCTTGAGAGCACTCCTGAATTAGTAAACGCTATCCTTAATAACCCCTCCGGTAAGCTGGTTTTAAAAGCATCTGATGGGAAGTGCGGCTCTGAAGTTGAGGTACGAAACAGCGCAGAGTTTGATCGGGAGGTTTTAGTAAAATATATGAAGCAGAATAATTACGGACTGGTTGAAGAATTTATTCAACAGCATCCCGAAATTAACCGGCTTTCATCCTCTGCTGTTAATACCGTTCGTATTATTACACAGGTGATAAAAGACCGGAATGTTGAAATTCTTGGATGCCGTATGCGCATATCTGTAGATTCTCCAGTCGATAATATGGCGGCCGGTAACCTGGCAGCACCTATTGACGAGGATACGGGAAAAATCAGCGGTCCGGCCGTTTATAGTGATATAACGAAGCCGGAAGAGGAATTACACCCAGTAACCAGTGTAAAGATTCCTGGTTTCCAGGTTCCCTTTTGGAATGAAGCTCTGGATATGGTAATAAGAGCAGCACTGGAGCATCCTCAGAATAGATCTATTGGGTGGGATGTAGTTATTACGGAAGACGGTCCCGGATTGATTGAAGGGAATCATGACTGGTGCAAACTATTGTGGCAGCTTCCGGTTAAAAAGGGATTGAAACCGGGACTTGAAAACTACTTGGATGCCTACAGGGCAATGAATAAAGCTGAATTGGAAGCTGTAACGTAAGCGGGTGATGTTATTTTGTTAAAACGGCTTTTTGACATTTCAGTTACGATACCGGGAATTCTGCTTCTTTCTCCGGTTTATATTGTGGTTGCGGCACTTATTGTCCTTAAATTAGGCAGGCCCGTTTTCTTTACCCAAGAAAGGCCCGGTTTACATGGTAAGCCCTTTAATATGATTAAGTTTCGTACCATGACCAATGAAACCGATGATGAAGGTAACCTGCTGCCAAATGAAGAGCGTATGACCAAGTTCGGGTCTTTCCTAAGATCATACAGCCTTGACGAACTGCCCGAACTTTTTAACGTGTTAAAAGGAGATATGAGCTTGGTAGGGCCCAGACCCTTATTGATAGACTATCTTCCCTACTTTTCAAAAGAACAGCATAGACGCCATGAGGTAAAGCCTGGAATTACCGGCTGGTCTCAGGTGAACGGAAGAAATGCGATCGGCTGGGATAAAAAACTGGAACTGGATGTATGGTACGTAGATAACCGATCGTTTTGGCTGGACCTGAAAATTCTCTGGCTGACGGTGGTAAAGGTAATAAAGCGCGAAGGCATTACCCATGAAGGCCATGTAGGGATGCCCCGTTTTGACGAATATGTAAAAATAAAGAGATCAGGATCATGAATATACTAGTAACCGGAGTAGGCGGACCTACGCCTCGTTCATTTGTCAGGGCAGTTAAACTGTCTGAAAAGGACTTGTCAAATTCGTTTCGTTTTATTGGTATAGACTGCGACCGTCTGGCATATGGCTTATATGACCGGTCACTTTTCGATGCAACATATGTAGTACCCCGGGCCAATGAAAAGAATTACTGGTCAGCTATCAATGATATTATTGAAAAAGAAGAAATTGAAGGTGCTGTTGTTTTACCCGAGTTGGAAGTATTGGAATGGGCAAAAAACCGTGATCAACTAAATTGTCCTATAAAAGTGCATTTGCCGGAGTACAACCTCGCTTCTGCCCTGGTAAATAAACATCGCCTGCATGAATATCTGGAAGGTTCATCCCTGATTCCAAAATTCAGTAAAATCAATCCCTCTTCTTATGATTATCGGGAACTGGTTGAAGAAATAGGTGACGTGTTCTGGATTCGAAGTACGGAAGGATCCAGTGGACTGGGTTCCCTGAAAATAGAATCTGAGTCAGCCTTGGCCCAGTGGATCTCTATCAATGAAGGGGTAGAGGAGTTTATTGCCACCGAGTATCTGCCCGGCAGAAATATGGCCTCTAAGATGCTTTATTTTGATAACGAATTAAAGCGAACTGCCTGCGCCGAAAGGGTCAATTACATTATGGCCAAGGTGGCGCCTTCCGGAATCACGGGAAATACTTCATTCGGTCGCCTGATTAATGAGCCTGAACTTGTAAAGCTTTCAGAAAAAGCACTGAATTCCATATCGTCTGAGATTGGAACTGAATTACACGGTATTTTTACTGTAGATTTTAAGGAAGATGAAAAAGGAGTTCGAAAAATTACGGAAATTAATATCCGCCATGTTGCCTTTACTTCCTCTATTGCTGCCGGTGGTGCCAATATTCCAATGGATACCTTGGAGGCTCTATTTTCGACTGAACTTTCCAATATGGAAAGAATCGATTATTCCTATGATGAGCCCATGGTTTTTCTTAGGGATGTTGATGCCCAACCGATAATAATGAAAGAATCGGAACTTTTGGCATGAGCGTGATCCAATAATTAGCATTATCAAAAGCAGCTCTATCTGAATGTCAAATATTACATAAATATAACGAGACTATAAGAGAAAAATTCAAATAGCTATTTAATAGGGGAAAAAGATATTAGTTATTAGAATAATTAATTATGTGTGAATACTTATAGGTTTTCTAACAATATTATATGAATAAATTCTATTCCCAATTTGCGAGAAGAACACAAAAATTGTAACACTTAGTATTTGTATTTCAGAATTATTTTTTCTCAATAAATAGAATTTACTTAGAAAGAATAGATCAGTAGCTGGTGTGACAATTTATGAATAGTTTCACAAAGAAAAATTTACCGGAATTTATAATTGATTTCTTGAGAAGGGTCCGCACAGAGTTTCTAAGACCAATTAATTATGTGCGTATTAAGTTACAGCCCTTCAGACACAATGCATTTTTAAATAAAGTAAGGAATAAGGAGAGGATAAAAGTAGCTTTTCTAGTTTTGAATATTGATATATGGAAATATGAAAATTTGTATTTCCTGCTAAAAAAAGACGAGCGCTTTGAACCCGTCGTAGTGGTGTGCCCTCCAATATATTTGTTAGATGCAGATGAAATTCATCATCAAATGAATAAGTCCTATGAGTATTTTTTAAATAATGGATATGAGGTTATAAAAACTTATAACAATAAAAATGGTACTTATTTAGATGTAAAAGAAGTGATATCACCTGATATCGTTTTCTTCACCAATCCTTATGGCTATACGCTGAAAGAGTATCAGATTTCTAACTTTCTTGATGTTTTAACCTGTTATGTTCAGTACAGTTTTATTATGGAAGCAAAAGAACATTTCTATGATAAAACTTTTCATAGCCTGCTATGGAAAGCGTTTTATGAGACTGACATTCATAAAGAACTTGCCGGAAAGTTTGCAAAAAACAAAGGAAGAAATGTTGAGGTGACCGGTCATCCCGGAACCGATTGCTTTCAATACCAAGAGAGATTAGAGAATTACGCATGGAAGAATACCAATAATGAGCTAAAAAGAATAATTTGGGCGCCTCACTGGTCTGTGCGTAATCGCGGAGCGGACAGGACAGCTGCATCAAATTTTCTGGAGCTATCCGGATTTATGCTTGACGTTGTTAAAAAGTATGAAAGTGATATTCAAATTGCATTCAAACCGCATCCTTATTTGAAGAAGACGCTATACCAACAGGAAGGTTGGGGTAGGGAACTTACTGAGAGTTATTATAATTCGTGGAAGCTATTGCCGAATGGACAGTTAGAAACCGGAAATTATGTTGATCTTTTTAATTCATCCGATGCCATGATATTAGACAGTATGTCATTTATTGCCGAGTATTTGTTTTGTGGAAAACCTTCTCTATTTATTAAAGCCGACCCTGAGGTAGATAAATATTTCAATAAATTCGGTGAAAAGGCTTTGAAATATCACTATCAGGGAACAAACAAGTCAGATATAATAGATTTTATTGAAAATGTGGTAATCAAGGGTAATGACAGCATGAAAGAAAACAGGGACCGGTTTTATCGCGAAACACTTAAGCCACCCCATGGTAAATCAGCTTCACAGAATATTTATACGATATTGTGTGATGAGATATTTAATAATTTAAAAAGGGAGTTATGAAAAAAGTGTATGTAGGAATGAGTGCCGACCTGGTACATCCGGGTCATTTGAACGTTATTAAAGAGGCAAAAAAGCTGGGAGAGGTAACAATCGGTTTACTAACCGATGAGGCGATTGCCAGTTATAAACGATTGCCACATATGGAATATGAACAGCGAAAAGAAGTCATTGAAAATATAAAAGGAGTGAAAGAGGTAGTACCGCAAAATACGCTGGATTACCGTCCAAACTTAAGAAAATTGAAGCCGGACTTTGTGGTCCATGGTGATGATTGGAAAGAGGGAGTGCAGAGCCAGACCCGCCGGCAGGTTATTGATGTTTTGAAAGAATGGGACGGTAAACTGGTAGAAGTTCCCTATACCGAAGGAATCTCTTCAACAAAACTAAACAAAGCATTAAAAGAGATTGGGATAACACCTGATTTGAGAGTAAAGAGACTTAGACGATTAATCAATGCCAAAGATATCGTCAGAATTATTGAAGCCCATTCAGGGTTGACCGGTTTGATAGTTGAAAATACGCAGGTGAATATTAATGGTGAGGTTCGGGAGTTTGACGGCATGTGGGCCAGTTCTCTGACCGATTCTACCATCAAAGGTAAGCCGGATATCGAAGCTGTTGATATAACGGCGCGTACGGAAAATATTAATGATCTTGTTGAGGTTACAACCAAACCCATAATATTTGATGGAGATACCGGAGGCAAGATCGAACATTTTGTCTTTACGGTACGAACACTGGAAAGACTGGGAGTTTCCGCAATAATCATTGAAGATAAAGTAGGGCTCAAAAAAAATTCCCTGTTCGGAACGGAAGTGCCACAGGAACAGGATACAATAGAGGGATTCTGCGAAAAAATACGAGCAGGCAAGCGGGCGCAGGTCAATCAGGACTTTATGATTATATCAAGAATCGAAAGTCTGATACTGAAACAGGGATTGGATGATGCCTTGGAAAGAGCACAAGCTTATATTAAAGCCGGCGTCGATGCGGTTATGATACATTCCAAGCAGGATTCTCCCAAAGAGATATTAGATTTTTGTGAGGAATACAAAAATTTTGAACGCAGGGTACCGCTTGTAGCCGTACCTTCAACCTACGATACTATCTATGAAGATGAGTTGGCTGATGCCGGAGTTAATGTGGTTATTTATGCAAATCAATTGCTGAGAAGTGCCTATCCGGCCATGCTCAATACCGCTAAAACTATTTTAACTAATAAAAGGTCATACGAGGCCAGGGAAAACCTGATGCCTATTAAGGACATCTTGACGTTGATTCCCGGGGGCAAATAGATGATCAGTAACAAGCTTTTTTTTCAGGCGCTGAAGAGTAACGATGTAAATTTCTTTACCGGAGTACCTGATTCGTTGTTAAAAAATTTCTGTGCATGCCTAACCGATAATACAGAAAATAGCCAGCACCTGATAACAGCAAATGAAGGTGCTGCTGTAGCCTTGGCAGCTGGCTACCATTTGGCAACCGGGAGTTTGCCTTTTGTGTACCTGCAAAATTCAGGTTTGGGCAATACAATCAATCCACTGCTATCATTGGCGGACCGGGAAGTGTACAGCATTCCCATGTTATTGATGATCGGTTGGCGGGGAGAACCGGGCGTATCCGATGAGCCTCAGCACAAAAAGCAAGGCAGGGTTCAGAATTCAATATTAAGGGCTATAGAAATTCCTTTCTATCAGCTAAACTCTGAAACGGATAATATTGAAGATTTTGTCACAAACGCAACAAAAGAGGCTAAAAAAATCAATGGACCTGTGGTGATAGTGGTTAGCAAAAATACTTTTGAGCCTTATAGTCTGCAGCCTGGTACTTCTTCCGGTTATTCTCTTAGTAGGGAAGATGCAATTGAATATGTATTAGACAAGCTTAGTTCTGATGACATCATTGTTTCAACCACTGGAAAACCTTCAAGAGAAGTATATGAATACCGGGAAGCAAAAGGGCAGGGCCACCAAAATGACTTTCTAACAGTTGGATCAATGGGTCACTGTTCACAAATTGCTTTAGGAATAGCAATGCACACCGAACAGAATGTTTTTTGTTTGGATGGTGACGGTTCTGTTATCATGCATATGGGGTCTTTGGGTATTATTGGTGAAAACGCACCTGCCAATTTCAAGCATATCGTGCTGAATAATGGAGCTCATGATTCGGTGGGCGGGCAACCAACGGTTGGATTTAACATATCAATCCCGACAATAGCTGAAGGAGCAGGATATCTTACCACCTTCACAGCAACCACAAAGGACGATTTGGATAAAGATTTTGAACGGTTTTTAGAAATCGGCGGGCCAGCCCTATTTGAAATAAGAGTCAAAAAGGGGGCAAGGAATAACCTGGGAAGACCTAATAGAACACCTGTAGAGAATAAGAAGGAATTGATGAAGCTTTTAAGCACCGAATGAAACTATGCAAAATGAATTCATTGGAGCTGGCACCATTGAGGAGGCTGGCAGGATCGTCGAGAGCATTTCTCCGCAAAAAGTTTTCCTGGTAAGCGGGAAAAGATCGTTTGAACTTTCAGGTGCCGCAGGGGTATTTAAAAAGCTATTGGGCGGATTAGACTACTACAGGCATAGTGAATTTAGTGAAAACCCAAAGTTTGATGATTTGGTCCGGGGGGCTGAGTTAATAAAAAAGTATCAGCCCGATCTTATTATAGCCGTCGGAGGCGGAAGCGTTATAGACACGGCAAAAATTATTTCTGTCTTACCAACTGACCGGCATGACGCTGAACAAATAATTAGGGGAGAGACAAGCGTAAGTCATAAAATAGCTCCATTACTTGCAATTCCAACCACTTCAGGTTCGGGGAGTGAAGCGACACATTTTGCCGTAGCATATTTGGATAGTGAAAAATATTCTGTTGCAAGTGACCGGTTATTCCCTGACTATGTAATTCTGGACCCCGAACTGACTTATTCGATGTCAGCATATCAAACGGCTGTTTCAGGAATAGATGCGTTATGTCAGGGAATAGAGTCTTATTGGGCAAAAAGAGCTAACGATGAGAGCAGGGCTTATGCCTCCGAAGCAATTCAATTAATTTTAAGAAGCCTTGTAAAAGCTGTCAATGATCCCAATCCGGCGGTACGTTCTAACATAACTAAGGGAGCGAACCTAGCAGGAAAAGCAATTAATATTGCTAAAACTACGGCCCCGCATGCAATTTCGTATGCCTTCACCACTTTTTACGGAATCCCGCACGGTCATGCTGTAGCATTGACACTGGGAGAGTTTTTCTTGATAAATACCAAACGTGCTTTTGATAAAACCGATAACGGTTTAATGCAAGCTATGAAAGACCTGTTTGAGCTTATGCAATGCAACAGTGCGGAAGCTTGTCGGGATACATTTCAAAAGGTTATGGAGAACATAGGTCTGGAAACGAAATTAAATAAGCTTACTTCAAACACAGTTAATCCTTCAATAATTGTTAAGCATATAAATGAAGAACGTCTTGGTAATCACCCTATCTCATTGTCAAAAAAAGATATTCACAGGATTATAACTGCTATTTTATGATTTACTGAAATTGTACTGAATGTTTTAATGGCAATATCAAACAAAGGTTTCTTAAGAGTAGCTTAAAAAAATATAATTAAAGGCAATACCTGAGATTTGTAGATTAATACCAATTTGGCAGTCGGCCTCTTAATCATAGGTAAGAATACTTATTTTTTTAAAAGACATCACAAATCTAATTTATGGATAAAGACGGCAAGTTTTTGTTGCGCCTCATCATATACATTGCAGTTGCCGGGGCGTTTTTGATTTATGGTTTCAGCATTGGCAGGTATGAAGTATTCCCGTTTAAACTTTTAAAGAGTTTGACTGAGAGCAAGGAAGAGGTTTTGAAGAAGTCGGATAATTTTATTTATACCGCCATGCAAAGGCTACATGTAAATAAAATGTATCTGCCGGAGGATCAGACTAGTGGTGGGAGCATGACAACCGTGGGGACTAATGTTCTAATAGTGAATCGTGTTGGGGAACTAATCGCATTTGATTTTGAGAATTTCGAAAAGATTGACGTTGCAGTTCCTGACATTTACCTGGGCCTAGACCTGCTTAAAGCAGATGGCTGGTTGGATAGGGAGGATTTCGAGCATACTAAAGTCAGGGTAAAAGGAACCTATGCCGAAATGAAAGGTGAAGATGAAATCAAGCTTTTTGTTTCCCATCACTTTTATAACGGGGAGTGTTTTAGATCCAAATTAAGTCAAATTTCCCTCTATAAATCAGGTAATAAAATTGTAACCCAAAATAACTGGGAAGAAATTTACAATTCTATACCTTGCTTGTATCCGGATGATGATATCATAAAGACAGACACTGGTCATAACAGATGGGTTTTTGGTGGGCATATATCCGGGGGAAAGATCATTCGTTACGATGACAATCATTTGTTACTCTCGGAAGGGGATCATTTTTATGATGGATATGATAAAGAAGCCTATGCCCAGGACGAAGACAAATCGTACGGCAAGTTTATTCTCATAAATACAAAAACTTATGAACTTAGTAATTTTGCTATAGGTTCACGAAATGCTCAGGGAATATACAAAGATGCTAATGGCACCCTTTGGTCAACAGAGCATGGGCCTGCAGGAGGAGATGAATTAAATATCATTCGGGAAGATCAGAACTATGGATGGCCCGAAGTGACATATGGAATACACTATAGTAATGAGGCCTGGCCTTTGTCTGACAACCAGGGGAGGCATAATCAATTTACAAAACCTATATATTCTTGGGTTGGATCTATTGCACCCTCTGAACTGATTCGAATTGAAGGAGAGAAGTTCCGATTATGGAAAGGAGATCTTTTAGTTACCTCTCTTAAAGACAGGAGTATACATAGACTAAGACCGGATTCCGATAATTCCCGGATTGTCTATGACGAAGTAATTGAATTAGGTCATCGAATAAGAAATATCGTTCAATTGCATGATGAATCTCTACTTCTACGAACGGATGACAATTATTTAGTACACATAGATGATGCTGGTCCAATCTTTGAAGAGTTCAATATGGATACATTTCTTAAGAATAATGAGATTGCTCGTGGATTTACTAAGCTTAAAAATAGCGCCGAAAATAACGATGTCACCGATAATAGCAAGGCTGCCTTGATATTTGAAAGATCCTGCTCAATGTGCCATTCATTGGGAGGTAGCTCTATGATTGGGCCAAGTTTGAATTATTTAGCCAATCGCCAAGTTGGGTCACTTGAAGATTTTAATTATTCAAACACCCTTAAAAGTAGTAATGAGGTATGGGATGAAAAGTTACTTAAACAATATCTCAATTCTCCACAAAATACCTTTTCCGGTACAAGCATGGAAAGAGTTAAACTATCGAATAGGGAAATTGAATTGTTGACAAAATTCTTGATGGAAAATTAATTATGTCATTAAACCACTCTCTATACCAATAATTATTGAACCTAATGATATTTAATGATCAGATTCGTCTTCTTTTACAATTTAGTTCAGACAATTATTGTACTAGCTTTAGTATTAATTCTTAAAAATGCTTATGACAAAACCCCGCATCTACCTCTCCTCACCCCACATGGGCGGTGAGGAACTTAACTATATCCATGACGCCTTCGAGAAAAATTGGATTGCCCCCTTGGGAGACAATGTGAATGGCTTTGAAGAGGACCTACAACGTTATACAGGACGTGAGCATGCGGCGGTGGTAACTTCCGGTACGGCAGCTGTCCACCTGGCACTGATGCTATGCGGCGTGGAGACGGGGGATGAGGTGATCTGCCAGTCTTTTACTTTTGCGGCGACGGCCAATCCGATTCGCTACCAGGGAGCCACTCCTGTATTTATTGATTCGGAACCGGAGACCTGGAATATGGATCCGGAGTTGTTGGAAGCAGCAATTGATGATCGTATGAAAAATTGGAAAAAGCCGAAGGCGATTGTGGTAGTGCATTTGTATGGCATGCCGGCGAAAATAGAGCGGATTCTGGAGATCGGAGAGAAGTATGATATCCCGGTGATCGAGGATGCAGCGGAGGCATTGGGTTCTTCTATTGATGGTCGAAGGTGCGGTACCTTTGGGAAACTATCTGTCTTGTCTTTCAATGGAAACAAAATTATTACTACTTCTGGAGGCGGAGCGCTTTTAAGTGATGATGAAAAGCTTATCAAAAAGGCCCGCTTTCTGGCTACCCAGGCGCGTGATGATGCTCCGCATTACCAGCATTCTGAGTTGGGCTACAATTACCGCATGAGCAATATCGTAGCCGGGATCGGACGTGGACAGATGAAGGTGCTGGAAGAGAGGGTAGAGGCGAGGAGGGCGAATCATTATTTTTATTTTGAGGAATTGAATGGGGAATGGTTAGAATGCGGAATTCAGAATTCAGAATTCCGCATTCAGAATTCTTCTAAATCTGGAATTTATTTTTTGAAGGAGCCTGAGAATTATAAAAGCAATAGATGGCTCACTACTGTCCTTGTCAATCCTAAGGAGACAGGAGGTGTAACAAGAGAGGATATCCGACAGGCTCTAGAGGAGCAAAATATCGAATCGAGACCGTTATGGAAGCCCATGCACCTGCAACCCCTATATGAAGATGCGCCACATTATGGAAATGGGGTGTCGGATGCCCTTTTTGAATACGGGCTCTGCCTACCATCAGGAAGTAACATGACGGATTATGATAGAGAGCGGGTTGTTTCAGCTATAAAAAAAATATTGAATCGTTGATATAAAATGATATCGTGGAACACGGGTGAAGCAGATCTAAAAGTGTACAAATATACTTTCAATGAAGATCTATCCCATCAGTGTAGCCTGTGTTCCATTATAACATTGTAATCTTTATTTCTTTTGATATTTAATACCTTTACACTATTAATAGAGATAAATTAGGCATCGTTTGTCGCAGTAACACACTGGTATTCAATAGTTAACGACGATATAAATTTGGGTTTTGGCTTCCCTTCGTTGACTTGAATTGGTTTTACTTCATTGAGTGATATGAGTCAGAAAAAAGTGGATTTGGAAACATATAAGGATGAGTACCGGTATTCTAAGTATATCAACCGGTTTACCAGGGGGATTTTCTTTTTACTGGGAGACTCTGTCTCTTTGCTGCTTGCCTCCATTATTGCTTTTCTAACCCTTTCACCATTTAGCGGGGCAGAGAGGCCATTTCCTATCTTACATACTTCCATTATTACTGCATCAATCATTGTTGGTTTGACAGCCTTTCGTATGTATAAGGCCACCTGGAGATATGTCAGCTTGAGAGATCTGGTACGAATTATTTGTGGGATAACAATTGGTGGACTTGGTTCTCTAGGTATTGCCTCTGCATTTTTTACAATAGGTAACTTTGAGATTGCTTTTACAGTTCTTGTAGCGATAACAGCAATTCTGTTTATCGGAGGTTTTCGAATCAGCAAAAGGATGTATTTTGAACTGGTTGATTCGCCTAAAAAAGAAACGAAGTACACGGTCATTTTTGGAGGAAAAAGTGAGGGAGAACAGATACTGCGTGATATTATAAAAAATGAGCAATGGAATTTTTCTGTTCACGCAATTTTTGATGATAGGGTAATGTCAGGTCTGTCTCTTCACGGTGTTAAGATTTTAGGGGGCAAAGATGAAATGATTGAGTATATCAAGAAGAATCCGGTGGAGCAGCTGATTGTCGCATTTCCTGAGTATCCAAAGAAGAATTTAAAAGGAATTATCGATCAAATAAAAGAATTTAAGCCGGATCTTATTATCAAGATTTTACCTTCTTTTCACTCACTGACGGATGATCCTGTGGGTTTCGAACATATTCGGGATATCAGCATTGAAGACGTCCTTGGCAGGGAGCCGGTAAAGATTGATATGGATACTATTAAAGCCAGTATTGACGGTAAGACAGTCATGGTTACTGGTGGCGGGGGATCTATTGGCAGTGAACTGGTACGGCAATGTGCCAATTTGAGGCCTTCCATGTTAATTGCCCTGGATGTTGATGAAACAGAGCTGTTTCATATAGAGAATGAATTTAAGGGGAGGGAAACAGAAGTCATTCCCTGTGTAGCCAGTGTAGCAGATTACCAAAAAATGAATCAGCTACTAGCAAGATACAAACCACAGGTTATCTTTCATGCCGCTGCTTATAAGCATGTACCTATGATGGAAAGTTTTCCTGAGGAAGCCATCAAAGTTAACGTGGGAGGAACTCAAACCATAGCTTCCCTAGCCTGTAAGCATCAAGTAGAAAAGTTTATTATGGTTTCCACTGATAAAGCTGTTAACCCAACCAATGTTATGGGTGCAACTAAGCGTGTAGCTGAGGAAATTTGCATGGCCTATAATGAGAACTTTACAACAAAATTCGTGTCGGTACGCTTCGGCAATGTGTTGGGTTCCAGGGGGTCGGTAGTTCCACTCTTCATTGAACAGATTAAAAGAGGCGGACCCATTACAGTTACTGATCCTGAGATGAAACGCTATTTTATGACCATTCCGGAAGCAGTATTGCTGGTCATGCAAGCCGGATCTATGGGATCCGGAGGGGAGGTATTTGTTCTGGATATGGGAGAACCGGTCAAGATTATGGATATGGCAAAAGATCTTATTCGCTTACATAATTTGGAACCGGATAAAGATATTGAAATTGAAATTAGCGGATTGCGGCCAGGGGAAAAGCTTTATGAGGAACTTCTAAATGCGGAAGAAGGAGTCATGGATACAGAGCATAAAGAAATTTTTAAAGCAATATGTAGCAGACAATTTACTCACGAAGAACTTGAGGAGAAAATTGATGAAATATTTGATTTGTTTATAGAGGAGGGTAATGAAAATTCAATCAGAAGACTATTAAAATCAATTGTTCCTACCTATTCTTATAAAGATGTTCGGAAGACTAATGGAAAAATAACTGGAAGCAAACAGATCTTGGTTGACTAACCATTTTACATGTAATTTCAAGAACAATTATTCAATCTTTTCTTATTGCTGTAATGTCTATTATCTTCGCAGCTTGCTATCTAGTAGTTACTCAAAATCTAAAAGGTATTTTAATAGTTAGTAAACATATTTATAAATAATTGTCATGAAAAATATTCTCGCAACAGGTGTAGCCGGATTTATAGGTTTTCATCTCACTAAGCGTCTGGTTAAAGAAGGTTATAGGGTGATTGGTCTTGATAATATTAATGACTATTACTCCACCGATCTTAAGTATGACCGGTTGACTCAACTGGGAATTAAGAAAGGGAGTATAATTGAAGATAAACCCGTACCAAGTAAAACTCATGAGAATCTGCAATTCATTAAAACAGATCTAGAGAATAAGGCGGTAATTGACGATTTATTTGCCGATAACGGATTTGATGTGGTAATCAACCTTGCCGCCCAAGCCGGTGTTCGTTACAGCCTGGAGGATCCCTATCGATATATTGATAGCAATATTACCGGATTTCTAAATTTGCTGGAAGCCGCCAGGCATCATCCGGTCGAGCATTTTATTTACGCTTCCTCCAGCTCGGTCTACGGCGCCAATACCAGCATGCCTTTTGCTACGAGTGACAACGTAGACCATCCCATGAGCCTGTATGCCGCAAGTAAGAAGTCTAACGAGCTGATGGCCCATACCTATTCGAACCTGTTTGATATCCCCACTACCGGGTTACGATTCTTCACGGTTTACGGTCCATGGGGACGTCCGGATATGGCACTGTTTTTATTTACGGAAGCCATGCTGAACGATGAGCCTATCAAGGTATTCAATCATGGGAATATGGAGCGCGACTTTACCTATATCGATGACATCGTGGAAGGTATCAAGCGGTTGATACCTAAGCCACCTACCCCAAATCCTGACTGGACAGGGGATGATCCTGATCCCGCAACCAGTTTTGCCCCTTACCGTATATTCAATATCGGCAATAGCAGTCCGGTACACCTGATGGACTTTATTCATGAAATTGAGAATCAGCTTGGCATGGAAGCCGAAAAGAACATGATGCCCATGCAGCCCGGGGACGTACCCAAGACCTGGGCGGATGTGGAAGACTTGTTTGAATACATTGACTTTAGGCCACAGATAAAAGTCAAAGAGGGTATCCGTAATTTTGTTGAGTGGTATAAGGAGTATTATAAGTCTGAAGTACAGTCTTAATATTTAGGTACGACCTATGACGGTTGATAGGGAATAGACTTAATCTATATACTAGTAGTCGCCTGCTTCGCTTAAGCCATCTATTTCTTCGTGAGTCTTTGTGCTTCTTTATGCAACTCTGTGGTACAGCTTTTAAAGACAAATGAGTTCTTTCTAATATAGGCCGTATCAAACCTCTCTAATAATTTTCTAGCATGTTCCTTTTTTTGGAAACATTTTATTGCCTTCAGGTTAGTTGTATCACGGAGACACACAAAGAATCACCGAGTTACTCAGAGAATTAATTAATCAAAGAATCAAGTTATTGATTTATGGGTAGATACCTTTTCCATTTACGAGTCGAACAAGGGTTCGTAATCTACCTAGAAACATCTACGTAATATTAAGTAGATTTATAATCTATTAATAAATTCTAACCTGTTTTAGGATAAATTCGTAATAATAGTGGCCTTAGCATTTCTTTAAGTTTATTATTTCCCTTAATTTCAAGTGAGAAATAAAAGAGAGTTAGCTTTGTATGATTAGTTTCAAAAATAATTTAACGAGATGACAATAGTTTCAAGTTGAGCATTGTGTCTTCTTGAGGGGAGAGGAGAAGTATGAATATAGAATTTTTAATGAGAGTGGTTCCGGCAGTTTTTACTTCTGTCATTATTTGTTTCATTTCAATTCCGGTCATTATTAAGATCGCCGAACTTAAAAAGTTGATGGATGAACCGGACAAGAAACGAAAGATCCATAAAGAGGTTGTTCCCACGCTTGGTGGAATAGGCATTTTCGCTGCTTTTATGATTTCATTCTCCATCTGGGGCAGTGCTGCTTCGCTGGAATCGTATCCTTTCTTTGTAGCCGGCTTATTTATACTGTTGTTGGTAGGTATAAGAGATGATATACTCACCATTTCTCCTAATAAAAAGCTTTTAATTCAATTGCTAGCCGCTGCGGAAATTGTGATTGGCGGTGGAGTTGTGCTCACTGATTTTGGAGGAATACTAGGCATTTATCAGGTTCCCTGGTATCTCGGAGCTGGCATCACCATTTTAGCTTTTGTGTCTTTAATTAATGCCATAAATCTCATTGACGGTATAGATGGGCTTGCGGGGGGCATTGGTATTGTGGTTTCCAGCATTCTCGGAATTTGGTTTTGGTATACCGGATTTGTAGCCCTGTCAGTACTGGCATTCTCTCTTTCCGGGGCGTTGATCGGATTTTTGATTTATAATGTGCACCCGGCCAAAATATTTATGGGGGATACGGGTTCCATGGCGGTAGGTTTCATACTGGCTTATTTAGTAATACAATTTTTGGTAGCTAACAGTACGGTTGTCAGTTCAGGCTGGTATATTGAAAATGCTCATATCTTTGCCATTTCTCTTTTGATCATTCCAATAGTAGATACCCTAAGGGTGTTTACTCTAAGAGTAGCGTCAGGGAAAAGTCCTTTTGTGGCTGACCGTAACCACACACATCACCAACTGTTGGATGTCGGTATGTCCCCGGAGGTAGCTTCTTTTAGCCTTTGGATGGGCAACTTTGCTTTAATTGCCGCCGGGTTCTTTTTGAATGGTATAGATGCGAATATTCTATTATTCCTCATCCTGTTAGGCGGATTTGGTATTTTACCGCTCACAAAGTTTCTATTCGCATCCTACCTGAAATACAATCGCAAACTGGCTTACTATTCATACCTTCGATCACAAGCCGGTTCTCAGTCAGACTATGAATCGCTTAAAGAGGAGATGAAAAAGCTGATTTTTTTGAATAAGTCTAAAAAAGAGAACATTCAGGACAAAGTGGGAGAGGCGGAATCATCGTAAAAGTAAGCGGTTGAAACGGGTCGGATGGGTTTGAGATTAGGTACTTTGTAGTCAGCAAAAAGGGCTTAATATCGGTCCTATATTCTAAGCAAAGAGAGGATCAATATACAATCAGCTTAACAAGCCGATTACACATTCACTTCTTCTTCCTGGGGATCAAGAGTAAATACGGCTGATTTTAATCGGTGAATGAGGCTTTCCATGAGCTGCTCCTGATGATGAGACCAAAAAGTAAATAAACTCTTGGAAATAGCTGTGAAATGAATGAATATAGCTGCAGCTAATGGTATTTCAGCAAGTAATGGCCAGTCTAAAGCAACTATCAAGGTTCCGCTAGCAGCGAGAGCAAGGCATATAGCAATCAGGTAATAGATAACCGTTGTACTGATCTTGTTGTCCATGATATTTTAATTAGTTGCTGCTGCCTGATTTATGTAATTGCTTTAAATCAGGCTATGTATAGATATTAGTACTTGTATTAGAGCAAATGGTTCCGGGTCTTATCTATGCAATTCTACATGACTCAATAATTATATCTGCATAGTTACTAATATGACTACTCAGAATGCCATTTGTTACATTTTATCTAAATATTAATACAAGTATAAAAAATTCTAATGTTAGAAAAAATTAATATTTGAGTTTCTAAAAATATCCCAACAATAGAATCCCATGAAATCGAGGGCTATTACACAAAGTGACACAAAGATTAGCTTCTTGTCACTTTACTAACTTAGTGTAACTTTGTGGTAAAGCTAAAAGGGTGCATTTTCTTCGTCTTCCGGACCTGGACTATGACCCATGGGCGGGGGACCGGAATCGCCATCAGGCTGTTCATTGCTACTACCACCGGCATTTGCCTCATCAAATGGTTGTGGACTGGCCGTAGTCAGGTTTTCAAAGCGGGCATAGTCTTTAACGAAGTACAATCTCTTGGAACCAACCGGTCCGTTACGCTGCTTACCAACAATAACTTCTGCCAGTCCGGCTGTGGATTCACCTTCGGGGGTGGTGGTAATTCCGTAATACTCCGGACGATATAAAAAGCAGACTACGTCGGCATCCTGCTCAATGGAACCGGATTCACGTAAGTCACTCAACTGGGGACGTTTATCGCCGCCTCTGGTCTCAACAGCACGGCTGAGCTGCGACAAGGCTATGACGGGAACATCCAGTTCTTTGGCCAGTGCTTTAAGGCCACGGGAAATACTTGCAATTTCCTGTTCCCGGTTACCGGCATCGCGATTGTTGGATGACATCAGCTGAAGGTAGTCAACAACCACCAGACCGATATCATGCTCACTTTTTAACCTTCGGGCTTTGGTTCGGAGTTCCATGATGCTGAGTCCCGGAGTATCATCAATAAATATATCAGCGGTAAAGAGACGCCCGGCAGCATCAATAAGGCGCTTGAATTCCTCGTCTTTCAACCGCCCGGATCGAGCAGACTGCGCGTTTATGCGACCTTCCATGGTTAGAAGTCTCTGGACCAAAGATTGGTCGGACATCTCAAGGCTGAATATGGCCACCTTGGTTTTTAATTTCGGATCTTGATGCAGTGCGGCATTACGTGCTGTGGTAAGTACAAAAGCTGTTTTACCCATAGAAGGTCTGGCCGCAATTACAATCATGTCTCCATTTTGCCAACCAGCCGTCATTTCGTCAATGGCTAGGCCAGTAGGTACACCGGTGATACCGCCTTCTTTGCCGCGCATATCTTCGAGGTAGGAGAGGGTGTCTTTCAGCACATCACCGATTGGTTTGGCTTGGGATCGGTGCTTCGCATTAGCCAGGTCAAAGACTTTCTGCTCGGCGCGATCCAGCACATCGTATGGATCACTGGAGCTGTCGTATGATTCCTGAATGATTTCCGTGCAGCTAAGAATTAGGTTTCGCTTGGTTGCCTTTTCGGCAATAATCTGGGCATGGTAATCAATATTGGCAGCAGAGCTTACCGAACGGGTGAGCTCAGATAGGTAGCCCGCACCCCCGCAAGTTTCGAGAAGATCTTTGTCACGAAGTTCATTTTCTACGGTTAACAGATCAAGAGGGTTATCCCGTTCATACAAGTCATGGAGCACCTCAAAAATGTGCCGGTGTGAATTTTTATAGAAATCATCAGATGAGAGCATTTGGAGCGCTACAGTGGCTGCCTCATGTTCAATGAGCATAGCTCCAAGTACCGCTTCTTCCACTTCAATAGCCTGTGGAGGTACTCGTCCCTGCTGCTCGAGTACTTTTGATCCGTCTTTATTTTTGTCCTGGTAATTTGAGCCGTTTTGTGCTGCCATTATAACCTGAAAATCTTATTGCCCTTCACGTCTTATGTAGTATGCGGGATAACGAACAGGAACCGTTGACCAAGGGGTATTGCCTGTTTCTCCTAACATGAAATGAATTTAAAGTATAACAAAAGCTCACTTTATTACGAAGGGAAATTTGGGTGTTTTTTGTGTTTTTAGCATCACGTCCTTTTGCATACTTTTTTGAAACCTTACGTTCTCTGCTATAAAACGGAGTTACTCAGAGAAGCACGGAGAGATACAGAGTTATTTAAACCAATGAATCCAAGTTTGAGTAGTTACATAAGATTGAATCAGAGTTCAGATATGCTCATATTCTTGGCGTAATTAATTGAAACTATTTTGAGCTAATGAGTGCCGAATCTGCTGAAATTGACGTGCAGGAAAAAGTGGAGAATCTTCCTACCACGCCGGGAGTCTATATGTTTAAAGATAATGGTGGAAGACTACTCTACATCGGCAAAGCCAAACGGCTGCGGAACCGTGTGCAATCATATTTTCAGGATTCGAGGGGACATGACGGTCGCATTAAAGTAATGGTCTCTAAAATAGATGACCTTGAGGTGATCGTTACCGATTCGGAAGCCGAGGCTCTGATCCTGGAAAACAACCTTATAAAAAAGCATCATCCCCGGTACAATATCATGTACCGGGACGACAAATCCTATCCTTATATATGCGTGACTAATGATGAGCGTCCACGTGTATTTCCTACCCGTACCGTTATCAACGACGGTAGCAAGTATTATGGTCCCTATGATAGTGTCACGCATATGAAGCGGATGCTCGAAACAATTCGCAAGGCCTTTAACCTGTGTACCTGCGCTGTTTCCAGAAAGAATATTGACCGAACTAAAGGTGCACCGCAATGGCACTCATGTTTTGATGAGTACCTGGAGCAATGTTCCGGTGACTGGGAGTTGGAGGAATACCAGTCGACTGTTGAAAAAGTGGAGCGAATGTTGAACGGGCGGACCGATTCCCTCATTCGAGATCTAAAGGAGGAGATGGAGATGGCTTCGGAAGCCCTGGAGTTTGAACAGGCAGCCCGATTACGCGACAGCCTACAAGCAGTGAAGAGATACAGTCAGAAAATGAAGATGGTAGCTGACAAAAAGGTTGATCGTGACCTATTTGCCATTTCAGTAGACGAGGAAATAGGGGAGGCATGCGGTGTACTTTTCAAAATTCGTGAAGGAAAGCTGATTGGAAAATTCCACCGTTTCTTGAAAAATATTGATCACCTCGAGAAAAGTGAGATGCTGCAGTCATTCGTCGAGGATTATTACACAGGTCAGTTTGCAGGTGCCATTCCCGATGAAGTTTATGTGAGTGAAGAACTCGTGAACGATGAGCCACTGCTTCAGTACCTGTGGCAGCAGCGAGAGAAGAAAGTACCTATTCACCAGCCCAAAATAGGGGAGAAAGCGCAAATGATACGAATGGCGGAGTCGAATGCCGAACTGCAGCTGGGCGAGCGCAAACTGGAGAAGATGAAAGCCGAGCGAGAACGTATTCCACATGCGGTCAAAGAGTTGAAAGAGCATCTCAAACTGGACAGGCTGCCAAGGCGAATTGAATGTTTTGACAATTCGAACATTCAGGGTTCAGATCCGGTGGCATCGATGGTTTGTTTTGTGGATGCAAAACCCCGAAAGAGCATGTACAAGCGTTTCCATATCAAGACCGTTGAAGGTCCGGATGATTTTGCTTCCATGAAGGAGGTACTGAGCCGAAGATACAAGCGGGTACAAAAAGAAAAACAGCAGATACCGGATCTCATTGTTGTAGACGGGGGAAAGGGTCAGTTGAGCAGTGCTGTTGAGGCTCTTAAAGAGATCGAGTTTTATGGAGAGTGTGATATTGTAGGACTTGCAAAACGTCTGGAAGAGGTTTTTATCCCCGGAAAGCAGGACCCGGTAATGATTCCCAAAACCTCATCGGCGCTAAAACTGCTTCAACGGGTACGAGACGAAGCCCATCGATTTGCCATCAACTTTCACCGTGAAACGCGATCTAAGAGAACCCTGAAAACGGAGCTGACGGAAATCAGCGGAGTGGGAGAGAAGACGGCCCAGAAGCTTCTGAATCATTTTGGGTCTGTAAAAAAAGTAAAAAAAGCTGATAAAGGGGAGATTCAGGCTGAAATCGGTGAAAAAGTAGGGGAAGCGGTTTACGACTATTTTCAAAATAGTTCAAAATAATTATGACCACTAAGGTACTAAGTTGTAAAAGCTTATCAATACTGAAACAATCTGCTGCCTGATTCAGTACGTAGTATGTATTGAAGATGTCACATCGGTGTAACATGATTATGTGATATACAATGTGTCATCAAAGTTTTACAATAGTACAGGGAGTGACAAATACCCCTTTTGACGTGATGAGAACATGACACTTTGGATTGCTGGTACGCTTTTTGTTGTTATTTAAGAATAGCACGATAAAGCATCTACAACGGCAAAAAAAGTTGTCAAAAGTTGCATCGGGTTAAAAAAATTATTAAATCAGGCGTGAGGATATTATGAAACTCGAAAAATCTGAACATATCAGCTCCAAATACGAGCAACTTGAGGACAAGGATTTGGTTCGGTTCTACCGCCAGAACGGAGACCAGCAGGCTTTCCGTGAACTGATGAACCGTCACCAATCTAAGGTCTATTCCTATATCTACAGCATGATTGGCAGTGCCGGTTTAGCTGATGATATTTTCCAGGAGACCTTTACCAAGGTAATCACAAAGATGGATGATACCTATAATGAACAGGGTAAATGGATAGCCTGGGTGATGCGAATTGCACATAATGCAACAATCGATCATATTAGAAAACAAAAACGATTTGTTGACGTTAGTTCTAACTACGACAAGGAATCAAATACGGATTTCTATGATCGATTACCTGACGAGGACTTGGTCGATGCTCAGGAACAGCTTGAAAAAGATGAGGCAAAAAGCAGTTTAATGAAGCATATTGCCGAACTTCCTGAAGAACAACGACAAGTAGTGATGCTACGGCATTATTACGAGATGCCTTTTAAGGAAATCGCAGAATTAACAAATGTTTCTATAAATACGGCACTAGGACGCATGCGTTATGCGTTAATAAACCTTAGGAAACTATTTGACCAGGAAAAAGAACAAGAATCGAAGAAATATGCTGAACGATGAAAACGCCTGTATTCGCTATCTAATGAAGGAGATGGATCCTTCTGAAGAGGTGCTTATGGAGCGTGCGATGATGGAGGATGACGACCTCTTGATCGAGGTTGAAAGCTTGAGACAAACATTAAAGCGTCTCGATAAACTTCCGGAAAAGGATCCTCCTTCTTATTTAACGGAGTCTATTATACAGCAGGCTTCAGAAGAAGCCGAAAAGCGCACGTCAACCAATATATTTTCTTATCAACCGATGCGGTATGCCGCTGCGGCCGTACTGATTTTGGGAGTATCGGTAGGAAGCTTGTGGGTATATCAGCAGTCGGGATCAGATGAAGGCACACAGGATAATTTACGCACCAGTGAAATGACTGCACCTATGAATATCCTACCTGCCACTGATAACAGTGTTCAACCTTGGGTGGACCGTCAGAACGTTTTATATTTTCATGATCAGTTCAATGGAGACGCCACCGAATTTGACTCCATTCTGAAGAAAAGTACCGACAAACTTAAGCCGTTGTCTAATCCATTCTACTATAATTCCGGGTCCAGATCTATTCAAATGACAGGCTCGCAAATACAGCAGTAGTATACAAGGAGTTCATATTCTAAAAGTGCGGTCACTCAGATCGCACTTTTTTTGGTTTTGCTCATCTAAAGCTGTTATTATGCTTAATAATATGCATCATTCATACAGGCAATGATTGTCCACACTTCCGCCATTGTATTCAAAGCTATCGATTACCAGGAATCGAGCAAGATTGTTACGCTTTTTACAGAGGAACACGGAAAAATCGCTGTAATTGTTAAGGGAGCCAAAAAACCGAAAAACAAGTTTTCCGGACTGATGGAAACGGGTAGGCTGCTGGATGTTATTTACTATCACAAAAGCTCGCGATCGGTACAGATTCTGACTGAAGCAAGCCTGATGGAAAACCTGCTTAAATTACGTATGGATTTTGAAAAGATGGCCACCGCCACATCGGCCATCGAATTGTTTAATCAACTGCTTCATGAAAATGAAATCAACAAGCCATTTTTCAATTTTGCGAAGAACTTTTTGATATGGCTGGATGAAACAGATCAGCCGCCAAGAAAGATATTTCCCTATGTGCAAATTCGCTTAACCCAATTGATGGGATTAGGATTACGACTGGAACTTGCGAAAGAACAGATTGATAGACCCTATTATCTGGATATGGAATCCGGATTCATTTCTGAAAATAGCGGAACAGGTTCCAATACTTTTAAGTTGACACAAAATCAGGTTTTATACGTAAGCTTGACTTTAAAAGGAAAAGGTTCAAAAGTATTCGGTATTGAATTTAAGAAATCCGAATTGCGCGAACTGATAAGACTCTTAGATCGTTATCTCAAATATCACGTGGAAGGACTTAGAGATCGAAAGTCTGATGCGATATTTGAACAAATTTTACAGGACTGATTATGAAAAAACGTGACCGGTATTTAACAGGCATCCTGCTCATATTAATAGGTGTGTTGGTCGGTACCATATTAACTATGTACCAGCAGGGCAATTGGATAAACGATCAGGCAGAGGTAAAGTTTACCGAGGTAAAGAAGAGTGAACGGCCATTTTATACCGATGAGGAATTAAGCAATCTCGATCCAAGATTTCTTTTCAAACAGGTAGCAGAAGAAATTACACCTACTGTGGTTTATATCGAAACAGAAGTATCGGTTGGACGCAGGGATATGCCGGATGATGGCAATCACGACGGTGATTTATTCGATGACTTTATGGGGGGGAGGGCTCGAACGGTAGGTTCCGGTGTATTGATTTCAAAAGACGGATACATTCTTACCAATAATCATGTTATCGATGGTGCAGTTAATGGAGGTATACGAGTAGTCTTAAATGATAAACGTTTGTTCCGGGCAAGACAGGTCGGAAGCGATCCCACTACCGATTTGGCCGTTTTAAAAATTGATGGCGAAAATCTTCCATCGATAATTATCGGAAATTCCGATAATGTGGATGTCGGTGAATGGGTATTGGCTATTGGGAATCCATTCCGGCTGCGATCTACTGTCACTGCAGGTATTGTAAGTGCATTGAGTCGTCAGGTACAGGTTATTGATAATCAGATGCGCATAGAGAGCTTCATCCAAACAGATGCAGCCATTAATCGCGGAAACAGCGGCGGGGCTTTGGTGAATACCAGCGGGGAATTGATTGGTATCAATACAGCTATTGCTTCGCAGAGCGGAAATTACCAGGGGTATGGTTTTGCCGTTCCCTCGAACCTGGCAAGCAAAGTGGCGCGTGACCTGATTCAGTATGGAGAAGTTAGGCGTGCACTGCTTGGGGTTACTATCGAGAGTGTAGATGCCTTTAGAGCTGACCAGTTGGATATGAATAGAATACAGGGTGTAGAGATCACCAGTCTGAGAGAAGGAGCAGCTGCTTATCAAAGCGGGTTAAAGATCGAGGATGTCATTCTCAGTGTGAATGGCATTGAGGTAAATGAAGCAAACGAATTGCAAGAGAAGATAGCCGTTCTTCAGCCCGGAGAGGTTGTTGAATTGGAAATTTGGAGAGAAGGGGAAGTCGTCACGAAGTCGGTAAAGCTTCAACTTATGGAGAATGAAATAGCTCAGAATACTACAAATCAACTATCGGATCCGGAATACGAACGCTATCAGGATGACGATTCAGGATCTGGTGATCGTGAGGTACGTTTCTTCAGTTTCGATCTTGGATTCAAAGTGATGGAAATCTCTTCTTCTGATGAAAACGAACCGACTGAATTGATCATCTCCGAAGTGGAAAGAGGATCCGAAGCATTTATGAAGGGATTGAAAGAGGGTTACACCATAAAGAAAGTAGATGATGAGAAAGTTGAAGATCTGGAAAGTTTAAAAGATCTTGTCAGCCAAAGTTTGAACCGTTCCAATTCCATTGTACTACACATTGAAACTAATGACGGTGCAAAAGGCTTTTACCAACTTAACAAGAATTAAAATAAATCATTATTGATGCTTGACCATAAATCTGTCAGATTTTTAACGTTAATTTGTTTCTCAGCTCTACTTATATCCTGTTCTACTACCTCTAATACTTCAACTACTTCGGATACTTCGGCAAACGTAACGAATGCCGAAAGCAAGTACCCGTCCTGGTACAAAACCAGCAGGGCAGTTGAATCGGATGATACTTCTTACTTTGGATATGCCACAGCCATCGATTCTGACTCTTCGGCATCTGCTGAGAAAGCAAAAGCGCAGGCCCAATCTGAACTTAAATCAGCAATTTCTAACCGGCTTGAGACCATCCGCAACGATGCGGTTGTCGAGCTTGGGAGTGACTCAGGTCTTGACAGTCCAAGATTTATTATTGCACTTCGTAAAGCAGAAAATGAAGTTCCTTCGGTAACCAGTACCGAAGAGATAGAAGTTGAATGTTTAGAAGGTGAAGGCTATCGTGCTTTTTCTAAGGTAAGTGTAGAAAAGGAGTCGCTTATTGAGGAACTGGATAAAGCATTTTCAGCAAATTCTAGAGCCTGGAATGCAATGAAGGAGTCTGAGGCGTTTAGTCAGTTTTAAGTCTATTGAGGATAATCGTTCAGTTGTGCTGATTAGGTTATACCACAGAGTTGCACAAAGGATACACAGAGTTTCACAGAGAGAGGATTTGCCTAAGTAAGGTTTAGTACACTTTTGAAGTGCACTAAACCTTTGTATAGGCTAATAGTAGTCATTACATATTCTTGACGATTTCCTCGCCGAATTCTGAGCATTTCAGCAGGGTAGCGCCCTCCATTAAGCGTTCGAAGTCGTAGGTTACACGCTTCTTGCTGATGGAGGCTTCTATTCCTTTCTCAATGAGATTTGCTGCTTCATTCCAGCCCATATAACGTAGCATAATGACACCCGAAAGTATCAAAGAACCCGGATTGACTTTGTCCTGACCGGTGTACTTCGGGGCGGTACCATGGGTTGCCTCAAAAACTGCCAGTCCTGTTTCATAGTTGATGTTTGCACCCGGGGCGATTCCAATACCGCCAACACATGCTGCCAGGGCATCGGATACATAATCACCGTTTAGGTTGAGGGTAGCAATAACATCATACTCATCGGGACGGGTGAGGATTTGCTGCAGGAAGGCATCGGCAATGACGTCCTTGATGACTATGCCATTAGGCAGTTTACACCATGGGCCTTCGCCAATTACTTCAGCATCAAATTCTTCTTTGGCCAGTTCGTATCCCCAGTTTTTGAAACTGCCTTCGGTAAACTTCATGATGTTGCCTTTGTGAACCAGTGTTACGCTATCACGATCCTGCTCGATGGCATAGTTAATTGCCGAACGGATCAAACGCTTGGAGCCTTCTTCCGAGACCGGCTTAATGCCCAGTGAAGAACTTTCAGGGAAACGGATATTGGTGACTCCCATCTCATCAATCAGGAAGTCTTTCAATTTTTTGTTTTCCGGCGTACCGGTCTGATACTCAATACCGGCATAGATATCTTCAGTGTTTTCCCTGAAGATGACCATATCTGTGAGTTCGGGTTGCTTCACAGGACTGGGTGTGCCCTCGAAATAGCGAACCGGACGTACACAGGCATAGAGGTCCATTTTCTGACGAATAGCTACATTCAGTGACCGGATTCCGCCACCTACCGGTGTTGTCAGGGGTCCTTTAATGGCTACTTTATATTCTTCTATAGCCTTCAGAGTATCTTCCGGGAGCCAGTGGTCTTCACCATAAAACTTTACTGCTTTTTCACCGGCATATATTTCGAACCATTCAATCTGTTTCTTGCCGTCATATGCTTTTTCAACGGCACTATCGAGAACGTGTCGCATGGTAGGTGTAATGTCCATGCCGATGCCGTCGCCTTCAATAAATGGGATGATCGGGTTGTCGGCCACTTTCAGAGAGCCATCGGACATTTTCTCAATTTTAGTTCCGGAATCAGGAGGTGTAATTTTATCGTAGCTCATGGATTATCTTCTAATATTATCGGTTGCAATTTCGGGCTTGAAGTATAGCAAAAAAAATACCGAGGTGCATGAAGGGTCTACCACAGAGTTACACTGAGAAAACAAAGAGAACCACAGATATTGCTCTGTGAAACAGCCTGAATATTTCAAACTGCACATTTTAGGAAATTTTAGTTACATTGAAACCGTTGCAACTGTAGCTACCAATATCAGGAACAACTCAAAAAGGTGCAGCTATGATTAAACCGATGTTTGGCCACCGGCCGAAGCCAAAAAAATTTGATTACCAGTTTCGCTATCATGATCCGGAGAAAGAAGAGCGGCGAAGAAGACGGATCAAAATAAAACGACCTTATAAAAAGACTCACCAGGGAAGATCCATTCTGCTTTATGCTTTGGGACTCAGTCTTGTTGTTTACATCATTTCAGTACTCTGAACAGGCATATTCATCGCTGTTATTATTGTTGAAATAATATTTATTTAGATTCAAATTGCTCGCCTATTTATAGTATTTTTATTCCATCCTAAGCAGTAATTACAATTCAAAATACTAGTTTATCTCTTGAGTAAGGATACGGATACCAGCAACTCAATTATACGTCAGCTTCCTCCCGAAATTTCCAATAAAATTGCCGCAGGTGAGGTTATTCAGCGGCCCAGTTCTGTCGTCAAGGAGCTGATCGACAATGCTATAGATGCCGGTGCGGATCATATTAAAATTATCATCCAAAATGCCGGGCGAACTCTTATTCAGGTTATTGATAATGGCTCCGGAATGGGTGAGGAAGATATCAGGCCCTGTTTTGAACGTCATGCCACTTCAAAAATACAGGATATCGATGATCTGTTCCGGGTAAGGACGTTGGGTTTTCGAGGAGAAGCGATGGCTTCCATAGCATCGGTATCTCAGGTTACCCTGAAGACCAAACGACCGGAAGATGAAGTAGGCTATATTTATGAGATCTGGGGCGGTGAGGAGAAGAAATTTGAACCCGCCGGAGTAGATGACGGTACATCCATTGCAATTAGAAACCTCTTCTACAATGTACCTGCACGGCGGCAGTTTCTGAAGACCGATGCCACCGAATTCCGACACATTTTAAAAACCGTGCAACAGGCTGCCATTCCCAATCCGGATATCGGCTTTGAACTCATTGCCGACACAGATACGATCTATGATCTGCCCAGAGAGCAGCCTATTAAAGACCGAATAGCTGATATGTTCGGCAAGAGCTATAAGGCCAGCCTCATCAAGTTTGAGGAGCAGACCAGCTATGTAACTGTTCGGGGTATTCTTATTGATCCGAAATTGACAAAACGAAGCAGGGGCGAGCAGTTTCTCTTCGTGAATGACCGACCTTTCCAGCACCGATATCTTACGCATGTTGTTTTAAGTATTTATGATACCTGGACCGGAGAAAATGATTACCCGTTTTTTGCCATCTTTATTGATATTGATCCAATGCAAGTGGATGTCAACGTACATCCTGCCAAGGAGGAAGTGAAATTTGAGGATGAACGCAGTATCATCAAACTAACCAAATCAGTTGTCAAAAAGGCACTTAACGAACAGTTCTTGGTTCCGGAGGTCAGGCACCAGGAAGGGGAAGAGCGCTCTTCGGGATTCGGTTCTGACTTTTCATCTGATTTTAATTTCGGATCCAGCAATAAGTCATCATCGAGCTCGCCTGTAAAATTTCCATCCCGAATTAATTTCGATCGTTCACACCGCGGATCCGGAGATGATGTTGCCAGGAATTTATATCAACACGATTCTGAGTATCAGTTTAAAGGAGAAGAACGTTCTGAGAACCGTCCGGAGCGAATGACCGACCGCGGATTCTGGCAGCTTCATGACCGGTATATACTCACGCAAACCCGATCCGGTCTCTGTATGATTGACCAGCAGGCAGCTCATAAGCGCATTATTTATGAGAAGGCTCTTACCGCAACCGAATCGAGTTTACCCAGCACTCAGCAGCTGCTTTTTGCTCAAACTGTCGATTTTTCTGCTACCGAATTTTCCCTGCTTGAAGAGCTACATCCGATTATTCAGCGCATGGGTTTTAATGTACAGATGATGAGCGGTAACACGGTCATGATCAGCGGGGTGCCGGCTGACATCGATATCGGAGACGAGCAGTCGGTTCTGAAAGCCATGCTGCATCAATACCAGGAACTTGAGGGCAAGTTGGAACTGGATGCACGGCATAAACTGGCCATAGCCTTTGCATCCAAAACCGCTATTCCCAAAGGTAAAAAACTCACCGACATGGAAATGGAAAACCTGGTAGACCAGCTGTTTGCATGCAAGGAACCCTATGTTGATCCCATGAAAAAAGCCACGATTGTCTATATGCCTTTAGATGAGATACAGGCAAGGTTTAGGTGAAGGAGGGACTGAGGGATTGAGGGATTGATTTACTGAGTTATTGAAGGGCTGGAATGGTGTTTTAAAGATTATTTTTGTCTTAAAATTTATGTATTGGATTTATTACGTTAAAAACAAAAAAACAGAAAGTAGAAACAAGACAAACTCAGTAAATCAGTCCCTCAGTAAATCAAAACTTCTGCCATGAACATTCTTGCGGTTGAGCCTTATTATAGCGGTTCTCATAAGGCCTTTATAAAGGGGCTCAAGGAACATTCGCGGCATACTATCATTCCGATCAACCTGAGTTATAAGGGATGGAAATGGCGTATGCATGGGGACTCCGTAGCGTTGGCAGGCATGGCCAAGGATGTGGAAGAAGAGATTGATTTGTTGTTCGTGAGCAGCATGACGAACCTGCCGGCGTTTCTGGGACTTACCAATCCCCGGTATGCCAAGGTTCCCAAGATCATGTACATGCACGAGAACCAGTTTACGCAGCCCGTGCCGGAAGGTGAGGAGCGGGATATGACCTATTGCTATATCAACTATTTAAGTGCATTGACGGCAGATAAGCTGATTTTTTCTTCCGAGTTTCACCGGGATGACTTTTTAAAAGCACTTCCGCCATTCCTGGAGAATCATCCTGATGATAAACACTATTACACTATCGACAAGATAGCTGAGAAGAGCCTGGTGCTCTATCCCGGACTGGATCTCAAACGTTTTGATGCCCAACCCGATACCCGCGCTTCAAATGAACACCCGGTCATTGTGTGGAACCAGCGCTGGCAATTTGACCGGAACCCGGCCATGTTCTTCCGAGTGCTAAATAGGCTAAATGATATCGACCTAAAATTCGACCTGATCCTTGCGGGTGATACACAGCATGAGAAACCTGAGGAGTTTGAAAAAGCCTGGCAGCGTTACGGGAGGCATATCACCCATTTCGGATATGTCGAGAACAAAGAAAACTACAGCAAGTTGCTTCACAGCGGTGATATTGTGGTTTCTACAGCAACCTACGAATTTTTCTGCGTTGCCATTATGGAAGCTATATACTGTGGATGTCATCCTTTGGTACCTAACCGACTGCACTACCCGGAGCTCATCCCCAAAAGCCTGCATAAGCCCTTACTGCATGCCCCGGTATTGTATGATACGGAAGATGACCTGTTTCATTATCTCAAGGATTTGCTGACCGGTGAGACGAAGGCACTTCCCAAGAGTTCGCTACAAAAGATAAATAAGCACCTGGATTGGGAAAATAGAATTGAGAAGTATGATGAGATGTTTGAGGATTTTATGGGAATCGATATTAAGCCCGCACTTTAATGGAACACAGATGACGCAGATTGTTCGGATTTTCACTGTCTAATTTTAAAACTCTTTTACCCGTTTTATAGGGTGTAGGCTTCGAAGATGAGCGGAAGTTCTTTGACGAAGTTTTCCGTTGAGGTGGGTTCAAATTGCTTGCCGGTCAGTTCTTTAAAGAGTTCAGCGTACCGGTCAAACACCTCCCAGCGAAATTCATCAGGCAGATCGGGTAGCGTTTGCCCCTCAAGACCCTGAAAATCGTGATCCATGAGCCACTCACGCAGGAACTCCTTTGAAAGCTGTTTTTGCTTTTCTCCTTTTGCCAATCGCTCTTCATATCCATCCGAATAAAAATAACGGGAGGAGTCGGCGGTATGTACTTCATCAATCAGAGTGACTTCTCCATTGTAGAGACCGAACTCGTACTTAGTATCGACCAGTATCAAACCCTGTTCACTGGCCACTTTTCTACCTCGCTCAAAAACCTTGAAAGCTTTCTCCCTTATCTCGGCCCAAATTTTCTCATCTACAATTCCGCGGTCCAGAATCTCTTTCTCGGAGATATCTTCATCATGTCCCTCTTTGGCTTTTGTGGCGGGGGTCAGGATTGGCTCCTCAAAATGTTCATTTTCTACCATACCGTCCGGTAGTTTAACCCCACATAGCTCTCTTTTACCGGATTTGTAGACACGCCATGCATGTCCGGTAAGGCAAGCCCGAATTACCACTTCAACCGGTACCGGGTCACACTTTTTAGCAATGGTCACATTGGGATGGGGGACATCAATGATGTGGGTATTAACGAGATCATCAACCTTGTCAAATGAGAAAGCCGCCAGGTTGTTAAGTATTTGTCCTTTGTAGGGGATGGCCTGTTTCATAATATGATCAAATGCGGATATACGATCTGTGACAACAATCCCAAGTGTTTCCTCATCAAGTTCATACACTTCACGCACTTTGCCGCGATACGGTTCACCAAAGGCCGGTGCTGTGGTTTTTAAAATGCAGTTTCGAAGGGCGGAGTCGGTGTGTACGGTTTTTGAACTCAAAGTTTGGCGTAGATTTATGATTGTTGAATTAAAATCAGAAAACTTAAGAACTAATCAAATCTTGTTTCAGGTTTCATCACAATTCGACAAATTTATAAAAATGAGGAACTATTATACAGGATAAGTACATTCAATATGTATAATTTAAAAATATGAATGACATCCTTCGCATACCGTATGATCTGCTGCGTCCGCTGTATAAGCGGACCTCCTTCCACAAATCCGTTGTGGAAGAGGTAGGAGATGAACGCCTCAAAAAGGCTTATATGCAGTGTCGTTCTATCACAAGAGAACACGCCAAGACCTTCTATATGGCGACCCGCTTCCTGCCTAATAAAAAGCAGCGGGGCATATTTGCAATCTATTCACTGTGCCGTTATATCGATGATCTTGTTGATGAAGCTGAAGATCTTGTTTCAAAGCGAGAGTTGGACTATGACGGTATTCACCGAAAGCTGGACAGGTGGAAGAAGAAGCTGGATGATACGTACAAAGGCAAGTTACATGACAATCCCATATTAATTGCCTTCTCTGATGTGCTTCGAAGTTATAACATACCCATTCAATTGCCTTTTGAGCTTATGGAAGGTGTGTGCATGGACCTCTATAAAAATAGATATGAAACCTTTGATGAGGTCTATGATTATTCATATAAAGTTGCATCAATTGTCGGACTGATGACCAGCGAAGTGTTCGGATACCAATCTAAAGAGGCGCTAGATTATGCGGTCGATCTTGGCATTGCCATGCAACTCACAAATATTTTGCGGGATGTAGGAGAAGATCTTCAAAAGAATCGTATCTACATACCTCAAGAAGATCTTGATCGCTTCGGTATCATAGAAAATGATCTGTTTCAGCACAAACGGGATAACGCATTCCGAGATCTGATGAAGTTTCAGATCCAGCGGACCAGGGACTACTACAGGCGTTCTGACAAGGGAATACCACTATTGAGCAAAGACAGTCGATTGCCTGTGTATCTGGCGAGGCACAATTATAGTCGCATACTAAATAAAATTGAAGCCAACGACTATAATGTCTTTGAACACCGAGCCTATCTAAATTCTACGGAGAAGATTTCCATTATACCGCGCATCATGTACCACATGAAATTTGGCTCTTCTTAAGTATTGGCATTTCTTTTTTACCACTTAGTGTCACTCAGTGGTAAAACTTTCAGGTATTATTTCTAGCCTCCTTCAGTGATACTAAAAATTACCTTTTTAAAACGGATCTAATTTACACTATAGGTGCCGAACTGTTATATTCAACTCTCAAATAAAAATATATTCACATGGTTTTGGGTAATGAATAAAACAATCAAGAAATGGAGGAGTCCAAGCCTGGGTAAAGATATGAGCCTGGCTATTTACGGAGAGAGCGGGACCCCCATTCTGTCATTTCCAACAAGAGGCAAGGGCTGCGAACAGTGGGAAGAACAGAGTATGACGCAAGCCATTTCAAAACAACTGGAAAATGGGTACAATCAGCTTTTTTGCATCGATTCGGTTGACGATGAGAGCTTTTTGAATACTGATATTGATCCCGCTAAGCGAATCACCAGGCATATCCAATACGAATCATTCATCATAGATGAAGTTGTACCTTATATTAAGAGTAATAATCACATTGATTATCTCATAGTAACGGGTGTTGATCTAGGCGGATATCATGCTGTAAACCTCGCGTTGAAGTATCCCAAGCAGTTTGGGAAAGCCATTGGCATCAGCGGAGTGTATGATGTGAAACACTTCTTGGACGAATTTTATAATGAAGATATTTACTACAATAATCCGGCTGACTATCTGCCAAACCTAAACAAGCAATCCCTGTTAAGTGAAATTAGGAAGATAGATTTTAGACTTGTCAGTTTCGCCAACGACCAGCGAAGGGATCAGGCAGAACAGATGTCCAATATTCTTCGCATGAAGTTTATCGAACATGAGCTCGATATTTGGGATATTGACGAAAGTGAAGAGTGGGAACTCTGGAAACAAATGCTAAAGACTCATATAATTTAAGATCATGCCCGAAATTAAAAAGATACTGGTTGCCAATCGCGGGGAAATAGCCCTTCGTGTGATACGCAGCTGCATTGAAGCCGGCAAAGAAACCGTCGCCGTTTATTCCGAACCGGATGCGGAAGCTCCTTATGTACTGATGGCCGATGAATCGGTTGGTATCGGTCCGGCGGCATCCTCTGAGAGTTACCTAGTGTTTGACAAGATTATTGATGCGGCTAAGTCAACAGGTGCTGATGCCATCCACCCCGGTTATGGGTTTTTGAGTGAAAATGCTGACTTTGCTGAACGCTGCAAGGAAGAAGGTATTAACTTCATTGGTCCGGAACCTTATGCCATACGTAAGATGGGTGACAAGACCGAAGCCCGTGAGTTGATGAGCAAGGCGAATGTGCCTTTTCCTCCCGGTACCAAAAAGGAGCTGGAGAGTATAGAAGATGCTGAAAAGATCGCCGAAGAAATAGGTTATCCCGTACTGGTGAAAGCGGCTGCCGGTGGTGGCGGAAAGGGCATGCGGATTATTGACAATAAAGATGAATTCCGTTCCGGTATAAAAGCCGCCAAATCGGAGGCTCGTAATTCTTTCGGAGATGACAGGGTATATATCGAAAAATACCTTGTTGAACCCCGCCATGTGGAATTTCAGATCATAGCCGATACACATGGTAATGTTCTGCATCTCTTTGACAGAGAGTGCTCCATACAAAGGCGCCATCAAAAGGTAATCGAGGAGGCGCCTTGTACGATACTTACCGATGAGCTGAGAGCTGAAATGGCAGAAGCAGCTATTTCCGCAGCTAAAGCTTGTGACTACGTAGGAGCCGGTACCATTGAGTTTCTCGTTGACAGAGACAGGAATTTTTATTTCCTGGAGATGAACACCCGTCTTCAGGTTGAGCACCCGGTCACTGAGCTAATCACAGGTCAGGATCTCGTCGCCCTGCAGATTCTGGTCGCTGAAGGGGAGAAACTGCCTTTTACCCAAGATGATCTCAGCATGAATGGACACGCTATTGAATGCCGTATCTATGCGGAAGATCCCAGGGACAATTTCCTTCCCAGTACCGGAACCCTGAGTAAACACAGAATACCATCCGGAAATGGGGTAAGGGTTGATTCAGGGGTAGAAGAGGGGCAGCCTGTTACAATTAACTATGACCCGATGATTTCAAAACTATGCACCTATGGAAAGAATAGGGAGCAGGCCATACAACGTATGATAAGAGCTCTTTCGGAATACGAAATTGCCGGATGCCGAACAACTATTCCTTTTTGTGATTACGTGATGAAACATGAGGCTTTCAGAACTGGTGAATATGATACACATTTCGTAAAGGACCATTTTAAACCTGAAGACCTGGATGTCTTAGCTGATGTAGATGATGGCTACAGGCGCCTGGCCGCAGTCCTGCTTAAAGAACAAGGTGAAAAGGAGGATAACCCTCAACAAGCCGTTTCTTCAAACGGTTCTTTTCATAATTCAGACTGGTGGATGAATCGCCGGTAATCAACAACACCTGAAGATGTTTACATGGACAAGCTGATTAAACTGGAAGAAGCAGGTATGTTTGTCCTAGGTTTGTTCCTGTTTGCAACACTGGATTATTCCTGGTGGGTATTTCCTGTTCTACTGTTAGCACCCGACATATCAATGGCCGGATATCTTTTTGGAAATCGGACGGGGGCATTTGTTTATAATATCGTTCATCATAAAGGAATAGCCATCTTAATATATTGTATAGGTTTTTTATCGGTTATACCTGTTTTGATGCTTGCGGGCATTATCTTATTCTCTCATTCGTCAATGGACCGGATTCTGGGATACGGCCTTAAGTATGAAGATTCCTTTCAACATACGCACCTAGGTCAAATCGGTATAAACGTTAATAAATAACTCAGTCGTCATCTTTGGAAGATAAACAACACGAGTCCAATAACTTATTTGAGCAGCTGAAAAAGCTGGATACCGAGCAACGTAATCCCAATACGCGATCTATCGATCTGGCCGACCCTAAAGATATAGCCCGGTTGATAAATGAAGAAGATAAGCTGGTTGCTGAACAGGTTGGAAAAAGAAACGATCAAATTGCAAAAGCTATCAGTATCACTGCTGAAGCGTTGCAGGAGGGAGGACGCCTAATCTATGCGGGGGCCGGAACCAGCGGTAGGCTTGGTGTGCTGGATGCCGCAGAATGTCCGCCTACCTTCGGTACCGATCCTGATAAGATTATCGGACTAATTGCAGGGGGGAAAGAAGCAATGTTTGTAGCCCAGGAGGGAGCAGAAGATTTCGAGGAAAATGGCAGAAAAGCTATGGATGAGATTAGTCTCTCTAGCAAAGACATTGTATGTGGTCTTGCCGCCAGCGGTCGTACTCCTTACGTGCATGGAGCTCTAAGAGAGGCCAAAGAGCGCGGCAGTAAAACTTTTTTTGTGACTACGGTACCTGCTGAACAGATCACGATATCAGTAGATGTGCTTATTGATGTCCCGGTGGGACCGGAAGTCATCATGGGGAGTACACGTATGAAAAGCGCCACAGCTCAAAAGATGGTACTTAATATGATTACTACCGGTGCCATGATAAGGCAGGGTAAGATATATGAAAATGTCATGGTGGATCTAATGCTTACCAATGAAAAACTGAAAGAACGTGCCAAAAGAATTATCATGATGTTTGCAGATGTTTCTTATAATGAATCCGAAAAATTACTTGAGGAAGCCGGTGGACACGTAAAAACAGCGTTATTGATGGCTTTGGGAGAATTAAGCAAGCAAGAAGCGAAAGCGTTACTTGACCAACATGATGGTTTCATCAGAAAAGCATTTTTAAGCTTACAAGGTTAATATAGTCACTCTGCGTGCGAACCCTGTTCAGCATATTTATTTGGATTTATTGGACCATCTGTATCGTCACATTTTTTGTGATTATCAGCCTGCTCTACCTGTTCACATTCCCGTTTGACCGTTTTAATCAGATTCCCAACAAAACACTTAAAGGTCTGGCCCGGGCAATGCTATTTATTAATCCCGGGTGGAAATTTGCTATCAGCGGTGCTGATCCTGATAAAGTAAACAGACCTACCATAGTCATAGGCAATCACCAGAGTTTTCTTGATCTTCCCTTGCTCTACCTGCTTCCTTGGAATATGAAGTGGGTGGCAAAGAAAAGTCTGTTTAAAATTCCCTTATTGGGTTGGATCATTTTTATGACCGGTCAGATAGCTATTGAGCGTTACAGTCTAAAATCAGTAAAAAAACTGGATAAACTGGTGCAGCCAATTCAGAAGGGTATTCCGGGTATGATTTTTCCCGAAGGCACTCGGACTGAGAATGGAAACCTTAAATCGTTTAAAAACGGGGCATTTTTAATGGCAAAGCGGTATAATTTAAACCTATTGCCCATCGTTCATAACGGGGGCTTTGAGGCCATGCCGACCGGCTCCTGGAGGATAGCACCAATTCAAACATTTAATATAAGGGTACTGAACCCAATTGATCCCCGGGACTTTGAAACAGTTGAGGATCTCAAACAGAATGCTCATGTACTTATTGAAAAAGAACTTGAAGACCTCCGGCAGATAAAATCATAAGGCTGTTACACCAATTATCACATTTTGATACAAAAGTTAAAAAACATCATTAGTTCACAAGTATCCTATAAGAACAGGATACTTGGCAGCATTGTTGTAGCCCAGCTTATTGTGATTTCTGTTTTCACCTTTTGGCCTGTACCCGACCAAGTGAGGACTTACCAGGATATTGTATTTACCGATAGCGAAGCTATCATAGATGAAGTACAGATCACCACTCAGAAAAGCAGTCCGCCACCGCCTCCGAGACCTCAGGTGCCGGTACCCGTGCCCAATGACCAGGTCATTGAAGAGGAGATACTTACCCTTGAGGACATTGACATCTCCGAATATTCAGATTCCATGTCGGTGGTAGGTCTGGGTAAAGTAGGCGATTCCGACCGAATTGCCAGCAATCCGCAGCTTCCGCCCAGTATTATCCGTATTGTAGAGCCAACCCTGCCGGAAGAAGCCAAAGAAGCCGGTATTAAGGCAGAAATTCTGGTCAGCTTTCTGGTTGATAAAAAGGGACAGGTAGAAGAAGCCACTATTTCACAGATCAGACTTTATGATAAAGACTCTGATGATTACAGAGTGGTGGATCGTGTTGGATATGGACTAACCAACGCTACACTTGAAGCAGCACTGCAGTGGAGATTCCGTCCTGCCAAAGACCAGGGTGAAGTAGTCAAATCGTACACCAAACACTGGTTCAATTACGGCTTTTAAATTTTGATAGTGCAAGAAAATTCCTCTATCTTTGCGCTTCTAAATTGCATGGGGTAGTAGCGACGCCGTTATTGTTCATTGCACTACTGATCTTACCCCTGCATTTGCATTTATTTTATTTCCTGGAGAGGTGCCAGAGTGGTCGATCGGGCTCGCCTGGAAAGCGAGTGTGCCCTCACGGGTACCGAGGGTTCGAATCCCTCCCTCTCCGCTTCCCGAGACTTCGGGACCAAGGCTTCGTTGAGCATGCTCAGAAGAGTTTGCTTGACGAAGCCTTTTTCTTTTTGTGATAGTAGCATATGAAATTGCTTTTCTCATGCATTTCCTTAAGATTATCTCACAGAATATTTGTTGGCAGGTAACCGAAGTAAAATCATGAGCCTATTATGAGGAATAAATATATACCCCTTCTTTTTCTTCTTTCAATCCTAATCGCAGCTTGTTCGGAACCACATACGGTTTCTTCACCGGATTCAACTATAGAGGTCTCCGTTACATTGAACGAGGGGACACCCTACTACACGGTTACCCGAAATGGCGATCCTGTTTTCAATGAGTCAAAAATGGGCTTTGAACTGCAGGATGCCCCTGCAATTGGCAATAATATGTCATGGTTGGGAAGCAGCGTTGAGATGGTTGATGATATCTGGGTGCAGCCCTGGGGAGAAGAGCGAGAGATACGTAACCGGTACAATGAACTTCGGGTATCACTAGAGGAAGAGTCGGAGGCCGGAAGGCAGATGGATATCGTTTTCCGGGTCTATGACTATGGATTTGGCTTTCGCTACGAATGGCCCGAGCAAGAGAATTTACAGGATTTCGTGATTACGGATGAATGGAGTGAATTTGCTTTAGCGGAAGATGGAAGTTCCTGGTGGATACCTGCCTTTGGTCGTGATCGCTATGAGTATCTCTATGAAAACACCAATGTCAGTGAAATTGATACGGTTCACACACCTTTTACCGTAAAGACCAATAGCGGACTCTACCTCAGTTTTCACGAAGCAGCCCTGGTTGATTATGCTTCCATGACACTTGCAAGAACAGGCACCACAACGCTGGAAGCAGATCTGATGCCATGGTCGGACGGGACCAAAGTCAAAACTTCTGCACCCAGAACAACTCCATGGCGAACAGTGCAAATGGCAGAAGAGCCTGGTGATCTGTTGACAGACTATCTGATTCTAAACCTGAATGAACCCAATAAATTGGATGATGTCTCCTGGATTGATCCCGGTAAGTATGTCGGGATCTGGTGGGAAATGCATTTGGGTATTTCTACCTGGGGCTCCGGACCTAATCACGGGGCGACTACTCAAAATGCCAAGCGATATATAGATTTTGCTGCTGAACACGGTTTTGACGGGGTCCTTGTTGAAGGTTGGAACAGGGGATGGGACGGCAACTGGCTGGAAGGCGGGGAAGACTTTTCTTTTACCGAGCCATACCCCGATTTCGACATTGAGGAAGTTGCCGACTATGCTCGTGAAAAGGGTACTCGGCTAATCGGACACCATGAAACAGCCGGCACGATCTATAACTACGAAGCACAAATGGAAGATGCTTTTGATCTCTATGAGAGACTGGGTGTGCGGTCTATTAAAACCGGGTATGTGGATTTTGGTAGGGATATTGAGCGAATCACAGCAGAGGGTGATACGGTGGATGAATGGCATCACGGCCAGTTTATGGTCAATCACTACAGGCGCGTTGCAGAGACTGCTGCAGAACACAAGATTATGATCAATGCCCACGAACCGATCAAAGATACGGGACTTCGTCGGACCTATCCCAATTTTGTAACAAGGGAAGGTGCAAGAGGGCAGGAGTACAATTCACCGCAAGGTGGAGGAAATGGTCCGGAGCATACCACCATATTACCATTTACACGTATGCTATCAGGTCCGATGGACTTTACCCCCGGCACCTTTGATCTTTCGGATGAGAGTGAACCTGCCAATAAGGTGCAAACCACATTGGCAAAACAGCTGGCACTTTATGTGGTTATTTATAGTCCGCTACAAATGGCATCAGATCTTCCCCAAAATTATGAAGCACATCCAGAGGCATTTCAGTTTATCAAAGATGTATCAGCGGACTGGGATAGGACAGAGGTTTTACATGCTCAAATCGGAGATTTTATAACAGTGGCCAGAAAAGACCGGTATAGTGAAGAATGGTTCCTTGGATCCATCACCGATGAGGAGGCTAGAACACTGAATGCAGAACTTTCCTTTCTCGAGGGTGGAATAACCTATACGGCTGAAATCTATGCAGATGGCAGCGAAGCGGATTGGGATAGTAATCCAATGGATATTGCAATAAGCACCAAAGAGGTGTCTAGTGACAGTTCACTGAGTCTTGTACTGGCACCCGGAGGCGGTCAGGCGGTACGCTTTGTTCCCCAGGAATGAAATAGCCTTATATACAGAATGTAAGCTTAGGCATTGCGCAAACCATCGCAAAGGTACTGGTGCTACGTTTTTCCCAAAACACCTTGCAGGGCTGATTTGCCGATGGACCAGTACCATCCGAGTGTCAGCCCTACGATGATATGCCAGATACCCCACCAGGCTGCAACCAGTGCCATACCCCCAAGACCTTCAAAGAAGTTGAAGATCAGCAGCAAGCCGAGTCCCGAATTTTGAATACCTGTTTCGATTGCAATGGATTTACGGTCTTCAAAGGATAGATTAGCCATGCTGGCTACCCCGTATGCTCCCGCAAGGGCGAATGCGTTGTGAATAAAAACCAGCAAAAGTACCAAGTGCACATAGGTTATGAAGTTTTCATAATTCATGCCAAAAGCCACCAATACAAATCCTGCAAAGAATACCACACCAAAGCCTTTAATCCATGGTGAAATCCTGAGTGCCAGCTTTTCCCGGTAATGTCTCAGGGCCATTCCCATTAGTAAGGGAATACCGAGAATCAGGACGATGATTTTGAATACTTCAAAAAGATTCAGACTTACTTCCCGCAGTATCTCATTTGTCGGACCATACAGGCTGGCCCACAGAGTGAAGTTAAACGGAGTCATGACGATGGCCAGTAAAGTGGCAATTGCGGTAAGGCTTACAGATAGTGCAGCATTTCCTTTAGACAATACCGAAAAGAAATTGGAAATATTCCCGCCGGGACAAGCAGCTACCATGAACATTCCGAGTGCCATACTTGCATTAGGTTCGAGAAACCAGACAATAAGAAATGTAATTAGCGGCAGTAGAAGAAACTGTGAAAATAACCCTACTATCGTCGAACGCGGGTTCCGTACTACATTGCGAAAATCTTCAATAGTCAATTCAAGTGCGACGCCGAACATGATAACCGCAAGAGAGACGTTCATAATGAGCAATCCACCATCTCCCAGGTTTAGTCGCAAAGCATCTATAGATTCATTCATTCCGCACCGAAATAGAGGTTATAATACGTAGGATGTATAATTACTTATCCAGCCAATAGTAATGAGTTTGAGACATAGATTCCAAAAAATGATAAATCCCAGAATCTTTTGAGCCATTAATATTAGCACAGATTAATTGTGTGTGAATGAAGTTAAAGGTACCTTTATTATAAATGAAGAGTTATGCCAAGGAAACAGGGACGTTCACAGTTGGTGTAATGTAGTAAGATCAACGTTCTTGTATCTGAGGGGTTAGATATGAATACACGCCTAAATCATGGTAGATTTATCCATTTACTCGGATAAAGTTGAAATGCACCGATGGATGATTTGGTTGTATTTGGAAATTGAGCTTTATGCCTGAGATCAAAAATGCCATATTTGAACTGGTCGCCCTGCTTATCGTCATCCCGTTAAGTTATGTTCTAGCTTACTTTGTGAAGCGTTTCACTTCCGACACCTATGAAGATGAGGTATTGAAACTGTTCAGTTTTTATTGGAATGGTGAGCCAGAGGATGAAATATATGCCTGGATGAAGGTTCGCTATATATTGGAAAGTAGGGAAGATGCCCAGAAGAAAATTCAGTATGTAAATCGCAAGATAGAGCATCTTAACAAGCAGCCTCTTTACGGCAGCTGGGAGGTAAATAGCAGAGGGGAACTGCTATCGGATGAACACCTCAGTGAGTAGGGTAAAAGCAAGCAGCATATTACTTTGAACTCCTTTCTTATCGCACCCTGCCGTTCTTAGAAAGAATCATGTTAATTCTTTTCAAGCATACGATGAATGCTAATCTCATCGAAAAGGTCGGTTCCGTTTAGCAGGTGATCTACATAGTGTTCGGCCAAAAATTTTCCATAGAGTAGTCCTTTTGAGCCTAATCCTGCAAATAAATGCAGATTCTGTATTTCAGGATGCCGTCCCAACACCGGTTTGCGGTTAGGAGTAGAGAGGCGAACCCCGGACCACTGATCGATAATTTCTGAATGTTCCTCGAGCCCCGGCAGGATACGACGGAGCCGTTTTCTCAGGTAATCTTTGCCATAGGTGCTGGGAGCAGTGTCTTCAAAATCATGCTCATAAGTGCTTCCCTGAATGAAAGTATTATCCTCTGCTCCTCCCAAATTCGCGATATATCCTAAGCTGGAAAGGGAGTGATCAAAACCTAGTGGGTCAGAATTTGATTGAAAGGTGGCAACCTGACCTTTGATAGGATGGAAATCGATGTTTTTCCAATACTCTACAGAAAGCGTACCGTAGCCGGTGGCATACACCAGGTTTTCAGCATCAACATGATGTCCATTGTGACGTATTTCCCACCCAGTCGAGGAATTATTGGGTTTCGGCTCGAAACCGGTAATAATATGAACTCCCTTTTCTTGCAGGTAGGATCCGTAAGCCTGTAAGTAGCGACCCACATCAACCGTAATGCCTACAGGTAACCATAGCCCGCCTTCAATGCAGGTTATTCCGGGATGTTTTTCTTTAATCTCAACTTCGGGGAGCCAATGGCACCACCCCTCACTCCAGGTGGTCTCCCGGAAGCGTTCTCGCATTTTACCAGCCATTTTCTTTGTTAATGCCGGCCTAAGCACCCCGTTATTACGATAAAAGGGAGTCTTGGAGTAGTGAGAAACCATTTCAAGGTTCTCAGCGATTGCCTCGTAGCAAGCTTCGGCCTTCCAGCTCTTGGTAGCACGTCTGCCGGTTGCGGGATTTACCAGTCCACCGGGTGTTCCGGATGCCCCGGAACCGATATCATCTTTTTCAATGACACATACCTCCAAATCATGTTCCTGCAGGGAATCAGCCAGTGATAAACCAGCCAGTCCAGCTCCAAGAATACAATAGTCAAAGCTGCTGTTCATATGTGAATGAATTGTTAGTCGGAATTATTGAAAAAATAAAATCAGCGAGTTATGATTACGGTAATGCGATTTCGGTTTTGAAGATAGAGTACAACATCGCTAAAGGCATTTAATCTGTTGGAGATATCCCCCAACTCACCGGTAGACGGGATGAATATACCCTAACTAAAGCAGTGGAGATCCGGTTACCTTTAAGAACCGTTCAAAATGTGATCGGAGGTTGTTCTTTGAGCACCGGCCTGTTTCATTTCATCCCAGGCTGCGGCAACCGATCCATCCATATCAATACCTTTTACGGCATCTTCAATCACCGTAACTTGAAAACCTTCATTGAGCCCATCTATGACCGACCATTTTACGCAGAAGTCTGTAGCAAGTCCGCAAGCATAGATATGGTCAATCCCTCTTTCCCGGAGATAACCGGCGAGTCCGGTCGAGGTTTTATTATCATTTTCGTAGAAGGCAGAATAGGAATCAATATCTTTACGAAAACCCTTACGAATGATCAGTTGGGTAGGCTTGGTTTCCAAATCGGGGTGAAAATCTGATCCTTTTTCATTCTGCACGCAGTGATCGGGCCAGAGCACCTGCTCGCCGTAAGAGACTTCAATGGTTTCGTAGGGTTCTTTACCCTGATGAGAAGAAGCAAAAGAAGAATGTCCTTCCGGATGCCAGTCCTGCGTTTGAATTACCCGTTCAAAATGCCGGTTTAGTTGATTTATCACCGGAACTACTTGGTCGCCATTTGGGACTTCCAGGGCTCCGCCGGGACAAAAATCATTCTGAACGTCAATGATTATAAGTGCATCCATGATAATGAATCAGTTATTTTTCTTTAGTGATTGTGCCAGTTCATCGCGCAGATCCATCAGCTTTTTACTTATGCCGATCTTGTAAATGTGAGGATTGTCAAAACGTTTGTGTTCAGCGTTTAATTTCTCAAGTCGTTGTTTGGCATATTTTGCACTATCTCCGGGAGTTGGTACCCCATCTGTGAGTTCTCCGTTTCTCATTACTTCATAAAGAAGCATTTCAGATTCGAAATCCGTGACTTTAGTATGTTTCGCAGGGTAATAGGGATGATAAATTGTATCTACGGTGCCTTCTTCTTTAAGCATAATGCCGTCACCATAGAACCGACCCCGGTCATCGTAGTAGCGTATCAGCTTTTTGTTGCCCGGTAGGGTTATCTTTTCAACATTTTCGGAAATCTTGAGCTTGGGCTCATTATTGACCGAAGTGAGTTTGTAGACTCCATCAAGGGCAGGAGTTTCGTGTCCGGTAACCAATCGTGTCCCAACGCCAAACAGGTCTATAGGAGCTTCCTGGCCAAGGAGGCTTTTTATCAGGCGTTCATCCAACTGGTTGGATACGGCAATTTTAACATAATCCAGACCGGCGCGGTCAAGCTGATTTCTTGCCTTTCTGGAAAAATAAGCCAGGTCACCGCTGTCAAGCCGGATACCTTGTAATTTATGGCCTTTCTCTTCCAACTCTTTAGCAACTGTTATGGCGTTTGGAACCCCACTTGCAAGGGTGTCATAGGTGTCCACGAGCAGTATACAGTTGTCTGGATAATACTCAGCATATTTTCGAAAAGCGGTGATCTCATCATCAAAAGACTGAATCCAGGAATGAGCCATGGTCCCGCTGGCCGGGATGCCGTGAACAAATGAGGAGTAAACATTGGATGTAGCTTCAACCCCGCCAATTATGGCTGCCTTGCTGGCCTGAATGCCTCCAAAACCCTGAGCACGGCGCAGGCCAAAGTCAAGTACTTTCCGTTCTCCCGCAGCATATTTCAGACGGGCTGCCTTGGTTGCGATCAGGGATTCAAAGTTGAGGATGTTGAGCAGTAAGGTCTCCAATAGCTGGGTCTGAATGATATTCCCCCTGACCTGTACCACCGGTTCCAGGGGAAACACAATTTCCCCTTCTTTAACCGAATCAATACTAACTTCTAATTCAAAATCCTTAAGGTATTCCAGAAATTCAGGACGAAAGCCTTGCTCTTTCAGATATTCCAACTCATCGTCATGGAATCGGAAATTCTCAAGGATTTCGAGGAAATCTCCCAGGCCGGCAAATACTACATAACCGCCATCGAAGGGTAGGTCCCGGAAAAAGTAATTGAAGCAGGCCTGTTCATCTTTGCGACCGGAAAGGAAATAACCCTGGGCCATGGTCAGTTCATAAAAATCGGTGTAAAGAGCCGGTCGGTTTAGGGTGTTAAATATCGGCTTACTGGCTACTTCCATTTAATCGGTTTCTTTTGATTGTTTTAGGAAGCGGAATATAAAGGTTTTTGGATAGAAGGTATAGGAGGGAGGAGGTATAGGGTATAAGGTATAAGGTATAGTTTAATTCCTCTGTGCAACTCTGTGGTACCTCCGTGCAACTCTGTGAAACAGCCCTTCACTTTTTCGAACACAATCATATTATAGTGATAAGAAAGCCATTATCCCTTATACCTTATGCCCTATACCCAAAAACTAGCCTCTGAAATTTCTTCGTTCGATGATTTTTTTGATTTTTTTGTTACCGATCCAAACTTTCTGGTTGGTTTCGACATTTACGAGCTCCAGATTAACGGTATAAAAGACAGCTGCTTCTTTGCCGCTTACCGATTCTTCCACTATGGAGTTGATATTGCCAATGAGCATGAAATCAGCGCCCAGCTCCATGGCCATCTTTTTGGTGGTTTCGTAGGAAGCATATTGCTGTTGATCGGCGCGCTCATCGCGTATTTGTTCGCGCTCACGGCTGTCTGCTACCATCGTTACTTTGCCGGTGTTAACAAATACCCGTTCCATCTCTTTGGTGAAAACCTCGGTATCGATATGCTCCATGGTTTCATTGCGAACTCTCCCCACAATAAGTACAGGGGGTTTACCTTCAGAACGGTTGAACTGATCGAGCCAGGGCTTGGAAACAACGTCGGAGATCATCTCTTCGGCTACCAGTCGGGCATCCGTATCATTCCACCCTCCCGATAAATCGGTTTGTGTGCCGGGATCGACGCGGCTTATCTTTTGAGAAGGTGTACAGGCTACAGCCAAAAGAATTGTAAGTGAAAACAGCAGTAGATTTTTCATAATTCTGGTGTATTAAGTTTTAGTTTAATGTAAGGTTCCTGCATAACTTTTTTAATTCCAATAAAGGGTTTCTACAAGCTCTAGTGTTTCCCCGGACCTAAGCCGTATCTGTTTCTCTGAGGTATACAATATTCGGCCGCGTTCATCTAAATACTCCATCCTGACAGTATGTTCACCGAGATTCAGTTTAATCACATTGGCAAATGCCTTGCCCGGCATGGTCTGCCAGCTCCGCAAATCAGCCTTTTCAGTTATTTCCTGGCCGATTTTCCCGAATATATTTGCGAGCACACCCAGATCGTCATTTTTCTTTTCGATTGCACGGCTTATGGTGTTGGTACCTATAGCTTTAACCAGGGATCGTGCAAAAGCCCTCGAATAAATGATCGGTTCTTTTACTTTGTATACTTCTTTGGCCACGATATCCATCTCTTCCATCAGATAGACAGGTATGCGGAGGGTATCATTAATGACAGCTTCTACACTATTGACCTGTGAACGATACAAATGCAGGCTTGGCAGGGAGAACTTTAAGTAAATATCTTCCTGAGGCAGGTAGGTTCGAACGTCATTCTGCCTTTTTATAGGTGCTCTACCCGCAAACCCTGTAAGTAACAGATTAAAGGAGTCCGGATCTTTGATCCTCATCATAGCTTCTTTATCAGGTCTCTGAAACCGATAGATACCAGGTTGATCAGTGAAAGCTTCTAGCATCTTCTCGTATTCAATGCGGGCATCATCAGGTTTCCCGTTTTTAGCATACAAAAGTCCGGACAGATAATGTCCCAGCACACTATTTTGCACATTGGCTTCACCGGCTTTCCATTCTGTGCGACCAAGGGTATCAGATTGAGCCAGTGCTTTGGCTATTCCTTTGTATTTCATTTCCAGTTGTGAAAGCTTAAACGCAATGCGACGAGCTTCCACCAATGCAGCTTCTATATTATTCTGATGTATGAAATTAAGGCTTTTGAATACATTCAGGTAGATATCTTCATAATCTTCTCCATTGTATTCCAATGAGTTATCATTGGTTAACAAGAAAGATTGTAAGCCCCTGCTTATGCTTTTGGTGTATAATTGCTCTATCTGTTCTTCTGCTTCTGAAAGGTGGGAAGAGCTGCTGTCAAACTGGTTGTTAAAATGTTGCGCCATGCCCATCTCTAGGTTGAACAGTACATGGTCTTTGTCTTTATAGATGCCTTTATTTTCGTAGTTTTCGAGTAGCTGTACGGTCCTGTCGAAATCGCGGGCTGCGAACGTTGACCGTAGACTGTGCTGTGCTTCATCCAATTGATAGCTGGCACACCCGTTGACAGAGGTCAAGAATAGCAGTCCAATAAAAGAGTATGTAGCCGATTTTAAGCCCATAGAAGAATTCCAGGAAATTCAATTTGAAGCAGAATGAAATAATACACTATTTTTACCGATTCGATAACGTATGTGATAAACAAGTCTTATACTCTCATAACTGATTTTGACCGTTATACCGGGTTCTTTTCAAATATATACCAACAGGCGCCAATTTGTTGACTCATTTTTTTAGAATTTCGATCCTTTTTTGCATTGTTGCTATCGCATATTCATGCGCTACGCCTACAAGTCCCACCGGGGGCCCACCTGATAGGCAAGGCCCGGAAGTTGTAGCTACCGAGCCTGAATCAGGTGCCACCAATTTCACCAAGCGTAAAGTAACCTTCCATTTTTCTGAGTTCGTAAACAGAAGCTCCCTCAGCGGGGAAGTTACGGTTGAACCCGATATAGGTATACCTTACTCCATTGACTGGGGAAGGAAGTCCGTATCCATAGTATTTGAAAGCTCGCTGCCTGACCTTACCACTCTTATTGTAACTATCGGGACAGGTTTGTCTGATACCAATGGCAATAAGCTGGCTGCTCCGCAAAAATTGGCGTTTTCAACCGGACCTGAAATAGACCAGGGGGAGTTGAGAGGCAAAGTTCTGGATGCGCAAACAGGCGAAGGTAATGAAGGCCATAAAATTCTGCTATATCGAACTCCTCTTAATTTGGATCAAAAGGCCAATTATATAGCTGAGACTGACACCGGCGGCGTCTTTCAGTTTTCTTACCTAAGGCAGGGAACCTATAAGGCGTTCTGGGTTGATGACCGTAACAGGAACAAAGTATGGGATACGGAACGGGAGAGAGCGCAACCATTCAGTAGGGAATTAATTGAGTTGGAAAAGGCGGGGTCAGATACCCTGAGTACGCTCTATATTGCCAATTCGGATACCACAAAGGCTATACTTCAGGGAATAGGACTCTTTTCAAGCCGACGTTTAAGGATGCGTTTCAGTGAAAATGTTGAGATTCTTGATAGTACTAGCATCACTATAACCGATTCACTGGGTAATTCTTTTACCGAGGCATACCCCTTGTATCGCCAGCCTGAAGAGCCCTATGTGCTATTTGCTCAGGCCGGTGAAGCCCTCCTTGAGCAGGAGTCCTATAATGTGAGGGTAAAAGATATCAGCGATGCGGCGGGAAACCTTACTGATTCCACATCATTTGATATTACGGGATCAGCCCAGGAAGACACTACCGCCCAGCGAATTATTAGGCGGAAACGTACTACAGGAATCTATCCGGCAGAATCTATTGAAATTATTTATGCTAATCCTATAAGTGATAATGTGATACGCGATTCACTTAAAGTAGTTGAAGGAAACCAACTTATTGAAAGCTGGCCACAGGCCCGAAGCGTAAATAACAGCTTTTTAATTGATCCGGAGGATAGGTGGAAAGACGGGTTGGATTATGAATTTCGCATATGGGATCCAATTTCAAATGATCATATCAGTCTTAGTCCCGAAATCTGGCACTCATCAAAGCTGGGGCAGCTTGATATACGGCTGGCAGATACCACTCGTTCCAATACCTACAATCTCTTGATACGGTCAAAGGAACGCGGCATTATGACCGACACTACGTTTTCGAAGCAGATTATCATAAGAGAACTGCCACCATTACAATACCAGGTAACATTATTTGAAGACTTGAATAACAACGGGAAATGGGATCATGGTAGTGTACAGCCCTATAGAGCTCCAGAGCCTTACTTTATCAGGAATAATATTCCGGTTAAACAAGGTTTTACCTCCGATCTCACCGTCTCGCCGGATGTTTATCCCATAAGACCTCAAAATTAGCCCGTTTTGAAAACAGCGTTCAAGAAGATAACACCCTTCATCAGTATTGTTTTCTTTGTGCTGGCTATATGGTTTTTGGATCAGGAGTTAAGGCAGTATAACCTGGGTCAGATTATCGAACAGCTGTCCGAAATTCCCAACTCCTACATCGCTCTTTCCGTATTTTTCTCATTTCTAAGTTATGTTATACTCACCGGATACGACGGATTGGGTGTCAGATATATCGGTGAAGATCTATCCACGGGACGAATTGTTCGGGCAGGATTTATAGGATATGCTTTCAGCCATAATATCGGTATGGCACTTGTTACGGGCGGATCTATCAGGTATCGTATTTACTCTTCATGGGGCTTTTCAGGCATCAAGGTTACCCAGATTGTCGGGTTCAGTGCACTTACTTTATGGCTGGGTTTCTGTACGGTTGCAGGCCTATCCCTTGTTTTTGCAACCCCCGAACTGCCCGAAAATGTTGCAATACCTTTTGACTCCCTCAGAATTGTAGGATTATTGTTATTAGTGATGGTTGCAGGTTACCTGGTGGCCAGCACCTTGCTTAAGGAGGAGTTAACGATTAAAAACTGGAGTTTCTCGTTCCCGGATTTGAGTTTGGCCTTAAAACAGGTGGTTTTGGCATCCATTGACTGGATAATAGCCGCCATGGTACTCTATGTACTGCTTCCCGAAACGGAGATTAATTTCTACAGTTTTATAGGGGTGTTTCTGCTTGCCCAAATCATAGGACTTTTTAGCCAGGTTCCGGGCGGGCTGGGAGTCTTTGAATCAGTGATGCTGCTCTATTTGTCAAATTTTATGCAGGGACCGGCAATTCTGGGGACCTTACTGGTTTACCGCATTATCTATTACATACTGCCATTGCTGGTCGCTGTAGTGGTTCTTGCCTATCAAGAGTATCTGACCAATAAGCGTAAAGTCAGAGTCATCAGCCAGAAAGCAGTGAACTGGATTCCGCGTGTTGTACCCCACGTTTTAAGTGTTTCTGTATTTATCGGGGGATCGATTTTACTGTTTTCCGGATCCATGCCATCCGAAGTGCCTCGTATGGAGTGGTTGCAGGTAATTTTACCTCTTCCAGTTATTGAAATGTCACACTTCTTTGCAAGCCTGGTAGGTGTTGGACTGATGGTGCTAGCCCGAAGCCTGCAGCGACGTATAGAAGGGGCTTATCATTTTACCGTAGGTCTGCTCATTTTCGGAATTATTTTCACTTTGATGCGGGGAGCCGATTATGAAGAAGCCAGTATTTTAGCATTTATGTTGCTTGTACTTGTACCATGCAGGGGAGAATTTCATCGAAAGACCTCAGTGATGACCAAGGGGTTTTCTCCGGGGTGGGTCATGATGATATCGCTGGTATTTATCAGTGCTATCTGGTTGGGAATTTTTTCCTACCGAAATGTCGCCTATCAGGAAGATCTTTGGTGGCAATTTACGCTCTTGGGAGATGCACCTCGCTATCTCAGGGCCATGGTTGGAGTACTCTCTTTTACGCTTATCATCAGTTTAATGAAGTTGTTGAAACCCAAAAAGAAGCTGGTACGAGAGCCTAAAGAATATGAACTTGAAAAGGCCAAAGATATATTGAAACAGGAACCCAGGGCAAAACCCAATATTGTCCAGCTTGGCGATAAAGAATTGATGTTCAGTACTGACAACAATGGCTTTATTATGTACGCACCTGAAAGCAGAAGCATGGTTGCAATGGGAGATCCGGTAGGGCCGGAAAGCGAAGTTGAAGATCTGATTTGGAATTTCCAAGATTACTGTGAAGAGCAGGATCTTTGGCCGGTATTTTACCAGGTTCGCGAAGATTACCTGGAGTGGTATGTTGACCTGGGCCTGACCCTTATGAAAATCGGGGAGGAAGCCCGTGTAAGTCTGACTGATTTTGAGATTGAGGAAAACGGCAGACGCTATGGTGATTTGTATGACCATCATAAAAAATACCGGGGCAGCGACTACTCATTTCGAGTTATTCCACCAGAGGAAACGAGAGCTCATATGGCTAACTTCCATGCAATTTCCAACCGGTGGATTGAAGCCAAAGGAGCCGATGAGCTCGGCTTCTCCCAAGGGATATTTAATGAAGAGTACCTCAGCAATTTCCCGATAGCTGCCATTTTCAAAGACGGAGAAGCTGTTGCTTTTTCAAATATCTGGGAAGGCGCGAATTACTATGAGCTATCATTTGATCTGTTGCGCAATAATCCTGAGACTCCTGATGAAATTATTGATTACCTGCTTATTGAAATGATACTTTGGGGAAAAGCAGAAGGTTATGAATGGTTCAGTTTGGGAATGGCACCGCTTTCAGGCATGAAAGATCATCAGCACTCCAAACGATGGAGCAAAGTAGCTGACTGGGTTTATACCTATGGAGAGAACTTCTACAACTTCAGAGAGGTGCGGACTTATAGAGAGAAATTTAATCCGGAGTGGGAACCAAGGTATTTGGCGGTGCCGGGAGGTTGGGCACTGCCCGGGGTGCTAAAGGATATTACGAATCTTATATCAGGGGGCATCAAGGGATTCTTGTGATATTTTGCTGCAGATTTGCACGGATGGAATGACGGGGGTTGATTCGTTTAATTAGTCCTATTTTCTTTCCTTTGATTACCGCTAGGAGGGAGTGCATGATGCTTCGGAGATGAGCGCCGGAAGCAGAGAAGGGTCAAAGATTTGCACCGACCGGAAGAGTAGAGCTTTAAATTACTAGTTAGCTCCCTTCTCCCTTCTCCCTTCTCCCTTCTCCCTTCTCCCTATTGCCTTCTGCTTCTCCATTATAAACTTCTAAACTACCTTAGCGTAATTTAAGCTACTTTCCGATTTGCCTTTTCTATATTGGAATAAACATCATTTGCAGACCGCCTAAAATCGAGACGGTTTTACAATATAAAAGCCTTAAATAGGCAAAATATCATCAGGATGGTTTACGCACTGGACTTTATCTCATTTTTTAATCTCGTTATGGAATACGAGTCGGTTGACATGACTTCACTTGCTCTGCTATGGAGTGACTATTCGGATCTGGCAGCAATTATGACGATAGCGTTGATGTCGACAGTGAGTCTCGACCAGTTCTCTTTAATGCGAGGCAAATTACATCCAAATCAAAAGGTCGCTAAGAATGGCAGGGATTTGATTCATCAACCTCTTGTCCAGCTCCTGAAATACCAATTTTTCGGAGGTACCGGGAATGAGCGATTCTTTCTGATCGGTGCGGGAAAAATTAGTCCTGTTCGATTTTTTGTGTATAACATCTGTTCGTCGGTAATCTGGCTATCAGTAGTATTTTTGGCCGGAGTCATTCTAAGAATTGCTGTTATACAATTTACAGGAAGGTTCGGTCCGGTTGAGTTTGAAATCATAATGGCTATACTTGCCGTCTATATCATCGGTCTCATGGGAACTGGAATTCTAAAAAGATTACATCCGGGAAGGAACTAAAAACGTACATAGTGGCTCTTGAGCAACATCACAAAATATCATCTACCTGCTCAAGCAACTGAAATAGGAGGGATTATGACTTATTCAAACAGCAAGGCTATTATTTTTTATTCCATTGCCATATTAGTCTCTTTAGTGCTATCTGCACTAATTATGACGGAACTGAACTGGCCGGCATCCGCCAAAATACCGATATGTCTTACAATTTTGATTCAGCTTAATGCAGTGGCCAAATATGTATTGAACGTGCTAGAAGAGATCAATACGGATTCTATTCTGGATGCAATTGCCATGCTAAAAGCGGGTTTTTCGGAATCAGAATCAGGCAGTTGATCTTGGAGTTTATACTGTAATCTATCTGTTTTACAAGCTTTAACCATCTCATCATATCCTCAGCTACCTATAGCTTGGGTTTTGAGAGGGTCTCTCTTCAATAAAGTGCGGTTTTTTTCTTACCTTTATTATCTAATTGGCTTTTCACCAAAACCGAATAAATCCAAGCTATGTCTGACGATACAGAATCTACGGTAAAGACCCCACAAAGCGACCGGGATACAGACGCAAGTGCCTCAAAAAGCCCTTCGCAGGAGGCGTATGAAAGTACCCACAAAATACGTTTTGTTACAGCCGCAAGCCTTTTTGACGGACATGACGCCAGTATTAATATCATGAGGCGCATTCTACAAAGCAGTGGTGCAGAGGTAATTCACCTTGGACACAATCGCTCGGTTCAGGAGATTGTTGATTGTGCGGTACAGGAAGATGCGCAGGGTATAGCCATAAGTTCTTACCAGGGTGGACATATGGAGTATTTCAAGTATATGGTTGACTTGTTGGAAGAGAAAGGAGCTTCACATATCAACGTATTTGGCGGAGGCGGAGGTGTTATTGTAGATGATGAGATTGAAGAGCTGCACGATTACGGGGTAACCCGTATTTTTTCTGTGGAAGACGGCAGTAAGATGGGGCTTCAGGGCATGATCAATTATATGCTGGAGCATTGTGACTTTGATACCGCCGAAATTGAGGAGGTAGATGCAAAAAAGATTCTTGGGCGAGATACAAAGACACTTGCTCGCTGCATTTCTGCTCTGGAGAATGACCATGACGAAATTGTACGATATGAGGATGAAAAGCTCTATGATGGAAATGGTAATCTGATTACTTCCGCTAAAAACGGTCATCCCATTCCACTGATAGGCATTACGGGTACCGGAGGTGCCGGGAAAAGCTCACTTACAGATGAGCTGATACGTCGATTTCTAACAGAATTCAGCAATATAAACATTGCCGTAATATCCATTGATCCATCCAAAGTACGCACCGGGGGTGCACTGCTGGGAGACCGTATCCGTATGAACAGCCTGGATCCGGAAAGAGTCTATATGAGAAGCCTTGCAACCCGTGCCAGCAACAGGGCTACCAGTCTTTCGGTAAAAGGAGCAATAGCGATCTGTAAAACAGCCGGTTTCGATCTGGTTATTGTTGAAACCAGCGGGATTGGCCAGAGTGATACCGAGATTGTTAATATATCTGACATCCCGTTGTATGTGATGACCTGCGAATATGGTGCAGCAACCCAGCTGGAGAAGATCAATATGCTGGATCTGGCTGATATGGTAGTACTGAACAAATTTGAAAAGAAAGGTTCACTGGATGCACTTCGGGATGTTCGCAAACAGATTAAGCGAAATCGCGGAGAGTGGGACCGCAAGCCGGAACAGATGCCGGTCTTCCCGACCATTGCTGCTCAATTTAATGACGAAGGGGTAAATCGCCTGTTTAAGGCTATGGTTGACCGGATTAACGACTATTACAGCCTAAACTGGGAAACTGAAATATATAACAATCCAGAACCTGCTGAAGATATTCAATCCCAAGCCATTATTCCCGGTAAGCGCCAGCGCTATCTTTCTGAGATATCCGAATCCATACGTGACTATCATGAGTGGGCTGAAGAACAGTCGGAGTATGCTTCCAAACTGGAACAGGTTGAAGGAACTCTTGAACAAATTGATCGCTGGGACCCGGAAGGAAAGGCATCCTTCGATAAGAAACTCAAAAAGATGCGGGAGCACTGGCTCAGCAAGTTGGATTCACGATGTAAAAAAATTCTGGAAGGATGGGAGAAGCTATACGAAGAGTATCGTCAGGATCATGTAGAAGTACAGGTACGAGACAAAACCTTTAAGAATGAAATGTTTCGTGAATCCCTTAGCGGGTTGAAAATTCCCCGGGTTGCGCTACCGAAAACCAAGCACAAAGGAGAGCAACTCAAATTTGCCCTTAAGGAGAATTTGCCCGGATACTACCCGTTTACCGCAGGTGTATTTCCGTTCAAAAGGGAGGGAGAAGATCCCACCCGCATGTTTGCCGGAGAGGGGACACCGGAGCGTACCAACAAACGTTTTCACTATGTGAGTGAAGGCATGCCGGCGGCACGCCTTTCAACTGCTTTTGACTCTGTTACCCTATATGGCGAAGATCCGGATCACCGTCCCGATATTTACGGAAAGGTGGGAAACTCGGGCGTCAGCATCTGTACGCTGGATGATATGAAGAAACTTTATTCGGGTTTTGAACTGACCTCACCGAAAACCTCGGTATCCATGACTATCAACGGTCCGGCGCCGATGATTTTGGCTATGTTCATGAACACTGCCATTGACCAGGAAGTGGAGCGGTATCTGAAGGAAAATGGCAAATGGGATGCGGCGAAGAAGAAAATTAAGAAACACTTCAAGCAGAAAAATGTCCCCCAACCGGAATATAACGGAGAGCTTCCTGCTACGAATGATGGCTTTGGCCTGGGGTTGCTGGGTATCACCGGCGACCAACTGGTGGATGAGAAAACCTATAACAAGATCAAGGAAAAGGCATTAAATGTTGTTCGCGGTACTGTACAGGCGGATATTCTGAAGGAGGACCAGGCACAAAATACCTGTATATTCTCTACTGAGTTTGCCCTGAAAATGATGGGAGACATACAGCAGTATTTCACCGATCATAATGTGCGTAACTACTACTCGGTTTCCATTTCCGGTTACCATATTGCCGAGGCAGGAGCAAATCCCATTACGCAGGCCGCATTCACACTCGCAAATGGATTTACATACGTAGAATATTACCTGTCAAGGGGTATGGATGTGGATGAGTTTGCCCATAATCTGTCCTTCTTTTTCAGCAACGGGTTGGATCCGGAATATGCCGTCATCGGCCGAGTAGCCCGCCGGATTTGGGCTGTGGCAATGAACGAAAAATACGGTGCAAATGAGCGCTCACAAAAGCTTAAGTACCACATTCAAACCAGCGGTCGTTCACTGCATGCCCAGGAAATCCAGTTTAATGATATCAGAACTACACTGCAGGCGTTGCTGGCTATATATGACAACTGTAATTCCCTGCACACCAATGCCTATGATGAAGCCATAACCACGCCAACAGAAGAGTCCGTTCGACGTGCACTTGCCATTCAGCTTATCATAAATAAAGAAATGGGAACTGCAAAGAATGAAAATATCAACCAGGGTTCCTACTTCATTGAAGAGATGACGGATCTGGTTGAGGAAGCCATACTATCTGAATTCGACCGACTGACCGAACGCGGTGGCGTTCTGGGAGCAATGGAGAATATGTATCAGCGTGGCAAGATTCAGGATGAGAGTCTTTATTACGAATCGCAAAAGCACAGCGGAGAGCTGCCGATTATCGGGGTTAATACCTTTAAAAATGATGAGGCAGAAAGTAGTGAAGAGGATCATAAGATTGATCTGATACGTTCAACAAAAGAAGAAAAGGAACAGCAGATAGACAACCTCAATGCCTTCTGGAAACGCAACGAGGAGGAAGCCGGTAAAGCTATCGCTCGTCTTAAAAAAGTTGCCAGAAACGATGGTAATATCTTTGAAGAGTTGATGGAGACAGTTAAAGTGGCTTCCCTGGGACAGATATCCAATGCACTCTATGAAGTTGGCGGGCAATATCGACGCAACATGTAAGTTGTGCCACAGATCTATAAGGATTTGGTTTAGCCTCAGATTTGCACAGATTTTTATTGTTTAATAACTGCACGGTTATTTGTGAAAATCCTGCACAAAAGTTAATCCGCGACAATTCGTAGCTACTTAAACCTCACATCTGTAATCACAGGGAGATGATCGGAGGGATAACGGCCGTCCCGAAAGTCAGAAATTGCCGCATGGCGCATTACAGTAACCTTGTCGTTAACGAAAATGTAATCGATGCGGTGACGCTCGTTTTCACCCAATACCTTAAAATCGTCATAGGTAAATAAGGGACCAACGTGGGGAAGTTCGGTTTCGTAATAGGCATCTTTAAGTCCTTTTGTCGGAGCGGTCAGATTTTCATATGGGATGCTTCCCTCGATAGCATTAAAATCACCTGTAAGCACTACCGGTTTATCCTCACTTTGTGAGTTGACTGTTTCTACAATAAGCTTTGCACTTTTGGCGCGAGCTGTATCCCCGATATGGTCAAAATGTGTGTTGTACACCATGATCTCTTTCCCGGATTCAACTTCCTGAAATGTTCCCCAGGTTAAAATCCTGGGCAATGCGGCATCCCAGCTTTTGCTCGGAGTAGAAGGGCTCTCCGAAAGCCAGATGGTGCTGTCGCTATTTTGGACGAGTCGGAACCTCTCTGTATTATAATAAATTGCAGAAAACTCACCCTCGGATCTGCCATCAGCACGCCCAACGCCAATCCATTCATACTTATTCAACCCCTTTTTCATATCCTGCAGCTGATGGAGCTGTGCTTCCTGTGTTCCGATGAAATCAGGTTCATAAAATGCAATCAGGTTGATAACTCGTTCTTTGCGGTTATCCCAATTGTTGACGGTGTCGGATGTGTCGTCGAATTTTATGTTATAAGACATGAAGCGTATCAACGGTTCACCGGAGGTAGAGCCTGAACATGCAGATAGCACCATCGTTATAGTAAGAGTAATAAGGAACGATGTAAGTGTGGAATTCAAGTTGCGTGGCCACATTAGCATAGTGTGAAAATCAGGAAGATCCGCGTACCCTGAGTTCAGTCGGTACCATACTCAACACCGAGGAAGGCCGGTTGGGATTGGCCATCAGCTCTTTAAGGCGCTGGATGGAAACAGCCCCAAGTTCTTCATAGTTGGTATGCACCGAAGAAAGTTGAGGACGGTGACGTTTACAAATCGGTAAATCGTCAAAACCTACGGCTGCAATATCATCGGGGAATTGATACCCTTTGATCATGGCTTCCTGAACGAACCCGTGATTCATATTGTCGTTGCAGGCAAAAATAGCACGAGGCTTGGTTCCAGACTGATCAAAATTCTTGAAAGCTTTGATACCGGATTCAAAACTAAAGTCGCCTTCATACTCCCAAACCACTTCCATATCTGAGTAATAAGTTATGTAATCCAGGAAACCGTGAGCTCTCTGTCTGGAGACGTTTTTGTCAGATGGACCATAAATAATACCACAGGTCTGATAACCCTTATCATCGAAGTGTTTGGCGACAAGATAGCCTCCGCCGTAATTGTCAAAACCAACAGTGGCAAACACCTGGCTATTCAATATTTCATTCGAGACAACAGGAAAATGATCGGGAAGTGCTTTTTTAAGTTGTTCGTAATGAGTTCTTTGAATCCGAGGAAGGTTTATAATGATGCCGTCGATCTCCTCATCCTCAATTTTTGCCCTAATATCGCTAATTTTTGGAATATCATCCTTCAGACTGGAAACTATGAGCCGAACCTTTTCACGAGAGGCTGCATTATTTAACCCGTCAAAAAATGAAGCGTAAAACTCACCGATTTCGATACCGCAGATTAGTAATACGTTCAACATCTTATCGGTTTCAACGTCGGCTACAATATTTTGAACCGGATAGTTTAGTTTACGAGCACTTTTTAAAATCTTGGTTTTGGTTTGATGATTGGCATCCAACCCATTCAACACCCTTGAGACGGTGGAAATGGAATAACCGGTATCATCCGCAATATCTTTTAATGTTACTTTCAAGCAGGTAGAGTTTTATTGTCGATTTTTTGAAAACGTAAACACCAATCTAAGTTATAAATGGTAAAATTGGCAATAATTTTCGGTTTTTAGAAAATTTTTCAAAAAATTTTCATTCCCATAATCTCATTCCATCAGTCTTAAACCTCACTATTTTGAAATTTTCAGGATTTTTACTGCAAGAGGGCATATAGAATTTTGCAAGATTGATAAATACGGCAAATTAGTATAAATACTATTTCTACTGTCAACCGGGAATTGAAATAACATAGAAATTCGATAAAGGGAAGTGTACGTATGCAGTTACTTGGCTATGACATCGGTAGTTCCAGTATAAAGGCAAGCATAGTGGATGCTGAGTCCGGACTTCAAATTGCTTTTGCCCAATCACCTGAAAAGGAATTAACCATTCAGTCACCCAGGAAAGGGTGGGCGGAACAGGATCCCAATGTATGGTGGAAGCATGTAAAAGCCACAACAGCTCGTCTGCTGGATTCGGATAACGTTCAAAAAGAGGCTATCGCTGCTATTGGGATTTCTTACCAAATGCACGGACTGGTGATTGTGGATGAAAATAAAGAGGTGTTGCGTCCCTCCATCATCTGGTGTGATGGAAGAGCTGTTGATAGCGGAAGCGAAATAACCGAAGAACTGGGAGAAGCCTATAGCCTAAGTCACCTGTTAAATAAACCGGGTAATTTTACGGCATCCAAGCTGAAGTGGGTGAAAGAGCATGAACCCGATTTATTTCAAAAGATTTTTAAGTTTATGCTGCCCGGTGATTTCATCGCCATGAAAATGACTGGTCAAATAAATACATCTGTCTCTGGGTTATCGGAGGCCATACTCTGGGATTACAAAAAACATGGATTGGCAACGGAAGTTATGCATGCCGCAGGAATTCCCGAAAATGTTGTACCTGAAATATTTACCAATTTTGGCCAACACGGAAAGCTAAGTGAAAGAGCTGCTGATGAGCTGGGACTACCCTCGGGAATCCTGTTATCCTATCGGGCCGGGGATCAACCTAATAATGCCCTCTCTTTGAATGCAATGGATCCGGGTGAAATAGCATCTACAGCAGGTACTTCGGGAGTCATATACGGGGTAACCGATAAACCGCTTTACGATAAACAATCCAGGGTAAACACTTTTGTGCATGTAAACCATAATGAAGACTTGCAGCGCTATGGAGTGTTATTATGTATCAACGGCACCGGAATACAGAACAGCTGGCTAAAAAATGAGGTGTTTAATAGTGAGTTGGATTACCGGGCTATGAATGAAAGGGCCGAAAGTGTTGCAGTGGGTTCAGACGGACTAAGCATAATACCGTTTGGCAATGGTCCTGAGAGAATCTTGCAAGACACTGATACCGGCGCGTATATCGGTAAGATTAACTTCAATCGTCATAGAAGAGCGCATATCACCCGTGCGGCTCACGAAGGTATAGCTTTCTCTTTATGTCACGGATTGGATATTATGCAGGAGATGGGAATATCCATTGAGAGTATTCGAGCTGCTTCTTCCAACATGTTTCAAAGTCGGGTATTCAGGGAAACGTTATGCAATTGTGCTAACGTACCTCTAGATCTTTATGAAACGAACGGTGCGCTGGGTGCAGCCATCGGAGCGGGAATTGGGGCAGGGATATTCAGCGACAGGGAAGAGGCGTTCAAAGGTTTGCAAAAAAAGGGATCAGTAGACCCTGATCCGAAGCAGCGGGATGAGTACCTGCGTGCTTTTGACGAGTGGCAATTGACTTTGAAAAAGATATTAGAGACTGAGGCGTAAGTTCATTCTGTTACTTACTTGATTTCAAAAAGCACTGCCCGATTTTCTACGTTTACACTTACTATTTCATTAATTAATAAGCATAGATCATGAATGTTATAATCGGACCAAAAGAGTACTTCCCGAATATTGATCGTATTGAATATGAAGGCAGAGAAACGGATAATCCACTGGCTTTCAGCTATTATGACGAGGATAAAAAGATTGGGGATCGTACCATGAAAGAGTTCTTTCGTTTTGCGGTTGCATACTGGCACAGCTTCTGTAATACAGGCGGAGATCCTTTTGGGGCGGGAACACGTGCCTTTCCCTGGATGGAGTACAAAGAACCCATGGATCGTGCCCGAGCCAAAATGGATGCAGCTTTTGAGTTTATTACCAAGATGGGTATTCCGTTCTATTGTTTCCACGACTACGATCTGGTTGAAGAGGCTGACACCCTGGCTGAATCAGAAAAACGACTGCAAAAAATTGTTGAATATGCCGGTCAGAAGCAGGAGGAGTCAGGGGTCCGGCTTTTATGGGGAACTGCCAATCTATTTATGCATCCCCGTTATATGAACGGAGCGGCCACCAATCCGGAATTCGGAATCCTGGCACGTGCCGGCGCCCAGGTCAAGCAAGCCCTCGATGCCACCATTGAACTGGGAGGCGCCAACTATGTATTCTGGGGTGGAAGAGAAGGTTATATGTCTCTGCTGAACACCGATTACAAGCGGGAGCAGGAGCATCTGGCTCGATTCCTGCACATGGCTAAAGAGTACGGGCGAAAGAATGGGTTTGAAGGTACCTTTCTGATTGAACCGAAACCAATGGAGCCCATGAAGCACCAGTATGACTTTGACACGGCTACTGTGATTGGATTCCTTCGTGAGTACGGTTTGGACGATGACTTTAAAGTCAACATTGAGGTAAATCATGCCATACTGGCCAAGCATACCTTTGAACATGAACTTGAAGTTGCCGCTTCCGCAGGCATGCTGGGTAGTATTGATGCCAACCGCGGTGACTATCAAAACGGATGGGATACCGACCAGTTCCCGGCAGATATATTCGAGGTAACGCAGGCAATGATGGTTTTGCTGCGCCATGGTGGTTTTGAAACGGGCGGTGTTAACTTTGATGCCAAACTACGACGGAATTCTACCGACTTGGAGGATCTGTTTTATGCACATATTGGCGGAATGGATACCTTCGCTAGGGCCCTGATCACTGCTGAGGAGATACTCAGTGACTCTGACTATCTCAAATTTATAGATGATCGCTACGCCTCCTTTGATACCGGTAAAGGAGCTGCTTTTGAAGAGGGTAAGCTAACTCTCGAAGAGCTGGAAAAGTATGCCCATAAGCAGGGGGAATTTGAACCCAGCAGTGGTAAACAGGAATACCTTGAAAACCTGATCAATAGGTACATTTAATCTGTTTAACACACAATGCTGATCAGCGGTTAACACTAACAAATGCTGCTAATAAACTTGCCATGGCCCGACACCTAAAAGTTGCTGATTTCCAAGCCGAAATTGACGGCAGGGAAACAGATTTATTTTTTCTCGAAAACCGTAACGGGGTCAGAGCAGCCATAACCAATTACGGAGCCAGGGTGGTGGCACTTTGGTTACCGGATGCAGACGGCGTCATCGAGAATATTGTAGCCGGTTATGAATCCATCGATGCATATCTAAATCATGATGAGGCTTATCTCGGTGCCATGGTCGGCAGGTATGCTAATCGTATTGCAAAAGCCTCCTTTATTTTAAATGGTGAAAAATATAGGCTTACTGCAAATGAAGGGAGACATCACCTGCACGGGGGGAAGAAAGGTTTTCACAATTCGGTTTGGAGTGCCGCACAGACTAGGGCAAATACCCTGAATCTTAAACTGGAATTGCCGGACGGCAATGAAGGATTTCCCAGCAATATGAAGGTTGACCTGCAGTATACTTTTACGGGGGAGGACGAATTAGTTATAGAACTGAAGGCTACCACTGACAAGCCGACGGTATTGAATATCACTCATCACAGCTATTTTAATCTTGGTGGAGAAAGCAATGGTTCTACAGCCCGTAATCACCGTTTGAAGATCAACGCCGATCACTATTTGCCTGTCTCGGAAGAAAAAATACCGCTAGGCCCTTTACAGCATGTCAAAGATACTCCATTTGATTTCAGAACCGACACTGAAATAACAGAACATATAAAACCCGGGAATGTACAACTGGAGATTGCGGAGGGTTTTGACCATAATTTTGTATTGAACAAAATCCAGGGAAATGAGCTGAGCTTTGCTGCCAGGGTACAGGATCCTATTAGCGGTCAGGTGATGGAATTACATACCACCGAACCGGGCCTGCAGTTTTTCGAGTGTGAGTTTCCGCCGGAGATGGAACTTAACCTGAAAACCGCTTTTTGTCTTGAACCGCAGCATTTCCCGGATTCGCCTAACCGTTCCCACTTCTCCTCAACGATACTTAGGCCGGGGGAACAGTTTCATAGTAAAAGCATATATCGTTTTAAAAATAAAAACTAAACAGGCTCTCTCGCAGAGATACGCATAGTAGTAGATCTGCTGCGAAACGTTGCGCTTATCTTAGCAGAACTCAGCGAGCGTGTATTGCTGTGGTTTTATGACCAGAGAAATCTCAAACAGTTCTGTTTAAATTCTTCAGGAAGATTCTCTTTGACTCAGAGTAACCGGAACCAAACTTAGTACACCTTTTTCCTGCTTGGGGTTGGATAGAAGTTCCTTGAGTTTCTCCATGGTCACTTCACCGAGCTTCTGATAATCGGTATGAATGGAGGTGATGGTGGGTCGATGGCGTTCGCAGATTGGGAGGTCGTCGTAACCTATCATGGCTATATCTCCCGGCACATCATAACCGTGCATGAGCGCTTCTTCCATAAAGGCATGACACATGGCATCATTGGAGGCAAAGACGGCACGGGGTTTGACTTCCTGTTTTTGGAAATCCCTAAAAGCTTGTTTACCGGATTCGAAACTGAAGTCACCGTGAAAATCCCAGCTGAGCTCCATTTCCGGAGCCTGGAAAATATAATCACGGAAACCATTGGAACGATATCGTGCCTCTACAGCATCAAAATCGCCCCGTATTATACCGCAGGTACGGTAACCCTGATTTTTAAAGTGCTCAGCTGCCAGATATCCCCCGCTGTAACCGTCGAATGTTACAGTTGAAAAGATGGGGTTTTCTATTAGTCCATTTGAAACGATCGGAAAATTATCGGGTAGTACATTGCTGACTTTTCGATATTCCGAATTTTTAAATTCCGGAGCAAAAATAATCAGTCCGTCGTTTTTGCTTTCACCCAATTTTTTAATTCTTTTAAGGGCCTTATCAAAAGGGCACCTCAAACTTGTCATGGAAAGCTGTATATTATTATTAGATGCGGCAGAATTGAATCCCTCGAAGAAGGAGGCATAAAATTCTCCGACATGAAACCGAGTCAACACCAGGTTTACGGTAAGCGTATCAATTATGGTATCTCCGTTAATTGATCGATATACCGGGTATTTCAATTTCTTGGCACTTTGATATATTTCTCTGCGTGTTTTGGTGCTTATCTTATTGGAACCGTTAAGTACACGAGATACCGTAGAAATTGAATAGCCTGTGTCTTCGGCTATATCTTTAAGAGTTACCTTCAAGATCAATAGGTTTGATTATTTATAAAGTGGCCTATGAGCGTATTAAGGCCTTTACATCCCGTTCAATATTACTGTAATAAGCACCTGATTTGGGAAAATTTCAAATTAATTTCATTCATAGGTAAAAATTTTGCAATAATTTGCGCATATTTCGTACCCCGAAAATGTCATAAATCAGGTTTCAAATAATTCCCTCATTTGTTTTAAAGCTCAATTTTGACTGCATAATGCATTTTAAGAATCATCTGAAAAACTACAATTCCATTCCATTCGGGTCACTGTTTTTTGCCATTTTGTTTGCAATGACCTTCATTTCTTGCAGCGGAAGTCAGGATACACGTTTTAGTTTACTGGAATCTGAGGAGACAGGCGTCAGCTTTGCCAATAACCTGGAGAATACGCCCGAATTTAACATTCTCAACTATCTCTATTTTTATGACGGTGGGGGAGTTTCTATAGGAGATATCAATAATGACGGGCTTCCGGACATCTATTTCACTGCCAATATGCAGGAGAACAGGTTATACCTTAACAAAGGTGATTTCAATTTTGAGGATATTACGGACAAAGCTCAGGTTGCAGGATCTGCTGACTGGACTACCGGCACCACCATGGCGGATGTAAACGGTGACGGATTGCTGGATATCTATGTCAGCTCTGTGAATTTTTTGAATAAAAGCGGGCGCAATCAGCTTTTCATTAACAATGGGGACAGTACTTTCAGCGATAAGGCAGCTGAATACGGGCTCGATTTCCAGGGATTTGCCAAACAGGCTTCCTTTTTTGATTACGATAATGACGGTGATCTCGATATGTATTTGCTGAATCACTCTGTTCATTCCGAAGGTTCATTCACAAAAGCCGAGAAGAGGACTACCTATAGTGAGGAGTCAGGAGATAAGCTTTATCAAAATAATGAGGGAATATTTACCGATGTTACCAAGCAGGCAGGTATTTACAGCAGTATGATCGGTTACGGTCTTGCTGCCACTGTCAGTGATGTTAATAACGATGGCTGTCAGGATATTTATGTATCCAATGACTTTCACGAAAACGATTACCTCTATCTTAATAATTGTGACGGTACTTTTCGTGAGGTAATCGATAAAACTACGGGTCACAACAGTCGGGCATCTATGGGCGCTGACATAGCTGATTTCAATAATGACGGGTTGGCGGATATTTTTGTGTTGGATATGCTCCCTTATGATGAAACTACGCGAAAATCTGCCGTCAGTTCCGAGCCGTACAATGCTTATAAGATACAACGACAATTCGGTTACCATCCCCAACTTATCAGGAATACGCTGCAATTAAACCGGGGCATCGATGATGAGGGGAATCCGTTATTTTCTGAAATTGCTCAGCTAGCAGGGGTAAATGCTACCGACTGGAGCTGGGCCTCCCTGTTTTTTGATATGGATAACGACGGCAATAAAGATCTGTTTGTCAGCAACGGTATTTACCGTCGCCCAAATGATCTGGATTACCTGGCTGTGGCCCGTTCAGAACAGGCACAGCAGGTGATGAGCAGGGGAATGAGTGATACTACGATGTCACTCATTCAGCGAATGCCGAAGGTTGAAATTCCCAACTTTGCATTCATTAATGAAGGGGATTATAGATTTACCAATCGCAGCGAAACCGGATTTAATCGACCCAGCTTTTCCAATGGTGCTGCATACGGTGATCTGGATAATGACGGAGATCTTGACTTGGTTGTGAATAATGTCAACTCGGAAGCCTTTATTTATAAGAATGAGACCAGAGAACAAGAAGATCGCAGCTATCTGAAGATAAAACTTGCAGGTAATACGGAGAACAGCTTCGGCATTGGTGCCAGAGTCAACCTATTTACTGATGACAGCCGTCAGCTTTATGAAATGATGCCGACACGTGGGTTTCTTTCTTCCGTTGAGCCTGTACTTACAATCGGACTGGATACCCTACAAACTATAGATTCCCTGACGGTTCAGTGGCCTGATGGTGAAAAGCAGACCGTCAATGAGGTATCTGTTAACCAAACACTTACACTCAAGCAGGAGGATGCTGAAAACTGGGAGGAGCCTGCTCTCGGGAAAGTTTTAGACACACCATTCCGGGATGTTAGCGATGATTATGCCCCTTTGTTCAGTCACCGGGAGAACACATACAGTGATTATGATCTTCAGCAAATGGTTCCTCATATGCTTTCAACCCAGGGACCGGCGATGGCGTCGGGCGATGTCAACGGCGACGGGCTGGATGATTTTTATGTGGGCGGCGCAAAGAACCAAAGCGGCACCCTATATATTCAAAGTGAAAATGGGGAGTTTGAGTCTGCAAGTACATCTGCTTTTAACTCAGACAGGATATATGAAGATACGGATGCCGCATTTTTTGATGCCAATGGCGACGGAGCACCGGACCTTTATGTAGTGAGTGGTGGAAACGAGTTTATGGCTCAATCGAATAGCTACCAGGATCGCTTGTACTTAAATGACGGAAATGGCGAGTTCATCAAAATTGAGGGTGCCTTGCCACCCATCAGGGAAAACGGGGCTGTGATAGCACCGGCTGATTTTGATGCTGACGGTGATATAGATTTGTTCCTGGGAAATCGGTCCGTACCCGGAAGTTATGGGACTATTCCCAGAAGTTATCTTTTCCAAAATGACGGCAACGGCAGGTTTCGCGACGTCACGGATGTGCTTTCCGAAGGCCTGGTTGATGCCGGTATGATCACCGATGCATCCTGGCAGGATGTGAATGGGGATGCAATACCTGACTTGGTACTCAGCGGCACTTGGATGCCTATTTCCATCTTTATAAATAGTGATGGTATTATTAAAAACCGGACTGCTGATTATGGACTTGCCGAGAGTAACGGCTGGTGGAACACCCTGGAGCCGGGTGATTTTGACGGCGACGGAGATATCGATTTTCTGGCCGGCAACCTTGGATTGAACTCCTATCTGAAAGCATCCAGGGAGGAGCCACTAAAACTGTATGTAAAAGATTTCAATGAAGACGGGCAATTAGATCCGGTCCTTGCCTATACAGAGTCAGGAAAAGAATACCCGGCTCACCCGAGGGATGAGCTGCTTACCAATTTTAAATATTTGCGATCAGAATTTCGCACTTACGGTGATTTTGCAGGCAAAAGCATGCAACAGATTTTCGGGGAACAGCTCGAGGATAGTATCAGCATAAAATATATTAATCAGCTCAGCTCTTCTTATCTTGAAAATGATGGAACCGGTGGCTTTACGCTGCATGAACTTCCTGTGGAAGCTCAGTTCACACCGATATTTGCGATAAAGTCTGCAGACTTTAATGATGACGGAATACCGGATGCACTGATCGGCGGTAACTTTTTTGATGTAAAACCATCATTGGGCGGCAGATACGATGCAGGATACGGTCTTTACCTGCGAGGCAGCGGTGAAGGACATTTTGAAGCAGTCGATCTTTTGAAAAGCGGCTTTGTTTTGAAAGGGGAGGTTCGTGAAATAGATCTGCTGAGAATAGCGGGAGGCCGCCGGCTAATTCCGGTTGCAAGGAATAATGATTCTTTACTTCTTTTTGAACAGAGGCATGATGAATAATTTAATAGACTCTCTATGAATTCCGGTTTTAATAATACGACCTTAAAAGTACTCGCACTCCTTATATTCGCGGGACTCATCTATTCTTGCGGTACAGAAATTGAGAAGCCTGCTCAAGATTCGGAGGCATACAGGCAGGCAGTCTCCGATTTTTATGTTTCTCTTTCAGCAGTTCAGGCGGATCAATTGCTTTTTGCGGCTGAAAAGATGGAAACAATAACAGAAAAATATCCCGATGAAGCGGCCGCCTGGGCAAATCTGGCTGTATTCGCCATGCGGCAGGCCAATTTCAATCTTGCCGAAGAGCGCATTAGTGAAGCGCTCGATAGATCACCGGATAATGCAGATATCACATTTCTGGCAGGTATAATTGAGAGCAGGAGAGGTAATGTAAATGCCTCTGTGGATTACCTTAGAAGTGCCGCTGATTTAAAACCCGATGATCTTCAGATAGCATATGCTTTGGTTGAAGAGCTTGAGCGTCAGGATGACATTGCCAATGCGGATGAGGTGTTCTCTATTCTGAATTCCATTCTTGAGCAGGAGCCCGATAACCTGGCGATATTGCTTGAAATGGTCAGGTTTTCGGTAAAGCGTGAAGAGATGAAGACCCTGGAAGAGGCGATGAGTACCTTATCGGATTATGCCGGGAATTGGCCTGAAGATATTCAGAGGCAGTTCAACCAAATCAGTCAAACCATCCTCGAGGATGAAAGTGCGAACCTGACATTTCAACTGGCTTTTCTGAGAAATAATTTAAACCAGCTGCCCAAATTTCAAAGTGATCTTCGGGCTGTGCAGATTCCTCCAAACCAGGTAGGATTTCTGATAACAGAATTTACCTGGCTTCCACAGCCTGAAAATGCGGCAGCTCAAAAAGATGATCAACTGGCTTTTACTTTTGAACTGATGTCGGAGGAAAGCGGTGTCGAGATGGCTAAACCGATTTCGTTGTCAGATCTCGCTGAGTCAGACTGGGTATCGGTGAAGGGAGGTACCGCGGTAATAAACGGGAAGAAAAACCTGCCTTTTCCAGGTGAAGCACGCACCAAGGAGGCGATTACGACCATTGATTTTAATTACGATTTCATGAATGACCTGGCATTCGCAGGTTCTCAAGGTTTCAGGCTCTATCGCCAGGAAGAAGATTCATCATTTACCGATGTCACCGGGAGCCTTGGATTGTCAAGAGAATACCTGGATAAATCCTACAAGAGAAGCTGGTCAGCAGATATAGATCTCGATGGCGATCTGGACCTCGTGATGAACCCGACAGAGCAGCCGGTGGTGGTGCTGCGGAATAATGGCGATGATACCTTTGAAGTCATTGATTTGTTCAGTCAATTTACAGATCCGGTGGCCTTTCTTTGGGCTGATTTTGACGGAGATACCGATCCCGACGCCGCTTTTCTAAATGCTGACGGGTCAATTACAGTGCTCATTAATGAGCGCTCAGGCCGTTTTACGGAAGTAGCCGACTTGCCTGTAGGTGAGGAAGTAATTGATATTGAAGTCTCTGATATAGACAGTGATACCCAACTGGACCTATTGGCTTGGGATAATGAGGGCATTCAAAAAATTTATTATAACAGTAGAGATGGCAGCTGGAACCGTGAAAATTTGGTTGAATTTACCAATAGCCCAAGTGGGGAAGAAGCCGGTGCCGGACATCTTATTGCGGCCGATCTGGATAACAGCGGGAGCAACGATATCTTGGCCGTTACCGATGAGAAATCATACTATTGGCTGTCTGATGAAAATTTGAATATAGATTCTGCAGCAAGTGAAACCGATGGTGGGGTTTTGGGTTTAGCTGATTTCAATGGGGATACACGCCTCGATATGATAGCTCTTAATTCTGAAGGGCAAACGGTACTGGGGGTCAACAGCGGTGGGAAAGATTATCTGGCGCGCATCATACGGCCCAGGGCATCGGGATCTTTGGGTGATCGCCGGATTAACTCCTTTGGAATAGGAGGGGAGATTGAAATTCGATCGGGTCTGCTTTATCAAAAGCAACCCATTGAACAGCCGTGGGTGCACCTTGGTTTAGGAACCTATGATGAGGCCGAAGTGCTTCGTATCATCTGGCCGAACGGTTCTTCCCAATCAGAATTTGCGGAGTTGGGTTATGATTCAAAAATATTCAATGAACAGGTATTGAAAGGTTCTTGTCCGTGGGTCTTTACCTATAATGGTAATGAGATGGAATTTGTAACCGATTTTCTGTGGCGAACTGGTCTTGGAATCAGAATCAATGCCCAGGGAAGTGCCGATGTTATTCACAGTGTGGACTGGATCAAGGTTGACGGTGACCAACTGAAACCTAAGAACGGTTTTTATGATGTTCGTATTACCGCAGATCTTTGGGAAACCCACTTCTTTGATCATGTATCACTCAAAGCGGTTGATCACCCCGTAGGAACCGAAGTTTTTGTTGATGAGCGGTTCTCTTTCCCTCCGGCTCAACCCTCTATTCACTTACTCAAAAATCTGAAACCTGTAGCCGGTGCTATTAACCAGGATGGGAGAAATGTGACGGATAAGATTAGTGATCTTGACCAAAAATATGTTGATGGATTTAAACTGACCAAATATCAAGGCATTGCAGAAGAGCACTTCCTGGAAGTGGACCTTGGAAACGAGGTTTCTGGGAATGATAAATTAAAACTGGTAGCATCCGGGTGGATATATCCAACAGATACCTCAGTAAATATTGCTATCAGTCAGGGCAGTCAACAGGCACCAAGTCCCCTGAGTCTTCATGTGCCTGACGGTCAAGGAGGATGGAAAGTGGCAAAAGAAAACATCGGATTTCCTGCCGGTAAAAGTAAAACCATGGTGATCGATCTTGAAGGTATTTTTGAAGAGGGAACCGAACGAAGGGTGAGACTGGTTACTAATATGGAAATTTACTGGAATAGAGTACTCTGGGGAGTGGAAGCCGATAGCAGTGAAATAATCAGAAAAGATTTGAAGTATGCAGAAGCTGATTTACGCTACCGTGGATTCTCGAGAGTTGAGCGACCAAGTCGTTTTGTTCCGGAAATTCCTGACTATCAAACCCTTCAAGGAACAACTCCTATGTGGAGCGATTTGGAAGGACATTATACCAGGTTTGGTCCGGTAGGTGAGCTGATAGAAGAAATTGATGACAGGTACGTTATCATGAATGCGGGGGACGAAATGGTTTTTAAATTCCCGGCACTTTCCGAACCGGAACCCGGAATGGATCGTGATTTTGTTCTGGTGGGTGACGGCTGGGTCAAAGACGGAGACTACAATACCGGATATTCCACAACGGTTCTCCCGCTTCCCTATCATGGAATGGAAGATTACAGTGAAGCTCCAGGCAGGTTGGAAGATGATCCGGTTTTTCAGAAGTTTCCTGCAGATTGGGTACATTACCACACGCGATATGTTACTCCCAGGGACTTCCGAACTGCACTAAAATTTGACAAAGAATAGATTTGGTTATGAACTCCAAGACTATTGGGAAAATAGCTTTAGCAATATTCTTCATTGCATTGCTTGCAACGCCTTATATTATCGACCGCATGGGGAATGCAGATGCTGAGGTATCCGCCAACAAGGAAGAAGCCCTGCAGAGACACGGTTTTTACCTCGAAGAAGTATCGGAGCAAGCGGGTGTGGATTTCACACACGAGGCTCCGCAGCTGGATAGCAAGATTGAGCATATCATGCCCCAAGTGGCTTCCGTCGGTGCTTCAGTCAGCGTAGTAGACTTTAATAATGACGGTCATCAGGATTTTTACCTCACCAACAGCCGGACCGGCAGTACCAATGCACTATATAAGAATAATGGCGACGGCACTTTTACTGATGTTGCTGAAGAGATGGGTGTGGCATCACTGAACAACGAGCGAACAGGTGCTTCCATGGGCTCGATATGGGGTGATTACGATAATGACGGATTTGAAGATCTGTTTGTATACAAGTGGGGCAAATCAGCGCTGTTTCACAACGATAGAGGAGAGGGTTTCACTGAAGTTTCTGAAAAAATAGATCTGCCCGAATGGGCCAATACCAACTCCGCAATTTGGTTTGACTATGACCGGGATGGCAATCTCGATCTGTTTCTTGCCGGTTATTTTAATGAAAGCATTGACTTGTGGAATCTGGAAACAACCAGAATTATGCCCGAAAGTTTTGAGTATGCCAATAACGGGGGGCGAAAATACCTATTCCATAACCGAGGTGATGGGACTTTCGAAGAGGTCAGTAAAGAGATGGGTATTGAAACCAACCGTTGGGCGCTTTCAGCTTCTTCCGCTGATCTGAACAGTGATGGCTATCCCGACCTGGTGATTGCTAACGACTACGGTGTGGACGAGCTCTATATGAATGACCAGGGTAATGGTTTTTATGAAGCCGGTCAGGATGCAGGTATGGGATTCGCCCCTAAAAGCGGAATGAATGTCTCATTCGGTGACATATTAAATCAGGGTAAATTTGTAGTATATATCACCAATATTTCTGAACCGGGTGTGCTCATACAGGGTAATAATATGTGGGTACCCGATCTTGGGGTAACCGGAAAGCCTGCATTCAAGAACCTGGCCGGTAACCTTGGAGTTGAAGTCGGAGGTTGGAGCTACGGTGCCCAGTTCGGAGACTTGAATAACGACGGCTTCCTGGATCTATATGTGGCAAACGGTTATGTATCGGCTGAGCAAGGTACGGATTACTGGTACGATTTCTCCAAAGTAGCCGGAGGTAACCGGGCCATCATTGCAGATGCTGAAAACTGGCCTGCCATGGAAGGCAGAAGTCTTTCGGGTTACCAGGAGAATAAAATCTGGCTGAATGACGGAGCCGGCAAATTCCAGGAGGTGGCCGGAGTAGTAGGAGGTTCACTTAAACTGGACAGCCGTGCGGTTGCATTTGCCGACTTCTGGAATAACGGTACGCTTGATATTATAGTGGCAAGCCAAAATGGTCCGGTTAAACTGTATAAGAATGTGACTAGAAGCGGCAAGAATTGGATTGCTTTCCACCTTGAGGGAAGTAAAAGCAACAGAAGTGCCATCGGCGCCGAAGCCGAGATCTTCTGGAATGGAAAGAATCAGCTTCAGGTTATTTCCGGGGGCAGCGGTTTTAGTGCCCAAAATCAGCGTGAGCTATTTTTTGGGCTTGGAGATGCCGCATCGGTTGATAGTGTCAAGGTCAGGTGGCCATCCGGGCAAACCCAATTGCTGCAAGAGCCGGAAACCAATATGACTCATACCATAAAAGAAGGCGAATTTTTGGCTGAAAGTGAGAATCTGTAATTTGGTTCATGAAATTGTTTTTCAAATATCACTGCACTACTGAAACGAAGTGGCAATAATTTTTTAGATCATGCAACAGCAATCCGAAAAAGAGTTGAAGCAACAGGAAGGTTTTTTGTCAAAGTGGGATCTGGACGGCCTTGAGTATAAAAAAAAGTATACGCCATCCCTGTTGATTACAGCCATTTTGTTCGGTGCCCATTTTTCTTTCGGAATACTGGAAAGTTTCGGCATGCTGATGACAGCCATCGGTGCCAGTTTTATTACTGAGGCTGTTTTGCACAGGCTTGTGGTCGGCAAGTGGCGTAATATGTCGAGCGCCTACATTTCAGGTATTAGTGTTGGTATACTGGTTCGCTCTCCTTTTCTATGGCCTTATGCGCTTTGTGCTATGATCTCTATAGCCTCCAAATATGTTTTACGTTTCAGAGACCAGCACCTGTGGAATCCATCAAATTTCGGTATTGTAGCCATTCTGGTACTGGCTCCGGGAAGTGTGGCCGGACTCAGCGTGCAGTGGGGAAATAATATATGGGCCATGCTTGTAATCTGGATAATAGGCTCAGTTTCTATCTATAAATTGCGACGATTCCATATCTGTGGTACCTACGTCGCTTCATTCTTTCTATTTGCCCTACTACGAAGTTGGATGACCGGAGATCCATTTTTTGCCGAGATTTCCCCTATCACCGGTCCGATGTATCAGCTGTTTGTTTTCTTCATGATCACAGACCCTAAAACAACAGTTAAAAGCAAGAAATGGCAGTATGTATTTGCTTTTAGTGTTGCCTTCGCAGAATTTTTCTTCAGACTCGGAGAAGCCGTGTATGCACCATTCTATGCTCTGTTTGTGGTAGGTCCCATTTTCTTACTTGTAGAAATGTGGTGGGAGGGACGAAAACAGGAATCCCTCAACAAGCAAGAAGCTGCTCTGGCGGGCTAACTAATACCCACTTTATTTAGCAGCATTTTGCACTAATTTTAGATGATGTACCATCGGCATATCTCCTTGACTGAGAAAAATTTAAGACGGAGGGAAAATATTTTTCATAAAAGATAAAAAAATTTGCTTCTTTGATTAGAAAACCTAATTATTAGGCTGATTAGGAGTAAATATTAATCACTTAGTTATGATAAGGATCGATTTCCACTAAATTCTTTCCTAGGTGGTTTTACTCTCAGCGATAAGCAGAACAAAGTTCTGAATATTTAATCTTAACCTAAGGGGAACATTATGCTAAGAAATGCGATACGGATTAGCTGTATTTTGCGCAATCCCAGGCTAATTAAGCAGAAGCTGCAAAACGTTGGATTATCTTCGATGATAGTTCAAGTTGGTCTTGCAGCTTTATTAATTTTTGCCGTCGGAAACGTAACAGCTACAGCTCAGAATGTTGAAGTGTCAGGAACGGTAACTGACGCAGAGGACGGATCATCTTTACCGGGTGTTAATATAATTTTGCAAGGTACCAGTACAGGTACTTCAACTAACGCCGATGGATTTTATTCTTTACGAGTACCATCACTGCAAGATACCCTGGTAGTATCATTTGTTGGTTATATCACACAACAGGTGCCCATCAATGGAAGAAGCACGGTAGATATTAGTTTATCACCGGATGTACAGCAGCTTGAAGACGTTGTTGTAGTAGGTTACGGTACTCAGGAAAAGAGACAAATTACCGGATCTGTATCCAGTGTTCAATCTGAAGATTTTGTTTCCGGAAATATTAATAATGCCTCTGAATTGATTCAGGGTAAAGTTCCTGGACTTACAATTTCATCAGCCGGTGGTGACCCGAATAGCAGTCCTACTATAAGATTACGTGGAGTTACTACCTTTAGTGCTAACCAGGAACCACTGGTAGTAGTAGACGGTACTATTGGAGGTAATCTGAATAATCTGGATCCTAACGATATTGCTTCAATTGATGTCCTCAAGGATGCATCTGCTTCCGCTATTTACGGAACACGTGGTGCTGCAGGTGTTATTGTTGTTACAACCAAGAAAGGTAAATACAATGCAGGAGACCCCGGTGAAGCGTTCAGTATCAGCTACAACGGATATTTTACTGCTGAGACCATTGAAAACAAGTTGGATGTTCTTTCAGCTGCTGAATTCAGGGAGCTTAGTCAAGTTAGCGGCCAGTCAATTAATGACCTGGGTGGCAGTTCTGACTATTTTGATGAAGTTTCTCAACTCGGTACCAATAATGTTCATAACCTGGCACTCTCAGGCGGAAATCAGTATACCCAATACCGTATTTCCGGTAACTTCCGTGATCGTAGAGGGATACAGAAAGGAACCGGCTTTGAGCAAATCAACGGTCGTTTGAATCTTACCCAAAGTGCATTAGATGACAAATTAGATATTACCTTTAACTTGGGTGTAACCAATAGGGAATCTGATTTTGGATTCGGTGAGGTTTTCCGATATGCCGCAACCATGAATCCAACTGCCCCGGTAACCAGTGATGGGTTTGATAATACCGGTGGGTACACCGAAATTGGTGCATTTGATATCTTTAACCCGGTGGCTATTCAGAATACTGCAAGCAACACCGGAGAGGAGAACATATTAAATGCTTCTGTAAACGCTACCTACGATTTTGATGACTTGGTACCCGGCCTGAGCGGTTCTGCTTTCTATTCTCTGGAAACCAATAACAATACCAATAACCAGTTCTACTCACAGGAGAACAAGTGGAGAGGAGGCGCAACGCAATCTTCTCTGGGTACCGGAGAAGCACAGCGTTATGCCAACAGCATTAAAGCACAACTGTTTGAAGCTACTGCCAACTATGTAACGAGTATTGATGAACTCAATCTTGAATCAGTAGCCGGTTATTCATACAGCGATTTTGAACAGGAAGGAACATCCGCGATCGGCGGTGATTTCATTACCGATGCCATAGGAACTTTTAACCTTGGTTTTGCGCAGGATTTCAACCAGGGTGAAGGAACCGTTGGAAGTTATAGGAATACCAACAAGATTATCGGTTTCTTTGGACGTGTTAATCTTAATTGGGATAACGCCTATTTCCTAAACGCCAGTATACGACGAGAAGGATCAACGCGTTTTGGCGAAAATGAGAAATGGGGTAATTTCTGGGCTTTAGGTGGCGGTTTGGATGTAACCAGTCTCATAGACGTACCTGAATTCAGCCAATTAAAAGTTCGAGGTAGTTACGGTGTAACCGGTCAGGATGCTCCGTTCAATGGAATTTCCAAGCTTCGTTTCGCACCTCAGGGTAACTTCTTCGTGAATGGTGACTTCGTACAGAGCTTCGGCCCTGTAAGTAATGCCAATCCTGACTTAAAGTGGGAAGAGAACCGTGAGTGGAATGTAGGTATTGATTTTGAGGCGCTGGATGCACGTTTATCCGGTACTTTTGAATATTACCAGAAAACCACTCAAGATCTGCTCTTTGAAGTACAGGTGCCTGTTCCGCCAAACTTGTTCCCTACTACCTGGCAGAACATTGGAGAGCTTCAAAACAAAGGATTTGAAGCACAACTTGATTACGCGGTACTTCAAGATCAAAATGTGAGATGGAATACTGGAATCACGTTCTCCACATTTAACACCAAGCTTACAGAGTATACTACTGGTGACGAAATATTCGTTTCCAATGCCGGTTCTCCCGGATTGAACAGTACACCACTGGTTCGAATCAAGGAGGGTGAAGAGATAGGACAAATCTGGGGTCCCAGATTTGCTGAGATCGGTCCAAACGGCGAATGGTTATTCTTTGACGCTGACGGTAATAAGGTAACCAATGACCAAATTACCAGAGAAGATGAAACGGTACTCGGAAACGGGCTGCCTGACTTCTCCATGAGCTGGACCAACCAGGTGAACTACAAAAACTTTGATGCAAGTGTATTTGTACGCGGAGTCTTCGGTCACGATATGGCTAATATGTATCGACTGTTTTATGAACCCCCATCTTCCATAGGTACATGGAACGTAATACAGTCTGCATTTGATGTAACAGAGCTGACTTCAGCTCCTGTATTCTCCAGTTATTTTGTAGAGGATGCCAGCTTCATTCGACTGCAGAATGCAACGATAGGTTATACCGTACCGTTGCCGAACACCGACCAGATACGAAACCTGAGATTGTATGTATCAGGAAATAACCTGTTTACCATAACCGGTTATGACGGTATCGATCCCGATGTCAATTACATCGATCCCGGCCCCTCTGACAACGGTGGCGTACCTGGAGGCGGAGGCGGTGCTTTAGCTCCGGGAATTGAACGTCGTAATAACTGGTTTACCACACGGTCGTTTACCTTCGGTGTGCAACTGGACTTCTAAAAGATTTTAATACAAATACAAAATGCTATTAGCTATGTATAGACGAATATCAAAACCACTAAAAGGTTGCCTTGTCGCTGCATTCAGTCTGATGTTTGTGTTTACATCCTGCACAGATTTGGATGAGACCATAAACAGCGAGGTTACCTCTGATCAGTTCTTTCAAACCGACCAGGAATTTATTTCTGCCCTCGGTGACGCGTACAGTCCCTTGACAATTTGGGGACAGCACAATACCTGGACTTCAATGCTTCACATCTCTTCCGATGAAGGTATTATTACCGTAAAAGGTACTGACTGGGAAGATGGAGGTATCTGGGTGCGTATGAAAAGGCATACGTATCTTTATGATGATCCGGAAATTAATAATGCATGGACAGCGCTCTACAGTGGTGTCAACAATGCGAACCGGCTTATCTTTCAATTTGAATCACTGGTTGAATCCGGTGACGTAAGTGAGGAAGATGCGGCATCATTTATTGCGGAGCTTAAAGTATTGCGTGCATTCTATTATTACCAGCTGCTTGACGGTTGGGGTAATGTACCGCTGATTACCAGCTTTGCCGATGCTCCTGAAAATCCGGCTAATAACACAGATTTTCAGGCTGGTCGTACGGAAATCTTCAACTTTGTCGAGCAGGAACTGCTGGATAACGTTAACTTGGTTAGTGATGACGCAGGATCTACTTACGGTCGTGTCAATGAATGGGTAGCCCGCATGATTCTGGCCAAACTCTACTTAAATGCTGAAGTTTATACAGGTACACCCCGATGGCAGGACGCTGTAGATCAGGCTGACCTGATTATCGATTCCGGTAATTATAGCTTGGTGTCAAACTACCGCGACAACTTTGTGACCAACAACTCCGGTTCCCCGGAGCTGATGTTCGTGGTACCTTACGACAGGGTATTCCTTACCGGGTTTAACCTGGCACAGATGACCTTGCACTACCAGAGTCAGAACACCTATAACCTGCAGGAGCAACCCTGGAACGGGTACGCTGCCATGGAAGAGGCCTACACACGATACATTGATCCTGCAAGTAATCCCGGCCCACAAGGTGAAGTATGGGGCACGGAAGCGACTTCTACCGATGATGGTTTGAATCGCATTCAGGGTACACAGGATGAGCGATTGGTCAATATGATTGTAGGCCCACAGTTTGATGCACAAGGTAACCGCTTGGAAGACGCGAGTGCTACAGCAGCCGATCCAAATGGTACGCCACTGACCTTTACCCCTGAAATCATGAACCTGCAACCTGACGGTCTTCGTCAGGGGGGAGCACGTGTAGGTAAGTTTGAATTTGCTGCGGGTGCTACTGCCAACCTGAGCAACGATTATCCGATTTTCCGTTATGCCGATGTGCTGCTTACCAAAGCAGAAGCGCTATGGCGGATGGATAACAGTGATCCTGAAGCATTGCGTCTGGTAAACTTGATTCGGAATCGTGCCAATGTAGATGATTACTCAGCACCCCTCACAGCAGATAAAATACTTGATGAGCGTGGTCGCGAAATGTTCTGGGAGGTTACCCGACGTCAGGATCTGATTCGTTTCGATGGGACGAATGGAGGAGCTACTCGCTTCAATGATCCCTGGACCTTCAAAGAGGTATCTGATGCAAATAAGAATGTATTTCCAATACCTAGAGATCAGTGCGAGGCTAATGAAAATTTAGTCCAAAACACAGGTTACACACCTTGTCCCGGAGGATAACTGATTGATAACTTCTTTAGGGAAACACGTAGATACGTGTTTCCCTTTTTTTATTTTAGGCCTTAGCATTACTAATAATCATTTGCATGATCAGAATTATTGGTTTATCAAATTTTTTTATAAGGTTCTTTATTCTAGCATTTTTTGTGTCCTGCAGTTCCCTTGATTCATCCGATAACAAACTTTTTATATATCTTTCACAAGATCATACTGGTGTCACATTTGAAAATAATCTCACCTACAATAAAGAGCTGAATCCCTATACCTATCGTAATTTCTATAACGGGGGAGGAGTAGGCATCGGTGATTTTAACAAGGATGGCCTTCAGGATGTCTTCTTTACCGGTAACCAAGTCTCCAATAGACTTTATCTTAACGAAGGGGATTTCAGGTTTAGGGATATCACTGATACCGCCGGACTAAACTCCGAAGGCGTGTGGTCAACAGGTGTAAGCGTAGTAGACATTAATGGTGACGGGTGGCTCGATATCTATGTGTGCAAGTCAGGCAGCCCGGGTGGGGAAAACAGGCACAACGAGCTTTTCATCAATAATGGGGACAGTACATTTACCGAACAATCAGAGCAATATGGTTTAGACGTAAAGGGACTTTCTACCGACGCTGTATTCTTTGATTATGATCGCGACGGTGACCTGGACATGTACTTACTCAGTAACTCCTTTCAATCGGTTACCGCCTTGAGTCCGCAGCCCGGTCTTCGAAGCACTCCTGATTCTGATGGGGGAGATCGCCTGTTCCGAAATGAAATGGGTTCTACAGAGAACCGTTCTGATGGGTCTCCCATATTTACAGATGTTACCGAATCAGCCGGTATCTTTAGCAGCAGAATTGGTTTCGGACTGGATGTACTGGCCGGAGATGTCAATGGCGATTCCTGGCCGGATCTATATGTATCTAATGATTTTTTTGAACGTGATTATCTCTACATCAATAGTGGAGATGGCACCTTCAGTGAACGCTTACCTGAGCTAATGCGATCGATCAGTTTCAGCTCCATGGGTGGGGATTTGGCAGATATCAACCATGATGGGTATCCCGAAATTTTTGTTACGGATATGCTGCCTGAACCTTGGGCACGTGCTAAATCGAAGACTGCATTTGACTTTTGGGATGACTATAGCGAAAGATTCAGAAACGGCTACTTCTACCAGTTTGTACGCAATACCCTTCAGCTCAATACCGGACTTTTACCCGGAGATGGAGTCAAGTTCCGGGAGATAGGAAGGATGTCAGGCGTGGAAGCCACCGACTGGAGCTGGACTGCTCTGTTTGCCGATCTGAACCTGGATGGGTCCAATGATATTTATGTAACCAACGGTATCTATAAGGATTTAACCGATCAGGACTACATCAGCGATCATAACAGTATGAGAAAATTGCGATCTGTGATTGAAGATGATCAGCCGGTCAGTATTCTATTTGATGAAATTCCATCTACCCCCATCTCCAACTATGCATTTTCTGGAACTGACTCCCTTGTGTTTCATAATAAGGCCAAAGATTGGGGCCTAGCAAAAGAGGGTTTCTCCAATGGAGCTGCCTATGCCGATCTGGATAATGATGGGGATCTCGACCTCGTGGTAAATAATGTGAATAGTCCGGCCTCAATTCTAAAAAACCAATCTGAAGTGGTACAACCGGATCAGAGAGGAATGACCCTGCAACTGCAAGGTGCATCAAATAACACTTTTGCAGTGGGAGCAAAAGTCAGAATCTGGATCGACGGAAAACTGTACTACAGGGAACAGCAACCCATGCGCGGGTTTCAATCTTCGGTAGATCCGAGGCTGCATTTTGGATTTGGGCAGTCAGAGACTATAGACTCACTACTCGTGGAATGGCCCGGCGGGGGATATACTTTTAAGGAGAACATACCTATTGAAACATCACTGGTGATAAACAGGTCGGAAGATGAAGGATCTGAGACCTCAATTGATTCAAGAGCATTGAGTGTGAAATCATCACTACCCAAACCACTATTTCAAAATATAACAGCTTCTGTATCTTTGGATTATAGCCATTCGGAAAATGAATTCGTTGATTTCAGGCGGGATCGTTTGTTGTATGAGATGCATTCAACGGAGGGACCGGCAAGCTGTGTGGCCGATATCAATGGCGACGGTCTTGATGACCTCTACCTTGGAGGTGCTAAAGGTCAGGCGGGAAGGATTTTTATTCAAAGTGAAAGCAGAGTATTTAGTAACCTAGAACAGGAAGCACTGATCAGTGACCGGGATTCGGAAGATACAGACTGTACCTGGTTCGATGCGAACGGTGACGGTGCCCTAGACTTATATGTGACCAGCGGGGGGAGTGAATTCCCTTCCAGTTCATCTTCGCTGGCTGACCGTCTTTATATCAATGAGAATGGTGAATTTATACGCAATAGCAATCTATTGCCGCAAAGCCAGTATGAAATAGCTGCGGTGGTAAAAGCAGAAGATTTTGATCAGGATGGAGACATCGACCTGTTTACGGGTTCACGAATGCAGCCGTTTGCTTACGGAGTTGCGGCAAACGGTAACCTGCTGGTAAATGACGGCAGCGGTAATTTCAGTAACGAAAATGAACAACTTGCTCCGGAGCTCCGGGAATTAGGATTGCTGACAGATGCCGCCTGGATGGATTACGATAGTGATGGAGATTCAGATCTGATCATAGCCGGTGAGTGGATGCCGCTGACGATCATGCAAAACATGTTAAACGAGACCGGTCAGGCCACTTTTGAAGAACTGACTCAAAAATCAGGCTTAGGCGAATCATCCGGCCTATGGAAATCCCTACTCATAGCTGATGTTAATAGAGACGGGCGTCCGGATATCATTGCCGGAAACCAGGGTCTTAATTCACGTTTCAAAGCCTCCAGGGAAAATCCGCTGAAACTCTGGGTTAATGACTTCGACCAGAACGGAAGCATCGAACAGGTTATAACCCAATCAGAGCAGGGAAGAGATATTCCGCTGGTCCTGTTGCAGGATCTCAGGCAACAGATGCCGAGAATCGGCAGCCGGGTACCTGATTTTGAAACCTATTCCGAGATGGATATGAACGATCTGTTTACCCAGGAAGAGTTGAAAGGCGGTAGTGTGCTTGCCGCTAATAACCTGGAGAGTGCTGTATTTGTGAACAAGGGCAACGGTAATTTTGAAATGCAATCGCTTCCGCAGGAAGCTCAGTATACGCCACTCTATGCCGGCTTGTATCATGAACGTTCTCCGGAGAATACTGCTTATCTGCTTACAGCGGGAAATCTTGATGCCGTAAAACCCTTGTTCGGTGCATACCAATCGGGTTATGGTACCGTTTTAGAATTCGGTGAGAATAATATTAACGGGTTAGATCTTGCAGAATCAGGATTTATCGTCGGAGGGGAAGTCAGGGGAATTCATGCCGTGAAATCTCTTGATAATCTTTTATTTTTAGTGATTCGTAATAACAACAGCCACATTTGGTTTAAGCAAACAGATTGATTTTTCAGATGTTCAGAATTTCATTAGTGTTAGGTATTCTATTATCTATTTTGGCAGCCTCATGTGAGCAGAAAACCGAGTACCAGAGACTTGTTGAAAAAGAGTTAGCCAAAGAGTCCAGGAACGACAGCCTTTTTCTCGGTTATTACTTTGGTATGCCGCGCCAGGATTTCTTCGATCACACCTGGGAATTAAACAGTAGGAAGATAGTGATGCAGGGGAATCGGACAGCCAGTATTCGCTATGATCTGGACAATTTGAAATACCCTGCCCAAATGAATTATTATCCGGACTTTTATGAGGGAAAACTATACAAAATGCCTGTCAGATATATGTATAATGGTTGGGCTCCCTGGAATAGGGATTACTGGGCCGACAGTCTGAAAAAAGATGTGTTATCTGTTTTCAGAGAGCGATACCCCAACCGCTTTCGAGAAATGAATCATCCGGAGCTGGATCTACCTGCTTATATCATGGTCGACAAAAATATGAGAATCTCTATTTACGAAATGGATAACAAAGAAGTCGTTGTCGACTATACCGATCTATCGGTGCTGAAAGAAATTAAAGATGAAGAGTAAGTTCGGACCCGTCTACATGATATTTCTCAAACGCCTTTTACTATTATCTATTATTTCTCTTTTTGCATTCTCAGGCTGTCAAACAGATTCTGTAAACAGAACTCTTTTCAGTGAACTTCCCCCGGAGCAGACCGGAATTGAATTTTCTAACGACCTCACCTTCAGTCAGGATTTCAATATCTACCGGTATCGCAATTTTTATAACGGGGGCGGAGTCGGAGTCGGAGATTTTAACAACGATGGGTTGCCTGATCTTTACTTCACCTCGAATATGCAGGAAAACCGGCTATATCTTAACGATGGAGACCTCAGCTTTACCGATATCACCGCCAAGGCCGGTGTAGCCGGGCAAAGAGCCTGGTCGACGGGGGTCAGTGTGGTTGATGTCAACGGGGACGGCTACATGGATATTTATGTATGCAATTCGGGAATTGTGCAAGGTGATGACAAACGCAATGAACTGTTTATCAATAATGGTGACAGTACCTTCACCGAGCGGGCTAAAGAGTTTGGCCTGGATGACTCCGCATTATCCATACATGCCAGTTTTTTTGATTATGATCGTGACGGTGATCTGGACATGTATCTGGTGAATAATTCTTTTCGGGCAATCGGCAGTTTTGAACAGGAAGAAAATACACGCAATATCCGTAATGAAAAGGGCGGGGATAAATTATATCGCAATGAAGGGGAAAGGTTTGTTGATGTAAGTGAAGAAGCGGGCATTTATGGCAGTGAGATCGGTTTCGGGCTCGGCGTATCTGTGGCCGATGTAAATCGCGACGGTTGGGAAGATATGTACGTATCCAATGACTTCTTTGAACGGGACTATCTGTATATCAATAACAGAGATGGGACATTCAGTGAGGTATTGGAAGAGCAGATGAAGAGCGTGAGTGCGGCTGCAATGGGGGCTGATGTAGCCGACCTGAACGGCGACGGATACCCTGAAATATTTGTGACCGATATGCTGCCGGATCCCGAATCAAGATTAAAGCAGGTAACTACTTTCGACGACTGGCAACGCTACCAGAAGTATGTCAGAGACGGGTATTATCACCAATTCACCAGGAATACTCTTCAGTTGAATAACGGTAACGGTACCTTTAGTGAGGTGGGGCGCTATGCCGGTGTGGAAGCGACCGACTGGAGCTGGGGAGCAAATATCGCCGACTTTAACCTGGATGGAGAAAGAGATCTTTTTGTAGCGAATGGCATCTATCAGGACCTGACCAATGTCGATTATTTACAGGAAGTTTCAAAGGAAGAAACCGTGCGAATGATTGTTAGTGACAGCACAGTCAATTTTGAACGGCTGATAGAGATGATTCCTTCGACCCCCATTTCAAATTATGCTTTCAGCAATCGCGGAGGCATGCAATTTGCCGATTCCTCACGTGCATGGGGACTTGATCGTCCCGGTTTTTCCAATGGGTCAGCCTACGCCGATTTGGATAATGACGGTGATCTGGAGCTGGTAATCAATAACCTGAATAGCAAAGCATCGGTATATCAAAATAACTTTGTAGAACAGAATCGGAAGGGTAATTGGCTCAAGATTGAACTGAAAGGACAAGCACCCAACCATTTTGCGGTCGGTTCACAGGTAACTCTTTGGGCAGAGGGAAAACAATGGTATGCGGAGCAGATTCCTGTCAGGGGTTTTCAATCGACGGTAGATCACCGGCTTCACATTGGACTTGGTGATACTGAGAGTGTTGATTCCCTGGTTGTGCAGTGGCCCGACGGGGCAGTTTCAAAGACGACTGAGGTATCTGTCAACCGCAAAATTTCTATTGATAGAGAGGATGCAGATCTTTTGGAGTCCCGTGATGAAATGGCAGATGGCAATAATAAGGAAACTGTCCTGGAAGACATCACGGATGAACTTAACCTCGAATGGCAGCATGAGGAGAGTACCTATAATGATTTCAGCAGGGATCGGCTACTCTTCCACATGCGATCTACGGAAGGTCCGCCACTATGCATAGCCGATGCCAACGGTGACGGGTTTGATGATTTTTATGTAGGAGGGGCCAAGGGTCAGGCGGGTGTTCTGTTTCTACAGTCTGAGGAAGGGGAGTTTAATCAGAAAGGAGTTCCGCTCTTTTTAGAGGATGCCGGCAGTGAAGATACTGACTGTGTATGGCTGGATGCCAATGGCGATGAGCAAATGGACCTTTTTGTAGGAAGTGGCAGTAATGAATTTCCGCCAAGCAGTTCTGCGCTCAGCGATCGATTATATCTGAATGAAGGTAACGGGAATTTCGTCCGTGCCGAACTTGGAGTGCCTTCCTGGAGATATAAGACAGCAGGAAGTGTGAGTGCAGGAGATTTCGACGGAGATGGGGATACCGATCTCTTTCTGGGTGTCAGACTTCAGCCTTTTGGAGTGGGGCTTCCGGTCAACGGGTATCTGCTTGAAAATGACGGAACAGGGTCTTTTGAAGATGTTACCGAATCTATTGCTCCGGATCTTGCGGCATTGGGTATGATAACCGACTCTGAATGGGGCGATGTTGACGGCGACGGCGACATGGACCTGGTACTGGCGGGTGAATGGATGCCATTGACCATTTTTGAAAACTCTGGGGATGGCCAACTTACTAAAATGGAATCATCTACCGGTATAGAGAATGATGTTGGATGGTGGAATTCAGTTAGACTCAATGACCTCGACGGGGACGGTGATCTGGATATTCTGGCTGGAAATCACGGCAAGAATTCCAGGTTTGAAGCTACTAATGACCAACCTGTTGAAATGTGGATCAATGATTTTGACGGTAATGGAAGTATAGAGCAGGTCATTTCCACTTATAAAGATGGCAAGCGGTATCCCATGGCCCTTCGGCACGATTTGCTGGAAATGCTCCCGGAGCTTGAAAGCAAGTATCCTGACTACAACTCTTACGCGGGTCAGACGATCAGCGATATCTTTACGTCTGAACAGCTGGATCAGAGCCAGAAATTCACAGCCAACAGGCTAGAGAGCGTGGTTGGATGGAATGACGGGAGTGGTACTTTCACGTTACAGAATTTGCCTATGGAGGCACAACTTACCCCGCTATATGATTTCCTGACTTTGGATATTACAGGTGATGGTAGCAAGGAAATTCTTACAGGCGGAAACCTGTATGCTGCCAAACCCGAGGTGGGACGTTATGATGCCGGTTATGGTTCCGTATTCGGCGTTGATGGTAAAGAGATACATGAGATACCTAGTACACGATCCGGATTTTCAGTAGATGGAGAGATTCGCAGTATCCAACGTATTAACAGCCCTAAATATGGACAGGTTATCCTGGTGGCCAGGAATAATGCCGGGATCAAAGCTTTTCGGATTAAGAAGTAGGTATCATTCAGGTTTAGGAAACTTCTCAAGTTTCCTAAACCTGGAGTGACAATTGTTACTCAATCAGCCGCTCTGCTGCGGGTGAAAGTTGGTAAGCATGAGTTAATAGATTTGCTTCCGGAGCAAAGCACCGGAAGCAAGGGATTCAGATAATAAAAGGTGTAGCACACATTGGAAGTGTACTACACCTAAGTAGGGAATTATACCGTGAAATCGCTGGCATCCACATCTTCCTGGTCTTCGATAACCTTGTCATCAAAAGTTAGCACAAAGAATAACAATATTACTGCTGCAAAGATGGCCGGTATCCACCAGAAATCGTACCACTGGCTAAGAGTCAATGCTTCGGCAGTTCCAAGAAAGCTATTGTAAACTTGTCCGGCAACTTGGGCTCCGATAAGCATGCCTACCCCATAGGTTATTAATACGATAAGGCCCTGTGCCTGACCACGTACGGTAGGGGTAGATTTCTTGTCGACATAAATTTGTCCGGTAACAAAGAAGAAATCATAGCAGATCCCGTGGAGTGCGATTCCGCCGATAATCATCCATGTTATTTCATCGGGGGCTCCCATGGCAAAGAGGGCATATCGTGCTACCCATGCAAGCATACCTGCAGCAAGCATCCATTTTACTCCTAGCCTCACAAAGAAGAAAGGCATGAGCAGCATGAAGATTACTTCCGACATTTGACCGATGGTTTGCGTGGCGGCAATATTTTCAAAACCGGTTGCACCCAGGAAAATTTGTGTGAAGTTGTAGTATGCTGCCAGCGGTATGGATATAAGCAGTGAACTGGCCAGGAAAATATAAAATGATTTACTACCCAGTTGTTTCAGTGCATCCACACCGATGATGCTTTTTACGGATACACTTTCACCTGCCGCAGGCGGTGGGGTATGTGGGAGGGAGAAACTGAAGAGTCCCAACAGCAAACTAGCACCCGATGCCAAATAGAGAGGCATAGCCGTTTGTTCCGGCTGCAAGCCTTCTGCGACAAAAGCACCAAGAACGAAACTTACAGTCAGACCGGCAACGATCCATCCCACGGTTCCAAATACACGGATGATGGGAAATTGTTTTTCCTGGTCCTCCATATTGTGAAATGCAAGAGTATTTGCAAGACTCATGGTTGGCATATAGCATAGATTGTAAGCCAAGAGTAGAAGAATAAACAAGAGAGGGGCATCAGATGCAAAAGGTGTCAAAAACATAAAGGCAGCGCCCAGAATATGGAGGGTCCCTAGTACTTTTTCAGTGGCAAAATAACGATCGGCAATTAGTCCCACAAAAAAGGGTGCTGCAATAGCAGCTATTGGATTCACTGTAAACGGCCAGTGAGTGAGATCTTCCATTCCATTGGCAGTCATATATACCGCTACCGCAGTATACCATGCACCCCAAATAAAAAATTCGAGGAACATCATGGTGCTAAGTTTTGCCTGTATTAGTTTGTTCATCTGAATACCTTATTGATTATGGTTAATTGGTTAATCCCGATAATTTTACTCCAATCAAAAAAAATTGCGGCCCTATAGCAAAAAAGTTGCACCTAATTTATGAAAAAACTAGACATAGAAAAGTAAAATGCCTTAATTCTTGGTGATGTGTAGGAAATGCTTGCAACGGGATGGCTCACTATTTACATCACTTCATATCAACACTCACTAAATGAACGGGATTACCATGGGAAGCAACAGGAAAGAATTTTTAAAGCAACTCGGATACCTGTCAGCAGGCTCTCTTTTATTACCGGGAATGGCAAAAGCAAACAGTAGTAATATGGGGAATGATCTCTTTTTCGATATCTCACTGGCCCAGTGGAGCCTTCATAAAGAACTGTTTGCAGGCAAGCTGACCCACCTGGACTTCCCTGCAACCGCCAAAAATGATTTCGGCATCGACGCCGTAGAGTATGTCAACCGGTTTTTCGCGGATAAAGTGCAAGACAAATCCTATCTCAATGAAATGAACAACCGCTGCCGGGATCTGGATGTTAACCAGGTACTCATCATGGTTGACGGTGAAGGTGGGCTGGCCGTATTAGATGATAAAAAGCGAAATGAGGCTGTTAAAAATCACTTTAAGTGGGTAGAGGCAGCAGAGCACCTGGGTTGTCACTCTATTAGAGTGAATGCTTATGGGGAAGGGACCCGTGAAGAGACCATGGATGCGGCGGTTGACGGTCTCAGTTGGCTTTCGGAATTTGCAAGTGATTATGGGGTGGGTATTATTGTCGAAAATCACGGAGGCTATTCGTCGGATGGGAAATGGCTCGCGGGTGTAATGGAACAGGTTAGTATGGAAAACTGTGGCACGTTACCTGACTTTGGTACTTCAAATTTCACAATCTCTGAAGGAAATGTATATGACAGATATAAAGGTGTGAAAGAGATGATGCCTTATGCAAAAGGAGTGAGCGCCAAGTCGTATGCCTTTAATGAGGATGGTTATGAAAAGAGTATAGATTACACTAGGATGCTGAATATTGTAAAAAATGCCGGCTTCACCGGTTACATTGGTGTTGAATATGAGGGTAATGAGCTTTCGGAGCGTGAGGGCATCATGAAAACAAAGAATCTACTGACGATGGTCGGGCAGGAAATAACCAAATAACAGGATAGTATATGCAGATAAAAGAAAGTACGAAGGAATACGATGTCTGTATTGTCGGTTCAGGAGCTGGCGGCGGTATGGCAGCGCATGAATTGACACAAGCCGGAGCCGATGTGGTTATGCTCGAAGCGGGTGGCTGGTTCGATTCAGAAGATTTTGCCATGTTTACCTGGCCGTACGAATCTCCAAGAAGAGGTGGTAGCACGCGGGAGCAGCCTTTTGGTGAATTTGATGCCTGTTTCGGTGGATGGGATATTGAAGGCGAACCCTATACAACTACGGAAGGAACCAAATTTGACTGGTTTCGCGGTAGAATGTTGGGCGGTCGAACAAACCACTGGGGACGGATTTCCCTCCGTTTCGGTCCCGATGATTTTCGCGTCAAAAGTATTGACGGAATGGGAGAAGACTGGCCCATTACTTACGAAGAGATAAGCCCTTATTATGACCGTATTGACCGGCTGATTGGCGTTTTCGGAACCAATGAAGGGATTCCTAACGAACCGGGGGGTATTTATCTACCCCCGCCGGAGCCGCGCTGTTACGAACATCTAATCAAGGATTCTTGCGACAATATGGGTATTCCCGTGATTCCCAGTCGCTTGTCAATTATTACCAAGCCTCATAACGGGCGTGCTGCCTGTCACTATTGCGGCCAGTGCAACCGCAGCTGTGCCACGCATTCCAACTTTTCCACACCCTCAGTATTACTGCCACCGGCCCTGGAAACCGGCAACCTGGAGATCATCAACAATGCCATGGTTCGGGAAGTTACCTATAGTGATGGAAAAGCGAGGGGCGTTTCCTACGTCAATAAAAAAGACAGAAAAGAGTATAAGGTACGGGCCAAAGTAGTAGTATTGGCTGCCAGTGCCTGCGAGTCGGCTCGTCTGCTTCTGAACTCTAAGTCCACCGATTTTCCTGCCGGGCTCGCAAATTCCAGCGGGACGGTGGGTAAGTACCTGATGGATACTACCGGCACCTCGGTGGCGGGATTAATACCGAAGCTGATGGACATGCCAGCTCATAATGAAGACGGAGTAGGAGGCATGCACCTCTACATTCCATGGTGGGAAGACAATTCCAAGCTCGATTTTGCCCGAGGTTACCATGTAGAACTGTGGGGAGGCCGCGGCATGCCCAGTTACGGTTTTATGGGAGGCATACAGAATTATAATGACATGTTCCGCAACGGACCCAAACGCAGTGGCGGATATGGAAAGAGCCTTAAAGAAGACTACCGAAAATATTACGGTTCTATTGTCGGGCTATCCGGGCGCGGTGAAAGCATCGGATATGAAGACAACTACTGTGAAATTGATCCTAATGTAGTTGATGAGTGGGGTATTCCCGTTCTGAGATTCAACTACAACTGGAGCGAACAGGAATACAACCAGGTGCGCCATATGCAGAACACCTTCCGGTCCATCATTGATGAAATGGGGGGACACGCACTTTGGGATATGCCCGGTAAGGAAGACGGGTATGGCATATCCAATCCCGGACAGATTATTCATGAGGTAGGTACAACCCGTATGGGTGACGATCCTAATACCTCGGTTCTGAATAAGCATTGTCAAGCACACGATGTAGATAATCTCTTTGTATTGGATGGAGGATCTTTTGTATCCCAGCCTCATAAAAATACCACCTGGACTATTCTGGCACTCTCAATGAGGGGATCGGAATATATTGCGGAAGAGATGAAGAAAGGAAATCTTTAACTGAATGAGTAACGAGTAATGAGTGATAAGTAATACTTTAGACCTAATTATTTTAATTAGCTTACTTACTTATTACTCATTACATATTTAATGTTTTAATAATGGATAGAAGAGAAGCTTTACGAACACTTTCACTGGGTACCCTGGCTGCGGGATTTGTTATGACCGGTTGTGAAACACCACCCCTAAAATCGACCCAGGATAAATTCTGGAAGCATATTTCCGAGGAGGATCTGGAAAAGTGGGAGAAGCAGTTTTTCACGGATCATGAATTTGAGACAGTGCGACAGCTGGCAAACATGATTATTCCCACCGATGAGCGTTCAGGGAATGCAGAGGAGGCCGGCGTACCTGAGTTCATTGATTTTACCATGTTAGATCGTCCGTCATACCAAACCCCGATTCGGGGCGGTTTGAACTGGCTGGATATTCAGTGCCAGAAAAAGTTTGATAACACCTTCACCGACTGCACCGAAGAGGAGAAAGTAGCGATGCTGGACGAGATTGCCTATCCTGATGATGCAAAACCCGAGATGCAGCAGGGGGTTAGCTTCTTTAACCGATTTAGAGATCTGGTTGCCTCCGGTTTCTGGTCGAGTAAAATGGGTATAGAAGATATCGGCTATATGGGTAATCAACCGTACGCCTGGGAAGGCTGCTCGCACGAAGCAATGGAACATATCGGATTAGCAGACAAGAAGAGTTAATCTTATAGATCCGGATAACCTTTGTGTAGCTCTGTACACCTCTGCGAAACTCTGTGTAATAATTATTTTCAATAATGACTAAACCTTAAATATTTTGATGATGATTCACTTACGTGCAATTCTCTCATTACTTCTAATTCTTACACTTACCAACTGTATGTCTAACGCTCAAAACACCCTTACCGAACAGGAAAAAGCCGACGGCTGGCAACTTCTTTTCGATGGAACTTCAACCGACGGCTGGCGAAGCTATAACGGGGATAGCTTTCCCGAGAAAGGCTGGGAAGTAGAAGACGGGATGATTACGGTACTTTCAGAATCGGGTGGAGGAGATATCATCACGGATCAAAAGTTCGGTAATTTTATTCTAAAACTGGAGTGGAGAGTTCAGGAGTCGGGCAATAGCGGTATCTTTTACCGGGCCATGGAGCAGCCTACTCAACCAATTTACTGGTCAGCACCTGAGATGCAGGTCCTCGACAACGAAAATCACCCGGATGCAGAAATGGGTGAAAATGGAAACAGAAAGGCCGGTTCATTATATGATCTAATTCCGGCCAAACCACAGAATGCCAAACCCTTTGGAGAATGGAACAGCGTACAAATCGTAGCTGAAGGCGCACAGATAGAGCACTGGCAGAATGGTGAAAAAGTTTTAGAATATGAGCTTTGGACCAATGAGTGGTATGAAATGATCCGCAACAGCAAGTTTGCCAGTCACCCGGAATTTGGAGATGCCCGTGAAGGATATATCGGTTTACAAGACCACGGCGACCGAGTAAATTTCCGTAACATTAAAATTAAAGAGCTCGAGTAATCTTTGGCCACAGATCTCCACTAATATATTTAGGGCCACGGATTTATGCGGATTTTAGTTAAATCCGTGTAAATCCGTGGCTAAAGAGAAGGGTCACATTCACGGTAGGCATCTATGACAGCCTGTTCACCCTCTTTACCGGGCATTGAATTGCCGTGTTCCATTCCAATAATGCCGTCATATCCCTTGGAATGGATAAATTCGAATACATTTGGGTAATTAATTTCTCCGGTGGTGGGTTCATTTCTTCCAGGGTTATCACCTACCTGTATATAAGCTATTTCCTCCCAGGCATAATCCAAATTGGGTATGAGATTACCCTCAGTGATCTGCTGATGATACACATCATATAGGATTTTACAGCTTGGACTGTCTACTGCTTTGCAAATCTCGTAGGCCTGTGAAGTTTTGGTGAGAAACTGTCCCGGGTGATCTCTTAAAGGATTTAACGGCTCCAGTACCATAACCAGTCCATGAGGTTCCAGGATGGCAGCGGCTTTTTTCAAAATGCCGATTACATTTGCAGTTTGATAAGCCAGTTCGAGACGAGGATGCAGTCGTCCTGGCACTACGGTCATCCATGTGGCATTAACCCTATCGGCAATTGCTACAGATTGCTCTATCTCTTCCAGAAACTTATCGTGAGCGGCAGAATCATCGGTGGTGAGGTTAGGCTCCGACCAGCCTATGGTATGAGCTACAAAGACTCCCATAGCCATATTCAGCCGGCTCATCTCCGCGGCGATGCGCTTTTGCTGCTCCACCGGTCGATTGCGCATCTCATTATCCTCAAGTGACCGAAAACCGGCATCATGCATAAAACGTAGCTGATCCAGAAAATCCGAGCCGCCAAGATTTCCGAACATTCCGAAGTGAGGTGCGTAATTGAGGGTGAACGTATCTGCGGAGTGCATCGACCTATTTCCCGGTGTTGCAATAGCTCGCATCCCACCCAGCGAAGCAAATGCCCCTGTTGCTAAAAGACTCTTTAGAAAGTGTTTCCGGTTCAAGACGCAAAGGTTAGGTTAGCTAGATTATAAAGACCAGGCTCTTCCTCCGGTAGCTTCCTCAAGATCGACACAACCTTCCTGCCTGCCGGGGATAGGTTCATAGGCAAGAATTTCCTCACCGACTGTCTGACTGGTTTTATAGCTCCAGATGGCCATGCTTCTTAGGTTGGTAAGCAGGGCAAAATTGGCAACCTCATCAAAGAGTTCAATAGACTCCCCGTTTTGCTTGGCCTGGGTGTAGTTATTGATCTCCTCATAAATTCTTTGTTCTTCTTCCGGTGATTTTTCGAGACTTTCCGCGACATAAGGCCGGATGTCATCTTCCGTGAGCGAGGAAACATCACTACTATCATTATCAGCACTAAGCTGTTCAATAAATTTACCCAGATATTCCTTTGTACGATCTTGTTCCTCAATGCTTACAACTTCATTAACATATTGATCAATGAACTCGGGAACGTTGACTTCCGAAGCACTGGGTGTGTCGGCCGTTGCCGGCAGTATGATATCAACGATTTTTGTAATGATATCCTTTTCGACATCAGTGAAAAACATTGCTGTTGCACCTGCAGTTGAACCAGAATTGGAACATCCCTGCAGTATGCTCACCGCGGTCGGTGCGCCTACAAGAAAACCGAATGAGAGTCCGAGTTTTTTAAGAGCTTCGCGTCTATTCATAGTATGTCAATTACAGGTTCATCTTTTTGAGTTCTTCTACGGCATGGTTGGCAGCACGGGCTGTCAGCGCCATATAGGTGAGGGAAGGGTTCTGACAACCGGCTGAGGTCATTGCAGCTCCGTCCGTTACATAAACGTTGGGAACGGAATGTACCTGGTTGTTTCCATTCAGAACGGATGTCTTCGGATCTCGACCCATTCTGGCGGTACCCATTTCGTGAATACCCAAACCGGGTGCACCGATGTTATCGTAGGTTGAAACGTCTTTGAATCCGGCATTTTCAAGCATTTCAGCAGCCTGGTTCGCCATATCTTCCCGCATGGCCATCTCATTCTCCTTGAATTCGGCATCGAATGTTACTGTCGGCAGGCCCCATTCATCGGTCTTATCGTAATCCAGCGTCATTTTGTTTTCATGGTAGGGAAGAGTCTCACCGAAAGCAGTAATGCCCATTGACCAGCCGCCGGGCTTCAGTATGGCTTCTTTAAGGTCTTCACCGTAATTCAATTCACGAACGGATTCTGACCAGTCACCACGGCTTGCGCCACCCTGGTAGCCGTAACCTCGCAGGAAGTTATCCATATCGGTACTTCCTCCAAGGTTTCTGAATCTCGGTATATAAACACCATTAGGCCTTCTGCCGGTGTAATATTTATCTTCAAATCCTTCATATCTGCCTGAGGCACCGACCCGGAAATGATGATCCATAATATTATGACCGAGCTCTCCGGAGTCATTACCAAGACCGTTTGGAAAGCGATCGGAGGTTGACTGCATCAATATGCTTGCGGATGCAATGGCTGAAGCACAAAGGAAAATTACCTTTGCACGGTACTCATAAGTTTCTTTTGATTCCCTGTCAATAACACGTACACCGGTGGCCCTTTGTGTTTCAGGATCGTACATAATTTCATGAACGATTGAGTTTGGCATCAGTGTCATGTTTCCGGTTTTATCAGCGGCGGGCAGGGTGGAGGAGTTACTGCTGAAATAGGCTCCGTATGGGCAACCTCTCATACAGCGATTGCGATACTGGCAGGTAACACGTCCGAGACCTTCTTTGGTACCTTCGGTAATATGGGCAGTACGACCAATAGTAAGTACACGGTCGTTGTACTGTTGGGCCATACTCTGCTTGAGGTGATCTTCTACACAATTTAGCTCCATTGGTTTAAGAAATTTGCCGTCGGGCAGCTGGGGAAGACCAAGATTCTCACCGCTCACACCAATATATTCTTCCACGTAATCGTACCATTGTTGGATATCACTATATCTGATTGGCCAGTCAATAGCGATGCCCTCTTTGGCATTGGCCTCAAAATCTATGTCGCTCAGTCGATAACTCTGACGTCCCCACATAAGAGAACGACCGCCCACATGGTACCCTCTGATCCAGTCGAATCTTTTCTCTTCGTTATAAGGGTGCTTAAGATCATCAACAAAGAAGTGGGAGTGGGCCTTATGAGTGACATAACCGGTTCGCGCCTGTTTTTCTTGTCTTTTCTGTTCTTCGCGCGTCGGTTCACCGTTGTTTTCAAAATCCCAGGGATCCATGTGCATGGTGGGGTAGTCGTCCACGTGCTCAACCATCCGTCCTCGTTCCAGGACCAGTGTTTTGAGACCATTTTCAGTTAACTCTTTGGCAGCCCATCCGCCACTGATTCCGGTACCGACTACGATAGCATCGTAATCATCAGATTGGGACTGGATGTTAAAGTTTAAATCGCTCATGGGATCACAATATTTTTAATGGGATTAACCCGAACATTATAGATTAGTAGAGGCATACTTGCAAGCTTTTTGCATAATGCTTAAAGGTATTTTTCTATATTTTTCATTTTCTTGCAATTTACTTCCTAAAATTCCTTATTAAAGAGAATTATAAATCGGGTAAAAAAATACTGATCTATGGAATTTCACAGAAAGTTGCGATACGGGATGGTAGGAGGGGGCCCGGGCGCATTTATCGGAGAGGTTCACCGGATGGCCGCTGCTCTTGACGGTCATATGGAACTGGTGGCGGGGGCATTTTCCTCGTCAAAAGAGAAGTCAGACAAAATGGGTAAGCAGCTTCAACTTGACAATGACCGGGTATACGGCTCATTCAAGGAGATGGCTGAAAAAGAAGCCGCACTTCCAGAAGATGAGCGTATCGATTTTGTATCCGTAGTAACGCCCAATCACCTTCACTACCCGGTTTGTAAAGCCTTTATAGAGCAGGGCATTCATGTTGTTTGTGATAAGCCCCTGACTAATACCATTGAAGAGGCAGAGGAGCTATGCCGCTTGGTGGAGAAGCATGACGTAGTATTTGGACTCACCCATACTTATACCGGTTACCCGATGGTTAAGCAGGCCCGGGAGATGATATGGGATAATAAATTGGGCAAACTGCGGAAGATCGTAGTAGAGTATCCGCAGGGCTGGCTCTCAGAACCTATCGAACAGGAGGGAGCCAAACAGGCCGAATGGAGAACAGATCCAGATAAGGCAGGAATCTCCTCGGCAGTCGGTGATATCGGTACCCATGCCGAAAACCTGGTGGAATATATCACCGGTCTCAAAATGCAGAAGCTCTATGCCGACATTACTTCATTTGTAGAGGGTAGGAAACTCGAGGATGATGCCAACTTGCTGGTACACTATGAGCAGGGTGTCAAAGCCATTTTGTATTGTTCACAGATTTCGGTTGGGGAAGAAAATGACCTAAAAATCAGGATCTATGGTACGGATGCCTCCCTGGAATGGGGTCAGGAAAATCCTAACTATCTCTACGTACGGTACCCGGATCGACCCGAAGAGATCTATAAAAGAGGGAATCCCTATCTTTCGGAAATTGCCAATTTCAACAATCGAATTCCGCCCGGTCACCCGGAGGGATTTATTGAGGCATTTGCCAATATTTATATGAATGTGGGTCGAACCATCCTAGCAAAAGAAAAGGGCGTGGAACTGAACCGGTTTTCCACTGATTTCCCCACTGTTTATGATGGAGCAGTAGGGGTTCATTTCATACATAAAACCATTGAAAGCGGGAAAAAGAATGAATGGGTGGACATGAACTATTCCCCGGGGTCAGGTTGATTATCCAAACGCTACACTCAGCTTAAGAATAACTATACCATTTGGAATAAAGATTCATGCAAAAAAATTTCCAGTGGAAAATTGGAAGAATAGCAATAGCTTCTGAAAGTCCTTCAGGCATTTTCGGAAGATCACATATTAGTAACAATCGTTATCAGACTTTCATTAACATTTAAAACAGAAACGGAATGGCAAATACAGTAGACAGTAATCAAGAAAGAAGCTATGATCTGAAGAGGGTTATACTCTTATCGACAGCGGCCGCGTTAGGCGGTTTTCTCTTTGGATTTGACAGTGGCGTCATCAACGGTACGGTGGATGCTTTGCAAAAAGCTTTTGATTCTGATGCAGCGGTAACCGGTTTCAATGTAGCCTCGGTACTTCTGGGTGCTATGGTGGGTGCCTTTTTTGCGGGTACGCTTGCTGACAAATTCGGCAGAAAGCCGGTCATGATTGCAACAGCCCTGGCTTTTATTCTGAGTGCCTGGGGATCCGGTATATCTGACGGTTCTCTAGAATTTGTAATCTATCGTGTAATCGGGGGTATGGCAATGGGAGCTGCAAGTATTCTGGCTCCGGCTTATATCAGTGAAATTGCACCCTCAAAAATTCGGGGTAGCCTGGCTACCTTGCAGCAGCTTATGATTGTCTTTGGTCTATTCATGGCATTTATGAGCAATTACTGGCTGGCGGGAATGTCGGGCGGTGCCTATGAAGTGTTTTGGGGAGGTTTCCGAACCTGGCAATGGATGTTTTGGGCTGAGATAGTACCGGCTTCTATATTCCTGTTTTCACTCTTAACGATTCCGGAATCGCCTCGGTATCTGGTTGCTGCCGGTAAAGTGGATGAAGCCCAAAGCGTTCTTAAAAATATTTCGCCACTGGCCGACGCGAAGGCAAAAGTTGATGATATCCGATCCACGCTCCGTGAAGGGGTTAAGCCGCGCCTTAAGGATGTGATAAGCAAATATACCGGTAAGATACACCCACTGGTGTGGGTAGGACTCGGTTTGGCAATGCTGCAACAGTTTACCGGTATCAATGTGATTTTCTACTACGGAGCCACACTTTGGAAAGCGGCCGGTTTTACAGAAGCCGATGCGTTGTTGCAAAATGTTATCAGCGGTAGTGTGAATATCTTTTTCACCTTTGTCGCAATTGCCCTTGTAGATAGAGTGGGACGTAAACCGCTCCTGCTGGTCGGTTCACTGGGTCAGGCAGTAATGCTCGGTGTTATGGCATACATTTTCAGTACAGCACCTTCCGGCGGACCGGATTCACTGACTTTAGCCGGGAATCAAGGTTTATATGCCCTGTTGGCTGCAAACGCCTATATAGCTTTCTTTGCATTCTCCTGGGGACCTGTAATGTGGGTAATGCTGGGCGAAATGTTCCCGAACCAGTATCGCGGTGCTGCACTCGCCTTATGCGGGATGGCACAGTGGGGAGCAAACTTCCTGATCACCATGACCTTCCCGGTATTGCTTTCATCTATGGGACTTGGATTCTCCTATGGAATCTATGCCTTCTTCGGAATTGTAGCATACCTATTTGTGAAGCTCTTTGTGAAAGAGACAAAAGGAAAAACGCTCGAAGATATGTCACGTGAAGAGGCAGAACGGGAGAAACTCTCTGGGGGAGTGGTATAACGAATTAATTATTAATAGTTATTTAGTACGTTCAAGATTTAGAGTGCCCGGTATTTTATTTCCCGCAGATTCTCAATTATATATTCTGTGAAAATCAGCGAAATCTGCGGGAGATTTAATCTATGTCACCAACTTAAATTAGCTGATGTTTAATAACATTTCCTTATATGGAAACAAATAATCTTATTGGCATAGATTTATCTTTCCTGGATATTGCTACTATTCTCGTTTACTTCCTGGCAGTTTTTGCCATAGCCTGGTGGGCTTCCCGTCGGGAAAGATCTCAAAATGAGTCTGCCGATTATTTCCTTGCCGGAAGGGATGTAGGCTGGTTTGTCGTTGGGGCGTCTTTATTTGCTTCCAATATCGGTTCGGAGCATCTGATCGGGCTGGCCGGGAGCGGATTTGCAGAAGGATTACCGGTTGCCCAGTATGAAATCCTTGCCGGCCTTGCTTTATTAATGCTGGGATGGATCTTTGTTCCTTTCTATCTGAAAAGCAATGTATCCACGATGCCGGAGTTCCTTGAGAAAAGGTACGACAGCAAATCCAGGGTATATCTATCCGTGGTTTCCATCATCGGTTATGTGCTCACAAAGATATCTGTGACCATCTACGCGGGCGGGATTGTATTTGAGGCTATTGGTGTGAATTTCTGGGTAGGTGCTTTCGTACTGGTGGTAGCTACCGGCATTTATACCATCTTCGGAGGATTGAAAGCGGTAGTATACACCGACATGGTGCAGATGTTCGTGCTCGTTGGGGGTGCCTTAGCAGTCACCTTTTTTGGTTTACAGGAGCTTGGTGGGTGGGGGAAAATGACCGAAGTTGTAGATCCTGAATTTTTTAGTTTATGGAGGGATGCCGAAGATACCAACTATCCTTGGACCGGTATCTTGTTTGGGGCTCCCATTCTGGGCATCTGGTACTGGTGTACTGATCAGTTTATCGTGCAGCGGGTGCTTTCGGCCAGGGATGAGACCAATGCACGAAAGGGAACTATCTTTGCCGGCTACCTAAAGATGCTGCCGCTCTTTATATTTGTGCTTCCCGGAATAGTGGCTTATGCACTGGTTCAGCAGGGTTCCCTTCATATAGCTGAACCTAACGACACACTGCCTGTCCTTGCACAGGCTGTGCTACCGGTAGGTCTTCGTGGTCTGGTTATTGCAGGCCTCTTTGCCGCCCTGATGAGCTCACTCTCTTCTGTATTCAATTCCTGTTCCACGCTGATCACGCTTGATTTCTACAAGAAATACAAACCTACCTCAACAGAACATGAGCTGGTCGTTGTGGGACAAGTATCCACGGTGATCCTGGTTATATTCGGACTGCTTTGGATTCCTTTTATGGAGTATTTTTCCAATCAGCTGTTCCTCTATCTGCAGAGTGTTCAGGCCTATATAGCTCCGCCCATTACGGCGGTATTTTTGGTTGGGCTATTTTACAAACGACTAAACAGCAAAGGGTCGATTACATCCCTCATTACCGGGTTTGTACTGGGATTTCTCAGGTTCTTTTTAGAGTTGTACAAAGATTCCCTATCAGGATTCTGGTATGAACTGGCAACCATCAATTTCCTGCATTTTGCCCTGCTGCTGTTTGTGATCTGTACGGTCATACTGATCGCCGTTAGTTTGCTGACTGAAAAACCGGATGAAGAGCAGATTAAGGATGTGGTGTACCGCAAGGCTGTGGATCAGTCACAGGTAAGCGAGCGCTCTATCTGGTGGACGCTGGGATTACTAGGCATTATTGCCTTCCTGTGGATTTATTTCAGTTAGATAGTAAAAAGGCTGTTACACAGAGCAGCACAAAGTAGTCACAGAGGTGCACAGAGTTTTATAAATATAAACAACCCTCCAAGGGTCTGTTCGACCCTTGGAGGGTTTGGAATTTAGTTTAAGTAGATATATCTAATCAGCGCAGATTTGTAGCATCAGCGTCATCCGTGTTCTATCAATTGCCGGAAGCTACAGTTTTACCTAGCAGGCGTTGGGCTTCCGCAACCTGGGCACTGTTCGGATATTCATCCACGATCCTCTGAGCATACTCGCGAGCCTGCTCCATATCGCCGGCATCCTGAAAAGCATTGGCTGCTTCCAGGTAGTTGTAAGGAGTAGTAGATTCGTTCAGATCCAGTTCTGCTGCTTCTACATAGGTTTGAGCTGCCTCTTCATGATTACCAACCTCAGTTAGCAGTACACCTTTAAAAGACAGAGGTGCCACACCCATGATGCCGTCAGGAAATTCATAGCTGTTGATGTAATTCAGTGCCTGTTCGGTGTTACCAAGTTTATACTCACAAACCGCGGCATAATAGCGAGCGAGGTTGGCGGCATCGGTACCCGAATAATTATTGATGATTTGTTCAAAGCCAACGGTGAAGTCTTCTTCCGATCCCATGAGTGCACTTTCGTAATTACCGTTTAAATAGTAGGTCTCAGCCATACCCATCAATTCCTGGGCTCGGGTTTCCTGTTGCTGGCTGTAATAATAATATCCGAAAGAAAGTGCGATCAGCAGTATTACCGCAACGCCTGCCCAAATGATGGTATTTTTATTCTGCAGGTAAAAGCTCTGTACCTTTGCATACGATTGCAGCAGCGGATCCTGTTCAAGTTCTTCCTGTGTAAGTTTCTTTGCCATTTTTAAAGTTTAACTACGTTATTCTGTGATTTCAAAGGAGGTCAAAATTATCATTGTTTTGGATTTAACCAAAATCTAAAATGGATGTAAATTACCCTTACTCAGCTGATATATAACATCCGATCGTTTTGCAATATCTTTCTCGTGTGTGATGAGCAGAATACTGACATTTTCCAACTCACGAAGCTTAAAAAGCATATCTAACAAGATATCGGTGTTTTCTTCATCCAGGTTACCTGTCGGCTCATCCGCAAGTATAAGTTTGGGATTATTCATCAGCGCTCTTGCCATAGCCACTCTCTGCTGCTCACCCCCTGAGAGTTGTGTGGGACGGTGTTCGGCTCTGGCGGGAATACCGAACTGTTCCATTAATTCCGAGGCGCGGGTCTTTGCTTTTGAGAAATCCGTTCCCGAAATAAGGGCCGGCATCATTATGTTTTCAATGGCCGTGAATTCCGGTAGTAGGTGATGAAACTGAAACACAAAACCCAGCTGCGTGTTTCTAAATTCAGCGAGGCTTTCATCATCCATGGTATAGATATTGTGATCATTCCATGAAACAGTACCCGAATCCGGTTTGTCAAGTCCGCCCAGTACATGAAGGAGGGTACTTTTACCACTTCCGCTGGCTCCGATTACTGAGACGATGGATCCTCGTGCAATGGAAAGGGATACATCATCAAGCACCGTTAATGCTCCTTCTCCATCTTTCTGGGGATAGGTTTTAACAATATTTGAACCGGTTAGTATGGTATCGGCTTCGCTCATTATTCTTCAAGCTTGCTGTTGTTTAGTGTGGGATATACGAAAGATTCAATATGCACACAGAGGTTTGTTTCCATATCGACTTTAGCCTGTATACCACAAATATGATTATTCCCGTCGGCCAGTTTGTACCGGTGAGGCGTACCCAGCATAAAACGTTTCATGGATGTTTCCTTGTCCATTCCAAGAACGGAATCAAATGAACCGGTCATGCCCACATCAGAAATATAGCCTGTGCCATCGGGCAGGATGCGTGCGTCATTAGTAGGTATATGAGTATGAGTACCCACAAATACTGAGATCTTGCCATCCAGATGCCAAGCCAGTGCCATTTTCTCTGCGGTAGCTTCGGCGTGGAAATCAACAAATATCAGATCCGTCTCATCCTTAATCCTGTCGATAGCCCAATCGGCCGTTGAAAACGGATCGTCTATGGCACTCATAAACGTTCTTCCCTGCAGATTTAGCACACCGATTTTTCGGTCCATACCGGGGATGTCATAAATGCCGTAACCGTATCCCGGATTACCTTTCGGATAGTTTAGGGGACGCAGGATATTCCCGTCATTTTTCATGTAGGAAAACACTTTCCATTTGGCAAAGGAGTGGTTTCCCCCGGTAATGACATGTACCCCAAGATCATAAAGCTTTGCTATGATATCCCGGTTGATACCTTTTCCCTGATGGGAATTTTCGCCATTGGCGATCACAAAATCGGCGTCATATTTTTTAATGAATCCCGGTAAAAAGGTATCCAGCAAGTTCAGGCCGGGGTCACCTACGATATCGCCGATGAATAAGATATTCAGTAAATTCTTGGACATAAATTGTTGAAGAATCGTCTAAAATTTGAAGCACAAAGGTAAGGAATTACGAGGGCTATTCAGAATGGGAATTTGAAATAAACTGCCCAAGGTTTTTCTTTTGAAGTAAACCATGTCTGTGACACGCGTCTTACGGATTACTTAGGGTACTCGTTCTAAAGGATTTTGAGCATTGAAGGCGGGAGTACAACTCCCTCAGAGCCAATAATGACAAAAACGAAACAGGCTGCGAGGTGGTTGTACCACCGAGGTAATGCTGTTTACTAGTTTAATTAAATTCTAAAAGGGTTTTTGGGTAAAAATTTGGTAATAATGGTTCATCACACTGTATGATACTCTTGGGCGTCCAAAAGTATCACAAAAAACNAAATTCTAAAAGGGTTTTTGGGTAAAAATTTGGTAATAATGGTTCATCACACTGTATGATACTCTTGGGCGTCCAAAAGTATCACAAAAAACGCCGCCAGGATTTGCTCGGCAGAACGGTGGATACATTTGGCAAGAGTAAAAACAAAGATCCTTACGGTTTATCAGCTGCTTTAAATATCTCATCGGTGTGTTTTTACAACCACTTGCCTGCATGTATCCTCCGTAATCATCTGCTTCACAACTCCAAGTGCGGTTAAGATACTTAAGTTAGATTTCTACACTAATTCACTAACCTTAAAGGTGTCATCCCGACCGCCAGTGGAGGGATCTCATCCGTTCAGACAGTGCTGTATTTCGAATTAAATTTGGCCTTTTAACTAAATTGTGATCGTCATTTCAAGAAGTGGGTAAAAGAGTGTAAATCTAGCATTAAACGGACAGGAGTACGACACCCTCAGAGTATTAGGTGGAATTCTATTCGTAAATGTTGCTCATGAAACGTTTGGCTTAATTTATATAGCTAGGTATTAATGGTAAGGGGTTTGGGGGTATTGCGGGAAAGTCAAATGAAGAAGCATTTAGTGTGGAATAGCACAGTTTTAGAAACAACTATAGTTTGAACAATATCTCAATACCCCCAATGGTTTTTTGGTTCGTTTTTGGCCATCCAAAAATGAACAATACCATATAATTTGGCTCCGGCTCCGAGGTAGTTGCACCACCGTTGATTGGCTTATGTTATTGGAGCATACTGATAAATCTGAACACCGGTGGGTAATTATCCTTGAACTTCTTTGATATGCAAGAGCTTAGCTTTGAATCTCCTCAATCAGACTCTCAAGCGACTTGTTAACCCCTTGCAGTACTTTGTCATCCTGCTGGTTCAGCTCCCGGTTTCGTCGTCTTTCTTCGAAGAGCTCTTCGGCGATACTTAAGGCAGCCAGGACCATTACTGTTGCCTCGGGCTGTTTACTCAGTTCTTTTTTATACTGGCGAAACTTCTCATCCACATACTGGGAAATACGCATCATCGTCTCGACTTCAGAGTCCTCAACTTTGAGGGGATACTGCTTGCCTAATATGGTGATCTTGATGGATTTCATTGTCCGTCCTCGAGGTGTTCATCGATCTTGGAAATGAGGCCCAAAACCTGATGGCGAAGCGCCATGCGTTCGGTTTCCGAAATAGCGGAATAAATATCTGTCTGACCCTCCTGAATTTCCTTGATTTGGTCTTTGAGTTGTGAGTTTTCTTTCTTCAGACTCTTCACCTGATTTTTCAGCGAATCGACTTCATCCCTGATCTGGTCAAGCAGCCTTTGAAATTGCTCATTATGTGGACTGTCGTTCGAAAGCAAGCCTTGATAATTAGGATCGTAATTTAGCTGAATAATTTTTATCCAGTGCCTTAAGTACCTTTTCAATTATAGGTTCTACTTCGTTGATAGTCAATGTTTTATTTTTATCAACGAAGGAGAGACGGAAGGCAAGACTCTTCTTGTTTTTACCTAGAGATTCGCCCTCAAATACGTCAAAGATGTCCAGCTCTTTTAGTGAATCGCTGGCATGCTCTTCGATGGTTTTTAACAGCTTGCCAGCCGGGACATCCGCGTCCACAATGACGGCAAAATCAAAGTCAAATGAGGGGAATTTAGGTACCGGTTCGTAACCTTTCTCTTCAGCACTTTCCAGGGCTTTTGACATTCGGCTTAGTGAAATCTCAGCCGTGAAAGCAGGTTGTTTGATCTCGTAGACCTCCAGGAGTTGCTCGTCTACTTGGAACAGCCTTCCGATCGGTTTGTCATTTATAGAATAATGCAGTTCGTTTCCCTCCTGGGAAGTATTAATTGACTCTTCAGGAACAAACTGTTTAAGGAAGCTGTGCAGTGAAGCTTTCAGGTCAAAAATGTCGTATAATTCAGGTTCCGTCTTCCAGTGGTCAATATGTTTGAAGCCTGCCAGTCCCATAAGCAGGTTGGTCTCTTCCTGAATATTATGGTGATAGGTTCCCGACTTGGCTTTTTCAAATACGTTACCCACTTCAAAGAAGCGAACACCCTTAGCATTTCTATTGAAATTATAGGCTACCGATTTTAGGAATCCATACAACAGGGAAGGGCGGAGAGTAGTCATATCGGTAGAGATGGGATTCAATGTATGAATCATTTCATCCAGATCTCCGAGTAATTCAGCATCTTTATCAGGCATCAATGAATTGCTATAGATCTCTCTAAAACGAAGTCCGCTGGCAGTTCGCTTGGCCTTGGATTTAAGTTTTTCCCAGTCATTAATAGGTTCGGGTGAGGTAAAGCGCGTATGTTTCGGAGCTTCAATATTATTGTAGTCATATAGGCGACCCACTTCCTCAATAAGATCGACTTCACGTTCCAGGTCGGGACGGAAGGTTGGGATACGATAGTGTATGGCATCTTCACTTCTATCAAGCTCTTCAAGTTCCAATCCATTCAGGAGGGTATCAATTTCTGCAATGTCAAATTCAGTGCCAAGCAGGCGGTTTACATAGCTTTTGCGCAGGTTTAACTCCCGTATTTCAGCTTTTTTGGGATGCACATCACTGCACGTTTCCTCCATATTACCGCCGGTCAAATCGGCAATTAGTTTTGCAGCGTGTTCAGCGGCTGTACGCTGCATTTCCGGGTCGATACCCCGCTCAAAGCGATAGGAAGCATCGGTTTGCAGAGTTTGTTCCTTGGCTGTCTTCCGGATAGTACCGGGATCGAAATAGGCACTTTCCAGCAGGATGTCGGAAGTGTCGTCACTGACTTCCGAATCTACACCGCCCATAATTCCGGCAATGGCTACCGGCTCTTCTGCATCGCAAATGAACAGTGTACCCGGTGAGCAGTCTCTTTTAACATGATCGAGTGTTTCAAAGCTAATTTCTTTCTCATAATCCCGGACGATGATCTGGTTGCCCTTTAAGGTATTCATGTCAAAAGCATGAAGAGGCTGTCCCATTTCATACATTACGTAGTTTGTTGCATCTACTACGTTATTGACGGGACGAACCCCGATGGCTTTCAAACGATCTTTTAGCCATTTGGGAGATTCCTCAATGGTAACATCTCTGATAATCTTTCCCACGTACCGTGGACATTTCTTCGGGTTTTTTATACTTATTTCAAAATCTGAGAGCGAACCTTGATCCTCAAATTCTGTTTGATAGGGTTTCTTTAAATCCAGATTAAGTGCTGCAGCCAGATCACGGGCAACTCCGAGGTGACAGGTCGCATCAGGGCGATTGGGTGTAATAGCAATATCAAATATGTAGTCGGTATAGAGATCAAAAATTTCATTGACCGGTTTGCCTATCTTCAGGTTCTCGTCAAGAACCATAATGCCATCATGGTCGGTACCGAGTCCGAGCTCATCCTCTGCGCAAATCATGCCTTTCGATTCTTCCCCACGCAGTTTGGCCTTTTTAATTTTGAGATTGCTGCCATCTTCCAGCTTAACAGGGAGTGTTGTTCCTACTGTAGCTACCGGTACTTTTTGTCCTTTGGCAACATTGTCTGCCCCACATATGATCTGGAGCTTTTCAGAACCGGTATCAACCTTACAGATGCGTAGGCGGTCGGCATTCGGGTGATCGCTTACGTCAAGAACTTCACCTACTATAACCCCATCCAGCGAGGATCCGTATTCTTCTACGCTTTCTACTTCCAGCCCGATAAGCGTAAGTTTCTCTGCTGTCTCTTCAGGGCCCAGTTCAAGGTCAATAAAATCTTTAAGCCAGTTATAGGATATGTTCATTATTCGATAACTCTGTATTTAAACTTTCAAAAAATATCACTACGGTTCCTGCCGCAGGCTGTAACTTGATTTACTTAAATTGCTCCAGGAATCGTATATCATTGTCATAAAAAACGCGGATGTCATCCATGCCATGTCGAAGCATGGCAATACGTTCAACGCCCATGCCCCACGCAAAACCGGTATACTTTTCCGGATCGATGTCAACGGACTTAAAGACATTGGGGTCAACCATACCGGACCCAAGAATTTCAAGCCACTTTCCGCTTCCATCGGTTTCCCACCAGATATCCATTTCGAGGCTGGGTTCTGTAAAAGGAAAAAAGCCTGGACGGATGCGGTATTTTACATCGGTTCCGAACATCAGGCGGGCAAAACTGATCAGTGTCTCCTTTAAGTCTGCCACGCTTACATCAGTATCCACATACAGGGCTTCAACCTGGTGAAAAAGAAAATATGATTTTGGAGTTACCGCTTCGTTGCGATATACCCGGCCGGGCATGATGGCACGGATCGGGGGTTCCTGTTCTTTCATCAGGCGTATCTGAACAGGGGAGGTGTGGGTTCGGAGTACAAGATCCTGCTTTTCAGGGTCATCGTACTTCTCCACAAAAAAAGTGTCCTGCTCATCCCGCGCAGGGTGGTTCGGCGGGAAATTCAGGGCGGTAAAATTATGAAAATCGTCCTCAATTTCGGGCCCGTCTGCAATGGTGAACCCGAGCCGGTAAAAGATTTCCTTCATCTCTTCCAGGGTCTGCGTAAGCGGGTGGTAGGAACCCATAGGTAGTGGGGGAGCAGGCAGTGTAATATCATCTGTTGCCTTTTGTGTTGTTTCCTGCCGGTTCTTCAGCCTTTTTTCAGCTTCTTCGTAAATTTTCTGGGCGAGGTTTTTTACCTCGTTCATGGCTTTTCCCACTTCGGCTTTCTTTTCATTGGGCACTTCGCCCATTCTCCCGAACATGGCTTGAACTTTGCCTTTTCTAGATAAATACGTCAGTCGAAACTTTTCCAGTTCCTCCTCATTGGAGAGGGTATACTGCTTGATTTCATTTTTGAGGGACTCTATATCTGAAAGCATTTACTGGATATTTCTCAGTGGTTAATTAGGGTATTTGTTGTTGCACAGGAAATTAAGAATGACCGACCTGCGAGGGTATAGTAAATCAATCGTTTCCGATTTGTTGTCAAGGTCAAAACTATAGAAATGGCTTATCTCCATCAATAAAAAAACCGACCCCGTGATTTACGGGACCGGCTTATATGATACGCATTACACCCTAGCTTTCTGCTTCTTTAACAAGGGCTGTAAAAGTCTCTGGATCATTGACGGCAAGATCAGCGAGGACCTTACGGTTGATCTGAATATCTTTCTTTGAGAAGGCTCCCATCAGCCTGGAGTAGGTGGTACCGTTTTGACGGGCAGCTGCATTGATACGTGTGATCCAGAGTTTTCTAAACTCACGTTTGCGAACTTTACGATCGCGATATTGATACTGCATCGCTCGTTCAACCGCATTCTTCGCAACGGTGTACACATTCTTACGTCTGCCCCAGTAACCTTTCGCCTGCTTAAGAATCTTGCGGCGACGGCGACGGGAAGCCACATTATTTGTAGATCGTGGCATTTTGTCGAGTATTTAAGTGTTAATGATTAATTTAATTAGCTCTTATAAGGAATCATCTTCTTGACATTCTTTTCCTGGGTCTTGTCGACCGTGGTATCTTTGCCAAGTTTACGCTTCCTTTTGCTCGTTTTTTTAGTGAGGATATGGCTTTTGCCAGCTTTCTTACGCTTTACTTTACCGGAACCGGTAACTTTGAAACGTTTTTTCGCCCCACTGTTTGATTTCATTTTTGGCATAAGTGAAACACCTACTTGAAATTTCTTAGAATTAAAAGGCCTTGAAGATATGAATAATAACCTTCAGATTAAACTGAGATCAAAGAATTATTTGAAGACACTAATTACGTTGATATGGCCTTTACGAAGAAACCATAGAAGCCGGCTAGATATTCAATACCTTTTTATAAAGATGTAATTAGTGCGAAAAGGTAAATCAGCGAAATATGTGATCAGTTTTTCTTACTGGGCGATAGCATCATAATCATGCGTCGTCCTTCCATATTGGGCTTGGATTCAATTTCACTGACATCCTCAAGCTCTTCGGCCAGATCTAGTAGAAGCTCTTTACCGCGTTCGGTATAAAGCATATCACGTCCCCGAAACTGAACGGTAGCTTTAACCTTGTCGCCGCCTTCCAGAAATTCCCGGGCATGCCGTGTTTTAAACTCCAGATCATGGTCATCCGTATTTGGACGGAATCTCAACTCTTTAACCTGAACGGTATGCTGCTTTTTCTTGGCTTCTTTCTCTTTCTTCTTTTTCTCGTACATGAACTTTCCGAAATCGATCACCTTACAAACCGGCGGCTTGGCATCGGGAGCCACCTCTACCAAATCGAGATCGTAGGATTCTGCAATCTGTATGGCACGATCGATAGGCACGATTTCGTGCCCCTCATCCGGCTTTATCACCCGGACTTTAGATGCTCTTATTTCATCGTTAACATTAGGGCGATCGTCATTGCCCCGTGGTCGTCTTCTTCTTCCGATAAGTAACCTCTATTATTTTATTATGTGTTATCGTGTGTAGGATTCTTTTTAGAATCAATCTCTTCGGTGAGATTAGAAATAAATTCAGAAAAATCAAAGGTTCCGATATCGCCTTCTTTGTGCCTTCTAACGGATACCGTACCGTCTGATTCCTCTTTATCTCCAACTATTAACATATATGGAATCTTGCTCGTTTCAGCATCGCGTATTTTAGCACCGATTTGTTCGCTGCGGTCGTCTACCTGTACGCGGATATCGTTTTCTTTTAATTCTGCGGCACATTTATAGGCATATTCATTGTGATCATCGGAAATAGCAATAATTTTTACCTGGGTAGGAGCCAGCCAGACCGGAAAATCACCGGCAAAATGTTCAATTAAAATACTGACAAAGCGCTCCATGGAACCGAAAGGAGCCCGGTGGATAATAACAGGACGATGCTTATTGTTATCAGAACCGATATAGGTCAAGTCAAATCGCTCAGGCATAACATAATCTACCTGAACAGTGCCAAGCTGCCATTTTCTGCCGATGGCATCCCGAATAATAAAATCTATTTTAGGTCCGTAAAAGCTGGCCTCTCCACGGGCTACGGTGTAGTCCAGACCAACTTTATCTGCAACTTCCTTGATTTCTTTTTCTGCTCTGTCCCAGTATTCCGTCTTTCCGCCATACTTTTCATCGTTATCATCCCGGAAAGAGAGACGGATATCTACGGGCATGTCAAAGGTCCCAAAAACAAGTTCAGTCAGGTCAATGCAATTCTTAATTTCATCCTTCAATTGCTCATGGGTGCAATAAATGTGTGCATCATCCTGTGTAAAACCCCGCACTCGTGACAAACCGTTAAGTTCACCGGACTGTTCATATCTATAAACACTGCCAAATTCAGCCAGACGAACGGGCAGGTCTCGATAGCTGTGCAGTTCATTGTCATAAATTCGGTGATGGTGAGGGCAGTTCATCGGTTTTAGCAAATACTCTTCATCATCAACCTCAATGGGATTGTATTGGGAGTCTTGGTAGTAGGGGTAGTGGCCTGAAGTTTTATATAGCTCCAGGTTACCGATATGGGGTGTAATAACCTCCTGGTACCCTCGTTTTTTCTGTTCTTCTCGCAAGAACTCCTCCAGCTTCCGGCGAATCACGGTTCCATTGGGCAGCCAAACGGGTAATCCCTGACCAACCATCTGATCCATCATATAGATGTCGAGTTCTTTGCCCAGCTTCTTATGATCACGCTTCTTGGCCTCCTCGACTCGTTCCAGGTATTCTTCAAGCAGTTTTTGTTTCGGAAAGCTGATTCCGTAAATGCGGGTCAGCTGTTCACTGTCTACATCTCCGCGCCAGTAAGCTCCGGCGAGATTGGTAAGCTTCACAGCTTTTACATCGCCTGAATTCGGTATATGAGGTCCGCGGCATAGGTCGGTAAACTCTCCTTGCTCGTAAAAGGTGATGGTACCGTCTTCAAGATCTTCAATCAGATCGACTTTATACTTATTGTTCCGATCTTTATAAAAAGAGAGTGCCTCTTTCTTTGATACTTCACGGCGCCGGAACTCAGATTTCTTTCGGGCCATTTCAATCATTTTCTTCTCTATCTTCTCTAGATCACCATGACCCACAGATTGATCCCCAAAATCGATGTCGTAGTAGAAGCCTTCTTCGATGGGCGGACCGATACCGAATTTTGCTTCGGGATACAGTTCCTGCACGGCCTCTGCAAGCAGGTGAGCGGATGAGTGCCAGAATGTGTACTTGCCGTCTTCACTATCCCATGTATTGATGGTGATGGTGCCATCCTCTTCCAAAGGACGATCGAGGTCTATGATTTCACCGTTAAATGTAATACTGAGAGCCTGTCTGGCCAGCCCTTTAGAGATAGATTCAGCTACTTCATAGCCGGTTACTTCTTTATCAAAATCTTTGGTACTTCCATCCGGGAAGGTAATCGTAATTTTATCTTTTGCCATCAAGTTCCGGTGGTACGGCTTTAATATTGTTTATATGATTAATTCAGAGCCCGTAAAGATATAAAAAAACGAGTAGAGGGTCAGGTGAAATCGGGTAAATTTTCTATCTGATTTAAAAAGGTGATGAGCACTTTTTGCAAAACGTATATTCGTTTTGTCGTTTTTGTAAATCCCACATAATGTAGGATTTCAGCCTACCTGTTTCGACGCATTTTAACTACAGCAACATTCAGCCAATCCCTTTCCGGTTATCACAGCTTACCGAATTACTATGTATTGAATCTTAAATCTGAATCAAAGGTGACAAACATGCTTAAACAAATAACCCCAATCATGCTGATTCTTCTGCTGGGTATCTATGCTCAACCATTTGCACAACAGACCGGACAACAGCAAATGCAGCAACAGATGCAGCAAATGCAAAATATGATGCAGCATATCAATCAGTTGATGGAACGAACACAGACAATGACTCAGGAAATGAGCCGGAGAATGGAGCAAAGCAAAAACGAGACCATACGCAACCAGTATCAGATGACCCATCGCATGGGTGAACAGCTGGGTATGGTACTGGGTAACCTGAAAAATGCCGCCGAGCGTTGCAATTTGATGCTGCAAAACCGCGAAATGATGCAGGATGAGGAGATGAAACAAGATATGGAACGTTTGAGAACTCGCCTGCAGAATATGACCGGACAAATGGACGAAGCCGTAATGGCCATGGAACGTATAAACAAACGTCTCAGAGCGATGGAATCCACCGGCAGCTAAGATTATACCGGGATGTGAATTCGAAAATTCTCCAATCACAGAATCGACATAGTGCGGTGTTTGCGTAAGTGAATTGGGTTAGGATTGAAAACACTATTCTTGAACAAGAATAGTGAGTGATTCAGATCTGCCATTGAGTACTGTGATGAACCGTCGATGTAAATCGGAACCGAATAAGTTAAGTACAAATCAAGTAAACGACCTATGAGAATCCATTCCCGTTATTGCAGCAGCCTGAAAAGGAAGCTTCGTCTGAAAAGAGTAACTATACAAACAGTTAATTGAAAACAAAGAAACAAATACGGTGATCATCATGAAACAATTACTCTATACAGGTCTGGCTTTTTTGGTCGCCCTGTCAATAGTACCTGATCTTGCTATAGCCCAGCAAAAAGGTAACAAGATGAAAAAGCAGATGTATTCCAGAAATTTTGATGCAAACAGTATGGAAACCATAGAAGGGGAAGTGGCGGAAGTAACCATACAGACCGGAAACAACAATATGGGGACACCCGGCGTGCATATCGTGGTAAAGACAAAAGAAACAACAATACCTGTGCATCTTGGACCGGTTTGGTATATGGAACAACAGGAATACTCTTTCGAAAAGGGTGATAAGGTTACGGTTTATGGTTCACGTATTACCTATGACGGCGCACCTGCAATTATTGCCGTGAGAGTGAACAGGGGAGACATGCTTTTACAATTACGTAACAGGCAGGGAATACCGAACTGGAGAGGATGGAGAATGGGAAGCGGAAGGATTAATTGATGGTTTAATCCGTTTCATAAAATGGATTACTGCTTTATGTGCTTGGAATGTGATTCCTCCAGCTATCAGGTGTAGGGTTTTACATTACAAATAAGCAGTAATTTAAACTACAAATCCTTCAGTTTGGATAATCCATATTGGGTTACATATGCATTTTCCGGCATTATTGAGTGAAATCTGTAGCCTAATATTAAAATTGTACTACCATGAGTAATGAAACAAGTGATCTTGAAAAAGTGGTTAAGCTGTGGCTTAGTGGATTAGCTCTATTTACTGCAGGTATGGCAGTTCTTGCCATAAACAGGACGGTTCATGGACTCAAGAGGTATCGCCGAAATTATAATCCTGACTCCGTTACGGAATTTACCGGTCATGTGGTAGAAGTATTTTATTCCAAGGAGAGCAGGCATGATACACGTGGCGTCATACTGTTTTTAGCAGACGAAGAGGAGGTCATGGAGGTACATTTGGGTCCGTCTTGGTATATCGACCGCCAACTTAGACATATTAAGATTGGTGAGGAGCTCACTGTTAGCGGTTCCGTAATCGACTTTAAAAACCAGGAGATCATGGTTGCCCGGATTCTGAAGAGGGGCAAAAACACATATCAATTAAGAGATGAAGAAGGCTCACCTTACTGGGATAGTAAAGTGAACTGATAAACCAATAATAACTAATCTTCATAAATATGAATGCGGCACATTACCATTTATTGATCAATCATGTACCTATACTGGCATCATTTTTCTCAATTGCAATTCTGGTTTGGGGCATTACGGCCAAAAGCCGGTCCATAAAAAAAGTTGCCCTCGTCGGTTTTATTGTGGCAGGAATATTTTCCATTGTGGCATTTCAAACCGGTGAATCTGCGGAAGAAATTGTAGAAGACTTGCCTACGGTTTCTCATGATATCATCGAAGGTCATGAAGAGTCGGCCGCTACTGCTCAATGGCTGACGATAATATTGGGTGTAGGCGGTATCGTGGGACTGTATATGGTTTCAAAATCAACGAAGGGAGTGAACACATTCATGTGGGTATTATTGGTTTACAGTTTGGTTGCTGCAGCTTCACTTGGGTATACAGCTTATGAAGGAGGTCAGATCAGACATACCGAATTGAGAGAAAATACAACCATTTCTTCTGATACGGAGGCAACACTTGGCAGGGAAGCTGAAAACGAAATAGAAGGTGAAGAAGAGGACTCTCACTGAGAACTCTTCCGATACCATGGAAGGACAATAAGATCATTATGTTAACAATGTAATGAATACTCCTTCATGGAGGGTGGTATTCTGCCTTGCGGTAAATATTAGTGGATTTGGCTATTTATGGGAAAAGTATAAACACCACAAACAATGAGGCCGTTATGAATGACACAAAAAAAGAGGTAAAGTGGTACGAACCGTTACCGGGTGATGAAGAGAAGGGTGAAGTTCACGATGAAAAGGTGAAAAGATCAACCGTGGGACCGGAAGAAAAGGAGGAGGCCGGGGTAAACTTAAAAAAATTTACAAGTGAGTTTGATTATTGGTTGCACGCCATTGCGGTGGAAATGGGCCGGGAAGATCGCCCGGACATCGCTTTTCAGGCCCTGCGAAGTGTTCTGCATACCATCCGTGATCGATCTACTCCAAGTGAGGTATTTGATCTATCAGCCCAGTTGCCGCTTATGGTCAGGGGGGTGTTCTTTGAAGGTTATAATCTAAAGGATAAACCCGAGAAACTGGATGCTGATGAGTTTCTGGAAACCATTGAGATGGGCTTTTTCGGGAATACCTCGATAGATGCCGAAGTTGCCTTACAGGCTGTGCTAAAGCTGCTCTATCAAAAGATCAGTGAAGGTGAGATGGAGGATATTTACAGCGGTATGCCAAAAGATATCAAAGAGCTATGGAGGAATAGCCTGAAAAATTGAATTGAAAGAATAATACAATCTAAAAAAAGGTACCGGTGACTGCTATGATGAAACAATTGAAGGAAAGAAACGGTAATACTATTGAAGCGATTACAAAAAAGTTTACAAAAGGCACTATGAAACGAGAAAAATATATTGAAAAACTGACCCGCCAGCTTAAAGATTGGGACAAAGAGTTGACGGAACTCGAAAAGAAAGCAGGGGATAAGTATTCTGACTTGAAAAGCAAGTTTGCTCAGAAAATGGAGCAGACAAAAAAGAAACGCGATGAGCTGCGTAAAAAGTTGAGCAGGCTTGAAAAAGCCGGGGAAGAGGTTTCCAAAGATCTGAAAAATGATTTTGAAATCCTCTGGAAAGATATCAAAGACGGGATCGCAAATATGAGAAAGCAGCTGAAGTAGGGTATTGGTTTTTTTATGTGTGAAGTGAAAAGGTAAAAGGGAGAAGGAAGGTTGGCAGTGTGTCTGTAACAGTGAACAGTAATCTGAGCGCGTATCACCGCGGAGCGGGAATTGCATGCTCCCCCGCAGAGCGGAAGGCTAAGTAAAATAAAGTTCGTTCTCGTCTCTTCTCATCGATCGCTCCGTGGTCTATGCCGCACCGGACGCTCCGTGTCCAGTACGAATAAATTGAATTGAAAGATGTTTTCAATCCCTGGAATAGTGGCCTAAAACGGGAGTACTCCAATGGAGTGTATGTGGCACAACTCCCTCGGTGCCAGAAATAAATTTGTTCGGTCTATTCAAAATTGACACCTTTTTCCAGCATCCAGCATCCAGCATCCAGCATCCGTCTTTTCAATCGATTCGATCTATGCTCTCGACTTTTTTAATCTTGACCTCCAGGTAAAATTCTTCTTTCTCAGAAATGATGTGACCCTCCTGAACTTCGAATACGTCGCCTGCTCTTAGGGGACTGTCCAGATCATCCAAAATGTCATTCAGGTCAGAAGAATTGCCTCCTTCGCTTTCCCAGCGCAGCAGATCCTCCAGGTATTCTTTGAGATGGGATGACTTATCCAGCTTTACTTTTAATGTCTCATACATAATGAATCCTTTGCATTAAAATTAAATGTAACCTTCAATTACTTACTTCCCAATCTAGCTGTAATCTTCTCCCGGGAGTTCGTACTCAAGAGACGGATCCATGGTGCCTTCCTTCAGGAATTTACTGTACCAGGTCACAGCACCTTTTGCCACCTGTTTCATTTTTCCTGGTTCTTCAATCAGATGTGAAGCACCGGGCACTACCATAAGCTGTTTGGTGCAATGCATGTTCTTAAACGCTTTGCGATTTACTTTGAGCGTGTGGAAATCCAGTTCACCGACAATCAGCAGGGTTGGGCATTTCACTTCTTTTAGCTCTTCGTCTTTGACAAGATCTAAACGTCCGCCCCTGGATATCACGGCTTTAATCATGGAATCAAGTTTTGCGGCTGCCCGCAGTGCCGTTGCAGCTCCGGTACCCGACCCGAAGTAGCCCAGGTCTAAATCGGTATACTCCGAATGCTGATAGATCCAGAGAGTGATACTGACAAGGCGCCGGGTGAGCAAATCCATGTTGAATCTTTTTTCATAATCCTCTTTTTCATGATTACTCATCAGGTCAAATAGCAGGGTACCGAAACCTGCCTTGTGCAGCTCTCTGGCTACCATATTATTTCGTGCGCTGAAACGACTGCTGCCGCTGCCATGGGAAAAAATGATAAGGCTTTCCGCTTTTACAGGAAGGGAGATTTCGCCTTCCAGGTAAAAATTTTCAACCGGGAGTTTTAGAATTGATGTATACATGGCTGAAATCGTTAGGGTGAAGATTTATTTGTGAATTCTTTTACAGAATGTCTTTTAGTTGCTTCATTCTCCCATGAGTACCAGCAACGGTAGCTTGCTATAAAAGCCTAACTCTTTAGAGTGATTCCTGCTAAGTAGTTTGGAGAAGAAAGGCTTTTTATACCGCACCATGGTAATTAATGAAGTGGTCTTAGTTTCAAGGAAATCTGCCACTCCGGCTATGAAATTGTTCTGAATGACCAATTCAAAATCCATATCCTTGTAGTTCAGCTGTTTTGTTACCATATCTATAAATCCGCGATGCATGGTCTCCGTTTTTAAGTTGCGTTCTTTTGCAATATGTAGCACCGTGATTTTGGAGTTGAATAAACCGGCAATATCAGCCGTTTCCTGCAGTGCATTAAGATCTCCATCATTGTAGTCCGTCAGGAATGTAATGTGCTCCAAGCCGTTATAGCCGGAATTTTTGGGTACTACCAGTACCGGTACTTTCGATTGCAGAATGATTTCAGAAGCGTTACTACCGAAGAGCACTTTTTGCAGACCTGTGGCACCGGTTGTCCCCATGACAATAAGATCAGCTTTGCTGAGTTTTGCCTCCTCCAGGATAGCCAATGACACTCGTCCGTTTTGTATGCTGGTATCGATATCCAACTCGCTGTATTCACTGCGTTTTGCTATCTCTTCAAGCTTATCTTTGAAGAGGGTTTTAACTTTACGATTGACCTGTTTTCTGATGTCTTCTAGCATGGGTGCAAAATCATAGGGCTCTTCGATAGTGTGCATCATGGTGATTGAGGCCTTATTACGTTTGGCTAATTCCAATGCGAAAGGCAATGCTTTATCTGAGATTTCCGAGAAGTCGGTCGGTAAGAGGATATGACTGATTTGTAGTGACATAGGTACTCCGCTTTAATTACAGTTTGTATTAGTACCGCACATTGGGATGCCTGCCGGACATTTAGTGACATTAAACCTTCTCTTTTCCTGCTTTTTCTACAATAAATGACCATTTTGCATCGGGATTAATATGGTTTTCAGCAATTTCACTGAGCCCCATATCGCTGGCTTTTTCTTCGCGTAGTGTCTCCAGCAGCAATTCAGCCAGGTCATGACGATTTAACTGTTTGGCATAAGCAATGGCCGTACCGTATCCAGCCATTTCATAGTGATTGATATGCTGCAGAGAAGTAATAATAGATGCGTCACGTACTTCCGGATTTTTGCAGCGCCTTGCCAGCTTCAAAGTCTCGCGGATCAATCCTTTGATACCGTCACAGGATTCGCCTTCGGGTTCTTCTTTCAAAAGTCTGAAAATCTTTTCCAGCCTATCTTTTTGCCGTATGGTTTCCTTGCGGTGATACTCCACAATCTCTTCCAGTTCAAAAGAGTCGGCAAGCTCATCGAGCTTTGGCAAAATCTCGAGCTGCTGCTGTTCTCCGTCATACAGATCCCGGAGCTGTTCCATTAATAGATCATACAGATCAAAAATTTCTACATTTTTCATGATGCGGGCATTTTAAAGTTTATGTTATCAGCTATCATATTCTCTAAGGCTACTTCCATATCATACTCCCGTTGAATAATTTCTTTCATCCTTGTTTGATATTTCTTTTCTGGAGTTTTGGCGCCGGAATTCAACAGTGATTTATACGCTGTTTTCTTACAGGTACTGATTCTTTGAAGAGCAGTAATAATTGCAAGTTCTCTGACTGTTTCATTGCCACACTGTTCGACCAGTTTTTTGGATTCCCGGATGAGTGATTTCATCGTTCGGCAATGATCTTCGAAGTAGGGGGTGTTCCCGTCATCCAGTAACTCCTCCAAGGCTGTTATATGCGACCTGCAGCTGTAAAGATAATCTTGGATCAAATCTTTGAGATCAGGTCGTTCTGCCAGATTCTTGAAATAAAGTAACTCCGTAACAGTCAATACCTCTGCATTGTATAGGTCTTTAAGAACTTCTGTTTGGAATTCTTTTACTGAGGTAATCTTTTCCATAATCGATTTAATTAGGTGTTTTGATTATGGTAAAGAAGAATTACGATAGTATGTCAGAGGCAAAATCGCGCCATGCCCGTACTCCTTAAGACGATAGAAATGTAGGGGAATATACTACTTGGGATCATTCCCTTTTTTGTTATCATGATTTCAAAGAAATGAGTTTACAAAGTATAATATTAGTGCATAAAGAGGGAAAAACTTGCAAGTTCATATGATTTTCAGCAGTATTCCAATAACCTAATTTCTGTCTTTTATTAGCCGAATTAAATTGCTCGTATTATGGGAGACAAACAAAGAGCAGGTTCTAGCATCCTACACTCGCAGAGCTTTTCTGCTGAAGATGTATTGAATAATATCTATCACGCCATCATTGTCACTGACCTTGAGGGAACTATTATTTATTGGAACGAGGGTGGAGAACGTTTGTTCGGTTACAAGAGCGACGAGATCATCGGGAAAAAAGCTTCTATCTTGTACCCCAAAAGGCGGAAGAATAATTTTGTGGATGATTTAGAAAATCTAAATGAGGGAGGTACCATGACCGGCCAGTGGCTTGGCAGGCATAAAAACGGAGCATGGGTCTGGTTGGATATAAAAACAAGGCTGTTGAAAAATCAAGAAGGGGATCCCATCGGCATTGTAGGATCGGCCTGTGATATTGCAAAACAGAAAAAAGCTGAATCCCGCCTGCAGGAGAGCAAGGCTCTTGCAAACGCCATACTTGAAACTACGGTAGAAGGCGTGATTACAATAAATCCCAGGGGTATCATTCTAAGCTTCAACAAATCGGCTGAAGAGATGTTTGGCTACAAAGAAGAAGAGTTGCTCGGCCGGAACATCAAGATGCTAATGCCATCTCCGCATAAGGATCGTCATGATCAATATCTGAAAAACTATCTGAGCACCGGTAAGAAAAAGATTATCGGTACGGATCGGGAGGTAAGAGGAAGGAGAAAGGATGGCTCTACCTTCCCTATGGAACTTTCGGTAAGTGAAGTTAACTGGGACAATCACAAAATATTTACCGGGCTGATTAAAGACCTGACTGAGAAAAGAGAACTGGAACGTGAAATTATTCAAATCAGCGAAGAGGAGAAGCGACGCATAGGACAGGATCTGCATGATGGGTTGGGTCAGATGCTTACCGGTATCGGGCTGATGAGTCAGAACCTTGCCCAGAAAATGGAAGCCAATGGCATACCCGGCTCTTCCGAGCTTAAAGAAATTACAGAAATGATCAAGGAAGCGGATAATTATGCCCGTACGTTATCTCACAGCCTGACCCCGGTAGAAGTTGAGTCAGGCAGCCTAACCGTTTCTCTGGAACAGTTATGTAGGAGGGCTAGAAAATTGTTCGATATTAAATGCAAGTTTGAAGGAAATGGGGATGTTAAAGTGGACAATCAAACTGCGGCCATACATCTGTATCGTATCGCCCAGGAAGCGATAAGCAATGCCGTGAAGCACGGGAAAGCAGATAACATACATGTAAGCCTGGAAAACCTGGATGACAAAATCAGAATGGTTGTGGAAGATGACGGTATAGGTTTTGAAAAAGCAGCCGAAAAGGGTTCAAAAGACGGTTTAGGCGTACACACTATGCGTTACCGGGCACATATGTCGGGCGGGGATCTTCAGATAGGGGAAAGCAGCGATGGCAAAACACAAATCGAATGTCTCATACCTGAATCAGACATTCTGATCAAAACCAACAAATCGGATATCCTATTATGAGTAACGAATATAAAAAACGAATAGTTATTGTCGATGATCATCCCATGATGCAAAAAGGGCTGGCGATGACGCTGGAAGCGGAGCACGGCATTGAGGTGCTAAAGCAATTCAGCCATGCCGAGGCATTTTTGCAGGAGTTCGATACTTTATCTCCGGACCTGGCTATTATTGATATATCCCTTCCCGGGATGAGCGGTCTCGAACTCGTAAAACATCTTTCAACGCTTGACCATGAGCTTAAAATGCTGGTCGTTTCACGTCATGACGAGTCTCTTTACGCAGAAAGAGTTATACGGGCAGGTGCTCACGGCTACCTGATGAAGCTGGAGGCAGGAGAAAAACTGCTTAAAGCGGTCAAGAAAGTATTGAAGGGTGGCATCTATGTCAGTGAAGAAGTCAGCGAAAAATTACTGATGGGCATGGCCAGAGGTCAAAAGGAGATAAACGATTCACCTATCGACCAATTGAGTGACCGTGAACTCGAAGTCTTTGAATTTACTGGCAAGGGTAATACTACACGCGAGATAGCTGAAAAGCTGCATCTTTCGGTTAAAACGGTGGAGTCGTACCGAGCCCGCATCAAGACCAAACTGAACCTGGACAATGCTACCGAATTGATGATGCATGCCGTGAAATGGGTAGAAGGAGAGAACAACAGGAATAGCGAAGTCAATATTGATGTCGAGTGAGGTTACAGGTTAACTTACACCTTATACCCCAAATTTCATTTTTAAAGCCTGATTTTAAGCCCAATGAGTAAGGATACACACCTTTAATCAGGCTTATCTTTCCATGTAGGGATATCCACTAAAACCTATTCTGCCTATCTCCTACACACATCTTGAGAGTCTCACTGAATGTCTTTTCCGGACAAGTTTATTTAATTGATGCTGTACACCAGATGAGAGGTATAATGCCTTTCAGAAAATTCGCAAAACACGGTATAGTATCATGAAAACATTAACCAAATATTCAGATATGTCGCCGCTGGAAGCTATCAAAAGAGATATGGATCTCATCTTCGATGACATATCTCCATTTTCCAGGATACGGCGCGGTAACGGAGGCTTTGGCATGGAGCTGTGGGCTCCGGATACTGATATGAGTGAAACCGAAAACGCATATATACTGACTATGGACCTTCCCGGTCTGAAAAAAGATGATGTAGATGTCAGTTTCACAGATAATAGATTGACAATAAGTGGTGAGAGAAGCCGAGAAACCAAGGAAGAAGATAAAGACTTCATTCGAAAAGAGAGATACCTGGGTAAATTTTCACGGGCTTTCACTATGCCTGCTGACGTGGTGGAAGACAAGATTAAGGCAACATTCAAAAATGGAGTGTTGACTGTTGACATTCCTAAAGCAGAGGTTAAAAAGCCTAAGAAAGTAAGTATTGACTAGGTGAAGTGGCATATCCTTAATACGAGCGATAGAATCAGCCGTGACGGGTTGATTCTATTTTAATTGAAATAATAAATAATAATCTGCTATGAGATATAATACAGGAAAGTTAGACAGGTTGCTGCGCGTTATCACATCCCTCATTATAATTGCTGCCGGCATTGCATACCAGAGCCTATGGGGGCTTATCGGAATCATCCCATTGGTGTCGGGAATCTCGGGATTTTGCCCGCTCTATTCCATTTTTGGAATATCAACCTGTCATTACACTATTGATTCACAAAAATCGGAACGGTTTAACTTATAACCTTTATGACCATGAAAAACAAAGTAGCATTGGTAACCGGAGCCGGGGCTGGAATCGGGCGGGCAACAGCATTGGCATTTGCTCGTGAAGGTGCCAGGGTTGTTATCAGTGATGTTAATGAAGAGGGACTGAAAGAGACCGCCAAGCTGATTGAGGAGAAGGGTGGTAAGACGCTAATCTCAGTCACTGATGTCTCCAAAAGCAAGGAAGTGAAGGAGATGATTGATAAGACACTGAAAAAGTTCGGAAGGCTGGATTACGCCTGTAACAATGCAGGAATTGAAGGTAAATTGGCTGTGACAGCCGAATATACTGAAGAAGATTGGGACAGGGTTCTTAACATCAATCTGAGAGGGCAGTGGCTCTGCATGAAATACGAAATTCCTGCCATTTTGAAGCAGGGCGGAGCTATCGTTAATGTCTCATCCATACTTGGTAAAGTTGGGTTTGCAGAAGCTCCGGCATATACGGCAGCCAAACATGGCCTGAACGGGCTCACTAAAGCAGCTGCACTTGAATACTCCGCTCAGGGCATTCGCATCAACTCAGTATGCCCCGGATTTATTGAAACACCGATGCTGGATAGAGCCGGTATTACTTCCGACAAAGAAGCTAAAGAAAATACAATATCACTACATCCCATCGGCCGCCTGGGGCAGGCAGATGAAGTTGCTGAAGCTATAGTATGGATTGCATCAGAAAAGGCTTCGTTTATTTGCGGTCACACCTTATTGGTGGATGGCGGTTATATAGCAAAATAGAGCTGGAACTAAATTTGTGAGGTAGGCTATGGTTAATCAGCAAAACGGACTAATTCGTTGGTTTGATGATTTGGGAATGGATGATCTTAAATTTGTGGGCGGTAAAAATGCATCCCTGGGGGAAATGGCTCGCAATCTTGTACCTATGGGTATCAATATACCCGACGGGTTTGCCACCACCTCGTACGCCTACCGTAAATTTCTTCAAGAAAATAAACTGGAAGAGCCGATTCGAAAGGAACTAAAGAAATATGAAGAGGGGTCCCAAAGCCTTGAAGACACGGGACATCAGATTCGTGAGCTTTTTCACCATGGTATCTTCCCGATACCGGTAGCGGAAGCTATACGAAAAGCTTATGATAAACTGTGTGAAAAAACCGAGATCAACAACATTGCCGTAGCTGTGAGAAGCAGCGCCACGGCTGAAGATTTGCCGACAGCCAGTTTTGCCGGACTTCAGGAAACTTTTCTGAATGTAAGGGGAAAAGAGCAACTCATTGAGATGTGTAAGGAGTGTTATGCCTCTTTATTTACCGACAGAGCTATTTCCTATCGCTACGAAAAAGGGTTTGACCACCTTGACGTTGCTCTGTCAATCGGTGTACAACGGATGATACGTGCTGACAAGGCGGGATCTGGCGTCATGTTTACCCTGGATACCGAAACCGGGTTTCCCAATGTGGTTTTGATCAACGCTGCATGGGGTCTTGGAGAAAATATTGTTCAGGGTATCATCAATCCTGATCAATACCTTGTTTTCAAGCCATTGCTGGAAAAAGAATCTTTCAAACCGATTATTGAGAAAAAGCTGGGCAGTAAAGAACAAAAGATGATTTATGCATCGAACAGCGTCAGCAGAACCGTGAATGTCCAAACTTCAGCCGAAGAACAGGCCGCATTTGTACTCGAGGATGATGAGATCATACAACTTGCTCTTTGGGCAAAAAATATTGAGGAGCACTACGGCAAACCTATGGATATAGAATGGGTGAAGGACGATAAGACCGATGAACTTTTTATTGTTCAGGCAAGGCCGGAAACGGTTCAGTCGAACGTCTCCGAAAACGAGTTCAATACCTATCACCTGCAGCAAAAAGGTGAAAACCCGATACTGACCGGGATCAGCATAGGCAGCAATATCGTCCATGGCAAAGTGCGCAAAGTAGAGCAAATCAGTGAACTTGAAAAACTGGACGAAGACAGCATTCTGGTAACACAGATGACCGAACCCGACTGGGTACCGGCTCTGAAAAAAGTGAAGGGAATCATCGCCGATTCTGGCGGTAGAACCTGTCATGCTGCTATTGTGAGTCGAGAAATGGGAATCCCGGCCATCGTGGGCACCAAAACAGGTACCAAAGTTCTAAAAGAAGGAAAAGAGATAACCCTTTCGTGTGCGGGTGGAGATGAAGGACAGGTTTATGACGGTCACCTTGAATTTGAGAAGGAAACTATAAATCTGGGTGAACTGCCCGACACACAGACTGATATCATGATCAATCTTGCCACACCCGAATCGGCATTCAAGTGGTGGCGTCTGCCGGCTAAAGGGGTTGGGCTTGCACGTATGGAGTTCATTATCAGCAATCATATAAAGATTCATCCAATGGCCCTCATTCATTTTGACCGTGTGATTGAGGAGACGGCGCGCGAGCATATCAGAAAGATTACCTACCATTACAAAGACAAGCGTGAATTTTTTATTGACCGACTGGCTGCCGGCATTGCCAAAATAGCCGCGGCTCAATACCCTGATCCTGTCATTATGAGAACCAGTGATTTCAAAACCAACGAATATGCTGATTTGATAGGAGGCCGGGAGTTCGAACCTGATGAAGAGAATCCCATGCTGGGTTGGCGCGGGGCTTCCCGTTACTATTCCGAGGGATATAAGGAGGGCTTCGCACTTGAATGCCTGGCCATCAAGAAAGTGAGAGAAGATATCGGCCTAGAAAATGTGATCGTGATGATTCCATTCTGTCGTACCACGGATGAGGCAGACCGTGTATTACAGGAGATGGAAAAAAACGGACTGAGAAAGGGTGAACAAGACCTCAAGGTATACATGATGTGTGAAATACCGGCAAATATCATTCTTGCCGAAGAGTTTGCACGGCGCTTTGACGGGTTTTCCATTGGCTCGAACGACCTGACCCAGCTTGTGCTTGGAGTTGACCGCGATTCTACCGATTTGAATTACCTTTTTGATGAGAATAATGAAGCTGTCAAGCAGTCTATACGAGATGTCATTAAAAAGTCCCATAAAGTGGACTGCCCCGTAGGATTTTGCGGTCAGGCTCCCAGTGATCAGCCGGAATATGCCCGGTTCCTGGTTGACTGTAATATCGATTCCATTTCTGTGAATCCCGACAGTGTTGTGGAAGTACTTAAGCACGTGAGCGAAGCTGAAAAGGCCAGGAGGGAGGTAACTACATAACAGAAGGTCAACCATGGCACATGCACTTTCAATAATGAATGGCAAGTCTTATAGAGATAATGAAGGTGCGAGAAATTGTGGTAAGGTGACCGCCATCAGGGGTAGCGTAGTTGACGTCCGGTTTGAGGAAAGGCTGCCGGAGTTGCAGTCTCGGCTGGTGGTTGATTGTGATAAAAAGGTAATTATTGAGGTGACAGCCCATCTGGACGATCAAACCGTACGGGGGCTGGCACTCAACTCCACTCGCGGTATCAGACGGGGATTACGTGTGTTTGATGATGACACCACGGTTAAAGTACCTGTGGGTGAGGATCTACTTGGGCGCATTTTTAATCTTTTCGGTGATGCTATTGACGAGAAAGGAGCTGTTAGCGGTGAGGACAGCCGCTCCATGTTTCACTCTTCAGCCTCATTGACCCTACAACATTCGGAGCAGGGTATTCAGCCAACCGGAATCAAAGCGATTGACCTGCTTTCTCCCATAGAAAGAGGAGGAAAAGCCGGACTGTTCGGTGGGGCAGGAGTAGGCAAGACTGTACTCATCATGGAGTTAATCAGGAACATGGTATCACAGCATGAGGGAGTTAGCCTGTTTTGCGGGATAGGAGAGCGAAACCGTGAAGCTGTTGAAATGTATAAAGAGATCAAGGCTGCCGGGGTACTGGATCACACTATAATGGTATTCGGTCAGATGAATGAACCGCCGGGAGCACGTTTTCGGGTGGCCCAATCGGCATTGACCATGGCGGAGTACTTTCGTGATCAAAAACGCAGAGATGTCCTTCTGTTGATTGACAATATTTTTCGCTTTGTGCAGGCAGGCTCTGAGGTATCCGGCCTGATGGGAAAGATTAACTCCCGAATGGGTTATCAGCCTACACTTGGAAGTGAAATGGCAGAAATACAGGAGCGTATCTGCAGCACACAAAATGCAGCCATTACCTCAATACAGGCTGTTTATGTACCTGCGGACGACTTTACCGACCCGGCAGTGACACACACTTTTTCCCATCTCTCCTCATTCATTGTTCTTTCGAGAGAACGGGCCAGTCAAGGGCTTTATCCAGCTATTGACCTGTTGAAGTCTGGTTCAAAAATGCTTGCTCCACACATCACAGGCAAACGGCATTACCGGATAGCCCAAAAGGTAAAACAGATTCTGTCGCAATACGAAGAGCTTAAAGATATCATATCCATGCTTGGCATGGAAGAACTTTCAAAAGAGGACCAACAAACAGTACAGAGAGCACGCAGGCTTGAGCGCTTTTTTACGCAACCCTTTGGGGTGACACGGCAGTTTACCGGAAAGGAAGGCAAAGCCGTGGCAATTGAAGAGACTATCGACGGCTGTGAGCGAATTATCAAGGGCGAGTTTGACGAGATATCGGAAAGAAAGCTGTATATGATTGGCAGTATTGACGAGGTGCATTCTGATGAGCAATAGCATGATACATCTGAAAATAATGACGCCGGAGCAGATTATAGCAGACCGGCAGGTAGACAAAATCATTGCTGACGGTCAGAACGGGTTCTTCTGTCTAAAGCCGCGTCATGTTGATTTCACCTCGGCTCTAAGGGCCGGCATCTTTTATTATTACATAGGTGAGGAAGAGTTTTTTACCGCTATCGACAGCGGTATTCTGGTCAAATGCGGTAAGGAAGTACTGGTTTCAGCACTCAACGCGATTTCAGGAAAGGATCTGAAAGAGTTGGAAGAGTTGGTGAAGCAGAAATTCGTAGAAGTCGAAGAGACAGAACAGGCTTCCGTTATGGCTTTACGAAATCTTGAAGCTGAGCTGGTGCAGCATTTTGTGGATCTGGAAAAAAACAGGGAAAGACATTATTGAAAAGTGAAAAAGAACATAGCGAAAAAGAATTTCAAAAAAGCGTCAGGAAAAAATCCCGTCGCAAGATTGAGGTTCGCAGCGAAGACCGTAAAGGGTTGCTCTACGGACTGGGTATGTTCGGATTAGTGGGGTGGTCGGTTGCAATTCCCACAATCTTGCTGCTAGGACTCGGAATATGGATAGACAGCGCCTACGACAGTCCGTACTCATGGACCCTGATGATGCTGGTTCTGGGCATTATGATAGGATGCTGGAATGCCTGGTACTGGGTTCAGCATGAGAGCCAAAGTCAAAAAAAACATAACCATTGAGGAATACCATGGACTGGATAATCATACTTTTTGCATTGCTAAGCGGTGCGTTGACCGGATTTATCTATTTCGGCGGGCTCTGGCTTACAGTGAATAAAATAGCTCAATATAAGTTGTCATATACGCTGCTCCTGTTAAGTTTCGCCGTCAGGGCAGCTTTTGTATTGCTGGTATTTTATGCCATGGTGATCTACCACTGGGCGTATCTTGCTATTGCTCTGATCTCATTCCTGGCCATGCGGCAGCTGCTGCTATCAAAGCTGGGAAAGGTAGACCATTCAAGTATTTACACTTAAAAAAAGACGGATGGAATTCAATATTGATGATATTATTTATTGGCAGGAAGGTTTCCTGAAAGTGAATGCAACCCTTCTAAATACCTGGTTGGTAATGCTGTTGCTTATCGTTTTTTCCTGGGTTGTTACTAGGAAGTTGACATCCGGACTGAATATCAGGCGAGGACAGGCTTTGCTCGAATCATTTGTGGTGCTGGTGTTGGATCAAATCCGCGAAGAAACACATGAAGAAGCCGATAAGTACCTGCCATTTATCGGTACACTTTTCCTGTTCATTGTAGTTTCAAATATCATCGGTGTAATACCTGCCATAGAATCACCTACGGCATCACTTTCTACGGCTGTAGCTCTGGCCATCTGTGTATTTATCGCGGTGCCGGTCTTCGGTATTTCAAACCGGGGATTTTCCGGATATCTGAAGCATTACATTCAGCCCACGCCGTTTATGCTACCGTTTAACATTATCGGGGAACTTTCCCGAACACTCGCACTGGCTATCAGACTGTTTGGCAATATAATGAGCGGCAGTCTTATCATAGCCATTTTATTAAGCCTGAGTCCGCTTTTTTTTCCGGTTGTCATGCAAGCTTTCGGTCTGTTGATTGGGGTCATTCAGGCTTATGTCTTTGCCATTTTGGCTTTGGTATATATCGCCTCGGCAACACGAGTTCAAAACCTTAAACAGTTGGAAAAACAGGAAGGATAATAGGTATGCATAGAGAGTGGAATCAATTGAACATTATAACTTAACCATACTAAAATGGATACTATTAGCATAATTGGAATGGTTTCAATCATCATGGCAGGTCTCACGATAGCCGTCGGATCCATTGCCCCTGCCCTTGGAGAGGGTCGAGCATTATCGCAGGCGCTTAATGCTATAGCCCAACAGCCCGATGAAACACCCAGTATCACCCGGACACTCTTTGTGGGTTTGGCCATGGTAGAATCAACGGCGATCTACTGTTTCGTAGTTGCTTTAATCATAATCTTTGCGAATCCATTTTGGGATTACGTAACAGGACTATAAAGTCATATGAATATAGACTGGTTCACATTAACGGCCCAGATTGTCAACTTTCTTATTCTGCTGTTCCTGCTTAGAAAATTTCTCTACGGACCTCTTAGAGATGTCATGGAGAAAAGAGAGCAAAAAGTAACATCTCGCTTGGAAGAGGCACAGCAAAAACTGGGAGAAGCAGAAACTAAACGAGAAACCTACCAACAAAAACTGGATGAGCTGGAGCATAAAAAGGAACAGATGATTAGCGAAGCAAAGGCAGAGGCTGATGAGAAACGTAAAGAGCTGGAACATGAGGCTCGCAAGCAAGTGGAGACTATGCAAAAAAACTGGGAGGAGTCTATTGAGCTGGAAAAAGAATCATTTTTCAATGAGCTGCATCAACAGGCTACTTATAACGCCATAGACTTGCTTCGCAAACTGGTCAATAGCCTTGCCAGCAGAAGTCTCGAAGAGGTGACCATCCAAAAATTTATTGAGCTATTGAAGAGGATGGATAAAAAAGAACGAAAGCGGGCGCTACAGTCGGCCCTGGATTTTGGTGAGGGAAAAATGAAGGTTGTCAGCTCTTTTGAGTTGCCGGAAGAGACAAAAAATGAGATAAAAAATGTGCTGAAGGAGGTATTTTCCGCGGAGTTGAATTGTGAATTCGAGATCTCTTCACGACTGGGATTCGGAATTGAGATGCGAGCCGAAGGGTGGAAAATAGGATGGAATGCCAATATTTACCTCGAAGATCTCACCGAAAACCTGGAACACCTGTTTCAGACCGGGAAAAAGGAAAAAGAGCACCAGACTATAAAACAAGGATTATGATTTGAGGCGTCCCTGTGAAATACCAAAAATCTGCTATAGCGATTGTTGATGATGTATTTGAGGCCATAAACGAAGCATGGCAAGAGGATCCGGGGCTGATTGTACGGGAAACAGGAAGAGTACTTTCTGTAGGAGAGGGTATCGCTCGTGTCGACGGCCTACCGAACGTTTTGACGGATGAACTTGTGCGATTCTCTAGCGGGTCACTGGGACTTACCTATAATCTGGACCCAAAAGAGATCGGTGTTATTCTTCTGGATGATGAACATACTATCGAAGCCGGAGAAGAAGTGTTTCGAACCGAACGTGTTCTTGAAGTGCCAGTGGGTGATTCGCTGCTTGGCAGAGTCGTTGATTCTCTTGGTCGTGCTTCCGACGGCAAAGGCAATATTCGGCATTTTGATTATTATCCGGTAGAGCGACCGGCGCCTACTATTATGAGTCGAATATCCGTGGACACACCGCTGCAAACCGGTATCGTAACTATTGATGCCCTGCTGCCTATCGGACGCGGGCAGCGTGAACTAATACTCGGGGACCGGCAAACCGGAAAAACGGCCATTGCTCTAGACAGTATCATCAACCAAAAAGATTCCGGAGTCATCTGTATTTACTGTGCCATAGGCAAGCAACGTGCTGAGGTGAACCGTGTGATTGCAGATCTGCAGAAATATGGTTCTATGGAGCATAGTATAGTAATGTCTGCCAGCAGCAGCGTTCCGGTTGGACTGCAGTACATAGCGCCTTATGCTGCAACCAGTATGGGTGAATACTTCATGGAAAAAGGAAGGGATGTACTGATTGTGTATGATGATTTGACCTGGCATGCCCGGGCATACCGGGAGTTGGCTCTTTTATTGCGCAGGCCGCCGGGGCGGGAAGCCTATCCCGGAGATATTTTTCATATCCACGCCCGACTGCTTGAGCGATCCACGCACTTAAAGAAAGAATTGGGAGGGGGCAGCCTCACGGCACTACCAATCATTGAAACACAGGCCCAGGATATTTCAGCCTTTATTCCCACAAACCTGATATCTATTACAGACGGTCAGATTTATCTTTCACCATCTTTATTTCGAAAAGACGTGCTGCCAGCTATCGATGTGGGTAAATCCGTGTCACGTGTGGGAGGCGCTGCCCAGCTGCCTGCCTACCGGATGGTTACGGGAGAATTGAGGCTGGCCTATTCCCAGTTTGAAGAATTGGAAGCATTCTCCAGGTTCAGCTCACGTCTTGATGAAGATACCAGGGAACAGATTCAAAGAGGCCGGAGAATCAGGGAAGTTCTCAAACAGGACCAATTCAATACCCTGGAGGTATTCGAACAGATCGGGCTGCTTGTTGCGGTAACGGAGGGATTGTTTGACAGGCTGGAACTACAGCAAGTTTCATCTGCGTGTGAAGTTATTCGCGAATATATGTCGCAAGAAATGGAACCGATCAGAATTAAAATCAGTGAGGGAAAGCAATTGAGCGAAGACGAGCAGCGAGAGTTGACGGAAAGCCTCAAAAATGTGCTGCAGCAAAACTTTCCCATTGAAAAATCTGAGGAGGTTACAGAAGATGCAGACCGTTGAACACTATAAAAGGAAAATAAGAAATGCTAAGGATCTACAATCCATCGTAAACACGATGAAAGTTCTGGCATCGGTTAGTATACGGCAGTTTGAAAAGGCATCAGAATCACTCGGAGAATATTACCGTACTGTTGAAATGGGTCTTCAAATTGTATTGGGGCGAACTCTTTTGGAAGAGATGCCTTATGTGAGATCAGGGAAAGAAAGCAGTTACATAGTGATTGCTGTCGGCTCGGGACAAGGGCTTTGCGGTTCATTCGATGAACGTATTATGGGCTTTATTGAACAGCAATTGCATGATGAAAATAATTCCGACTCCCGCTTCCTGGTTATGGGAGAAAGGTTGGCCTCGCAATTGGAACAGAGAGAGAATGTGGAAAAAGTGTTCAGTCTGCCGGGTTCGGTATCGGGTCTAAATCGTTTTGCCTTGCAATTGCTGGCATCTGTAGAGGAGTTACGAGAGAAACACGAAGCGGGGAAAGTGCTGATCATCCACAATAAACCGGTTGCGCGTGGCAGATATCAGCCCAGACTGCAATACCTGCTTCCGCTGGACAGGTACTGGCTAAACCGGCTTGCAAATAAAGAATGGCCTACCAATAATATACCTCAGTTTTCTATGGAGCCTACTGAATTGTTTTCCGAGCTGGTTCGCCAATATCTCCTGGTTTCTCTCTACAGAGCAATGGCTGAGTCATTGGCAGCTGAACATACCGGAAGGCTGAATTCCATGACAGTGGCGGAGCAGAAAATTGAGGAACGCCTACAGGAACTTAACAAACGTTATGCCGGTGAACGCCACAAGGCAATTACTGAGGAATTGTTGGATATTCAGTCAGGTTATAGGGCGGTGGCGGAGTAGCATTCATAAGTTAAAATTTCTACTTCCCCACTACAGCATCAAAAAAACAATAATAAGACCGGGAATAACGGATGCGACCAGCACTAAAAGTAATCGAAGACCTGTTCGCATACCGGCCACAAAGGAGAATAGGAGCCCCTTTACGATGGTATTCATAGCCGAGGCCAGTACGATTCCCGTTATGGCAACATCTTCACCAAGATCATTTTCCGCCATCCGTGAAAGGGAAAGGGTAATAGCATCCACATCAATTAATCCGGATACAAGAGATAATACATAGATACCCTGGTCTCCGAACCACTCTTTAGCAGCCGAGGAGAGCAATAGTATAAGTCCCAGCAAGAGTCCGAACTGCAGGGCGGTGGGGAGGTTAAAGGGGTTCTTTAGCTCAATCTCGGTACCGGTGTCTGAACCTGTGTGACGAAACCAGAGCCAGCTGCCGCCGGCTATCAGACAGACGAACATAACGGCTATGGGAATCCAGAGACGGTCTAGCAGGATCCTGTTTACAATAGCCACTTCTATGAATACCCGAATAAACATGATGGAAGATGCTACAACTACGCCACCCATGAATAGCGTTTTATTTTTATGCTGTTTGGCCAGCTGTGCCATACTGAGCGTGACAGCCGTTGAAGAAGCCAGTCCACCGGTAATGGCTGTTAGGAGAGTTCCAATTTTGTCACCTGCATATTTTATTGCGAAATAGCCGACAAATGATATTCCACTGATTAGAACCACCATCCACCATATCCAGTAGGGATTTAATGATTGCCAGGGACCGTAGCCTTTATCGGGTAAGAGCGGCAGCAATACCAGAGAGATAAGCAACAGTTTGATGCCGGAGTAGATCTCTTCGGTGCGAAGATTGCTGACCCATCTGTGCAAAATCGGTTTGATACCCAACAGGGCCACAACGATAGCAGTAGTAGAAAAGGCATAGATATAATACCCGAAGGCTGCCCATGCACCCAGTGAGAAGGTAAGCATCATGGCAAACTCTGTTGTTATCCCGACATCTTCGGTCTCACGTGTCCCGATGATGTGAGAAGTGACAATCAGTGCAACTACTGCGAGGAAGGCTACAACAAGTACCCATGCTTCCACAATCTCCGATAGCTGGGCCCAAACACCGCCCAATAAGCCAATCAGACTGAAAGTACGTAACCCGGCAACCCGGTCACCCTCATCTTCTTTACGTTCGCTCCAGCCGCGCTCTATACCAATCAACAAACCAACGGCTAGCGAGGCGAGTATCTGTAAGAGTACTTGGTAATCCAGGTTAGCCATCTCTTTATATTGATTCCGTTACAATTGAAAGCATCCTTAAGATGAAACTCTGTTAGGTTGATGACATAATGTAAAAATTTAATCACTTGAAAGAACAGCACTTCTATTTTTCACTGTTCGATAGGTGGTGCAGCCTTTAAGTTTCATATCATAGGCTTCTTTATAGATATTTTTAAACGATGAGTAGGAATAGCTTTCTGGCACATGTATAGTTTTTGAAATGGAGTTATCGACATGTCGTTGGAGAACGGCCTGCATTTTCAGGTGTTGTAAAGGGCTCAACTCCCTGGCCCGAACAAAAGCGTCGGGCAAATTATTGGCACTGCCATACTTTTCAACCCAGAGGCGATAGGCAAAATCCCTGACTCGGTAGTGGGAGACCGAACCATTTGGATTGAGCACATTGCGTGAATATTCGTAATCAAAAATCGGTTCAAGTCCGCTGGATACATTACCTGCCAGCAAACTGATACTCCCTGTAGGAGCAATAGAAAGCAGGTGGCTGTTCCGAATTCCGTATTTTTTAATACCCTGTTGGATAGAAGCCGGAAGCTGCTTAATAAAGGGACGTTTTAGGTACGCTTGTGCTTTGAAATCCGGAAAGCTTCCACGGGTCTTGGCAAGCTCTATGGACGAACGGTAGGCCTCGTGACTGATTTCCCTCATAATGTTTTCAGCCATTTCCCGTCCCTGATTCGATCCATAGTCTTTGTTCATCATGATCAGTGCATCAGCCAGACCGGTAATACCAACCCCAATTCGTCTTGAGCGATAAATTCGGATCTTCTGTTTCTCAAGGGGGAAATTAGAGATACTGATCACATTGTCGAGCATTCTGACGGCCAGCCTTGCTGTTTCTTTCACGCCTTCCATATCAATGGCAGCTTCTTTTGTAAACGGGCGTTTGATGAACTGAGTAAGGTTAATAGAACCCAGGTTGCATGCGCCGTAAGGGGGCAAGGGTACTTCTCCACAGGGATTGGTGCAAAAGATATCTTCCGTGTACTTCAGGTTATTTAACGCATTAATACGATCGATAAAAAGAACACCCGGTTCGGCGCAGTTATAATTGGCTTTCATTATTTCTGCCCAGAGTTTTTTGGCTTTCAATTTTCCAAAAACCCTGCATGGGACTTTTCCTTTAAATCCCGGCCATTTTCTGTAAACGGAATCCGTGTTTTGTATAGCGTCTTTATCTACTTGACCGCTTATTTCTTTCTCCGGGAAAACCAGCAGCCATTCTTCATCTTTGTTGACGGCATTTACAAAATCTTCGGTAATCAGTACCGAAAGATTGAAGTTGGTTAGAATGCCAGGCTCTTTTTTGACATCGATGAAGGACTGAATATCCGGATGATCGCAGCGCAACGTACCCATCATGGCGCCTCTTCTGGCACCGGTCGACAACATGGTATCGCACATGGCATCCCAGATCTTCATAAAAGAGACCGGACCGGATGAAATATTATTGGTACTCCTCGCCAGGCTTCCTTTGGGACGCAGCGTAGAAAAGTCACAACCGATCCCGCCACCCCACTGAAGTGTAAGAGCCCCTTCTTTAACATGATCGAATATGGAGCTGATGGAGTCATCAATAACCCCCATAACAAAACAGTTGAATAGGGTAACATTCCTTTCTGTGCCGGCACCGGCTATGATGCGCCCGCCCGGCAAAAATTTGAAGTTGCTGAGGGTTTCAAAGAATGCCTCTTCCCAGTCCACAGAATTTTGACATTCAGCTTTGGCCATTGCTGAAGCCACTCGCCTCCACGTATCCTCAATTGTTTTATCCTTTATCGATCCATTAATACTATAACGGTATTTATTCTCCCAGATATGGCGGGAAAGCTCTGTTTCTAGGTGTGCAATCTGATTTTCCACGGTAGTTTTCACTTATTTTTAATGGAATATCTGTTTTTTCGAGGGCTTAGCACAGCTGTCAAAGGAATAAAAGAATTGTAGGAAAATCTCTTACAGTGATCCTAAAGATTTTGTAGGTGTTTTAAGGGTATGGCACTACAACCTGTCTCAGATGACTTTATTAAGATTGGATTGTTATTGTCGGTTTCGTTTAGAATGAGTTGGGTCAACAATAAAGAGGTATATGATTGAATCGGCAGTTATTTGTCCTCAGAAATTACAGATGCTTCGCCGATATACTGGTGAATACAGGGTTAGCCGGTTAATCTTTTGTTATAACACAAAGGGCCAAAATGTTTAATGATATTACCGATACCCAGGTGTTGCTTAAGTTTGGATTGATCCTGCTTTTGGGATTCCTGGTTGGAATAGAGCGTGGCTGGAGTTTTAAAAAGAAAAAAGAGGGACAACGAACTGCCGGGATAAGAACCTTTACTTTAATTGCCCTTTCAGGCGGTTTATGGGGGTTACTACACAATGAGGTAGGTGATTTACTGCTGGGTATTGCATTCTTGGGATTTATTCTGATTGTTATGACAGGATATTACCAGCATGCCCGTAAAACCGGTAAATTGGGTCTTACCACTGAAATGGCAGCATTTCTTACTTTTTCATTGGGTATTGCTGTAATTAAGGGATACATCGTACTTCCTGTCAGTATTACCATTTTGATGGTGCTTCTGTTGAGTATCAAACCGGAATTGCACAAGTGGGTAAAAACCATCGAGCCAAGTGAGCTCTACTCAGGTATTGTATTTTTAATCATATCGGCCATTCTATTACCACTTTTGCCCAATCGCGGATTCGGTCCCTGGAAGGTTTGGAATCCTTTTGAACTCTGGGCTATGGTCGTGCTGATAGCAGGCATCTCATATGCGGGATATTTTTCCATGAAATATCTTGGCAGGAAAAAAGGACTGCTATTCACCTCTTTTACCGGTTCTCTGGTTTCTTCATTAGCCGTTACGGTGACCCTGGGTCGTTACGGTGAAAAAACCAAATCTACGGATATCCTGACTACCGGTATACTTATTGCGACATTTACGGCCCTTGGGAGAGTGCTTTTACTTGTGCTTTTGTTTAATCATCAGATATTTCCAATCGTAGCTCCATCGGTTGCCGCAATGGCAATTACCTCACTAATAGCTGCAGTTTGGCTGCAATTGAACAGTGAAGGTAAAACATCATCCGACCGTTTCACACTGAAAAATCCTTTGCAACTGAGTACCGCAATACAATTCGGTATTCTGCTGGCTGTGGTGATGTTTCTTTCTGAATTGAGCACTAAGTGGTTCGGTGAGCCGGGGATCTACGGCTTATCTATACTATCGGGGATGGTGGATATTGACTCTATTACCTTAACCTTATTGGATATGTCAGAAGAGAACCTGCCCGGGGAAATCGCAGCCTACGGATTGATATTAGCCACTATCACCAATACACTGGTGAAAGCAGGCATTTTCACCTATTTCATCGGTTATAAGAGGGCTAAAAAACTATTGGTTATTTGCCTGATCATTGCGCTCTCTTCCTTGCCGGGATTTTTAATCTGAATGGTTAGTATTCACAGAAATCATTGAGTCCTGCTAGCAAATAACATTAAGATGGCTAAGCTATCAGTTCATATCCTTTTTTCCGGGCATAATCCAGTAGCTGTTCTTTGAGTAGCAAACGTCCGCGGTGCAGACGAGATCGCACGGTGCCAATTGGCAGATCCAGCATGTTGGATATCTCTTCATAGGTAAAATCCTCAATATCACAGAGCACAACGACAGAGCGGTACTTTTCTTTGAGATTGGCCAGAGCATAAGAGATGTCATCATTCAACAGATCACGATAGATCATATCTTCGAGATCGGTAGTGTCTGTCCGCTGATCTCTTATAATTTCAAAAAAGGAGGATACTTCGTCATAATCTACAAAACCTGGCAGGTTAGACTTTCTGCGATAGTCATTGATATATGAGTTATTCAAAATACGAAACAGCCAGGATTTGGCATTAGTGCCCATCTCGTAGGAATCAAAGAACCGATATGCCTTCACAATTGTATCCTGTACCAAATCTTTGGCATCATTCGGGTCTGAGGTTAACTGCAAGGCAAAGTTATACAATGCATCCAGGTGAGGGTTCATTTCCTCGTTAAATCTCCTCTGCTTATCACTGTACTTATGAGCTATGTCATTCATCAGCTTGTTGTTTTTGCACTATTTACAGTAATGATGATTCTGACAGTAAGTAATAGATTTAAAGTTCATATAATCACGGGTAAACTATTGATCTGGTGTAATATAAAATCCCACATCATACCGCTATTGGTTGAGGGTGAGGCTGTTATTTATTCAACAGTTAGAGTTGTGCTGGCTAGTACCACCGATGAATTATCCGACATGGAGTCATAGTATTGAACAAAACTGTTGGTCTCCGGAGTGTCATAGGTATCCAGATTTTGTGCCCATCGATAGGCAATGGGTTGGTATATCAGCTCGGCAGTTACTGTATGCGAGCTGAAAGGCTCTTCTACCGGAATTCGGTAGGTTACAGTGTCCATGCCACCAATGAAGTCTCCATCTTTGTAAGCTGAACCCTGTACAGCGATATCTTCATCGGCCGTGGCTTTATCAAATCCACGTGGCAGAATACGGTTGTCTTTAATAAATCGAATGCCGGTTAACAGACCTGTGGTGACTTCATCATGCTGATCTGCCAGTATGGCTTCATAGATCTGGACCTGCTCTTCATTGGTAATATCGGCATAGTGCGGTTCATAGGCATTTGCCTCCCGATCATTATCGTTACCTGTTATGGAGCCGTCAGTATTCACGGCTCCTGATTCAAATACGGTGTTACCGTTTGCATCCTGTACCTTAAAGTGTATCCAGACTCTACGGGAGGGATAGGCAGTTGGGAGTTTGTGACCGGCCAAATTCTGTACAGCCAGGGCAACCAAAAGTTCACTCTCATTGATTTCCGCTTTCTCAATAAAGACCCTCGAAGATTTGGTTTGTAGATGATTGATGGTACGGTTTATTGCGGCATCCATCTCCTGGGGCAGGGCCAGCACTCCCAGTTCATCGCGATAGCGGTTTAACATACTCAACATAAAGAAATTTCCGCCTCTGAAAGAGTGTCTGGACAATTCAGCCCTTGGTTGTCCCCAGACCGAAGAAATCGGCATGCTATCTTTAACTACCGGCATATGGCAGGATTGACAGCTCTGCTCATCTACGAAACTGCTGTTCTTCCATTCCAGGTAGGGAACCTGTTCGGGCAGTTCACCGATCACTTCTCCATCAGGCCCGAGCGTATGGGTATATAGGGTGTGGCAGGTAGCGCATAATTCAGACTGCTGAATATGTTTTGACTGTGCTTGTCTAAATCCGGAGGACGAGTGCATGATCGTGGAACGCCCTACATCTACAGGGTAAGGTCCGTAAATTTTTCGCTCACCCATCGGGGTCAGTTTATCAATTCCGAAATTTCCTACAAAGCTTTCTTTTTCTCCAAAGTTTTCACCGGTGATCTGATGGCAGGTGGTGCAGGAGACCCCGTCAATAGCAAGCATGTTTTGCTGCGTGACCGCCTGGTTGGCAGGTAGGTTTGCAAAAACTTTTGCCATTTCACCATTGCTACTTACCTGATAATGCGCCATAGGCATATGACAGGTGGAGCATTCGTTTTCAATGAGAGCCTGTGATTCCGGGTGATCGGTCACCTCGCGTCGCACAGCGGCATGCCAGTAAGGGTCACGTGCAGAATTGGCCATCATGGAGGTGCGCCAGTCAATGCCAAAGGAAACATTCTCACCGGAGGGGGTAACAAGATTATTATGACAGCTCATGCATTTACCTGCCGACTGAAACAGTAACTGACGTGCCTGATTGAGGTTCATACCGTGAACTGTTTTAACCGGCAGAGGATCCGACATATTCAGGTTAAGAGTCAATCCCAGCAGTAGAACTGCTAAAGGTAAAACGGTAATGATGATCAGGTTCTTTTTCATAGTTTTATGCCTAAATTGAATCCTCGGTTATGATCTGTTTATTGAATTACCAACCTTCTAGCAGTCCCCCGTCAAACCAATCCCATAATAAATAGACCATCAGTCTCGTATCTCTTGATGGGTCATCGGCAGGGATGCGTACCCCGAAATTGAGCATAATATTTTGACGTCTGTTCAGGGTTACTTGCATTTGAGGAGCAATATCCCAATGGTTCACTGCTCCTGATTCCAGCTCTCTAGAACCTAAAAACTCAATCATCGGAGACCAGGTTGTACCCCATGGATTCGGATTGATGCGTTTACCCAATGCTGCCCTCCAAAAGGCCTCGTCACCTGCTTTATCGCGCAAGAGGGGATATTCAATGCCGGTCTGAACGTGAAGGAAGCCACCCATGGGCAGGATCTGTCCAAAAGAAGCAAATGGTTCCAGGATAGTGGTGCCGCTGCCAAAGCCGATACTTTCATCACCCGTAGGCAGGATCACTTCACCGGTAATACTGAAGATACTTCCGCTATTTATATTATGATAAAGGGTTCGTTTGACACCTATCGCCATATCTCCGAGATGTCCGCCGGTCCAGTTTCCATTCTGTTGCTCGCTGTAACCGAAAGGAAATACGATTTCAATTTGATTACGCGCTCCGAAACGGCGTTCGTAAACGATTTCATTAGTTACTGCACCTTCATTTTCTACATCAAATATGCTAGTAAGAACGGCTTCGTCTTCGGGGTAGGCTTTCTCAGTTACCAGGGGTCGTGGAAGATTCAGTTCACCCCGTGGCCAGTCTTTATCAGTACAAAAAGTGCGAATATGATTCATGATTTTTTGCAGATCTTCCCGGGAAAGGGCGTCACCAAAAGCCGGCATTTCTCTGGAAAAGCCTCGTGTAGGTCCGCCTTGATGCGCTATGGAAATCCAGTCACCATCCGGTTCACGAGTGGCAAATGAGCAGTCGGTGAAATCCGGCGGTGCGGTCTGCAAAGAAAGCTGGTTGACTGAAGCTCCTTTACCGTCAGCCCCATGGCAATTGGCGCAGGCCTGCATGTACAATTCTTTGCCGGTGACAGGAGGGATCAAATATTGAAAACCTTTTTCACTGACGTACACCGCACTGCCATACTTCGACTCTGTAACGACATTGAGGCTTTTATTTGCCGCAGTTACCGCAAAGAGAGTAAGCAATACGGCGATCGAAAATAGCCCCCTGTATGCATAATGTTCATTCTTCATATTCACAGATCGTGATTTTTAAAATGTTGTTAAGAAACAGTTAAGCGATAAAAATGGCGAACTACCCAAAAGGAAAACCCTAACTTTGTGTAAGGATTTTTCCCATAAAAGGTTTGGTCATATGAGGATAGTTAATCGATATCGAAGAACACGAAATCGAGGTTCCTGAGGAAGAGTAGGGAAACTGAAAAACTGAAGAGTATTGTCACATTCTTGGAAACTACCGGGAGGGAAAAAAGTATAAACGGTGCTCTTTCTATTTCACTTTCCGTATGAAAGTACCTTTCTCAATCCAGCTTAAAGCCTGCTCATCATTGAGATTTTTAAAATTCCTGTAGGCCTGAGAGACTGCGTGGTAAGAATCGGGTATTTCGAGGATAATCACCTCATCTGCCTTAGCTTCTATCGTTTCTAACACCCTTGACCCGGAAACCGGTGCGGCTACAATAATTTTTCCGGCTTGTTGTTTTTTACACAGTTCGATGGCAACCAAAACGGTGGAACCTGTAGCTATGCCATCATCAATTAGTATTACGGTTCTGTCTTTGAGAGGAGGAAGCGGTTCTCCTTTGCGGTAAACTTGAATGCGCCGCTTGATCTCTTTTTCCTCCTTTTTAATAACTTTTTCAATCATCTTTTTCGTGAGTACTTCCCTTACCATAGGGTTCAGGTACAGGCTCTTGTCTTCGGCAAGTGCTCCGAAAGCCGATTCCGGATGGGTTGGCAATCCCAGTTTCCTGGTAATAACAACTGAGAATTCAGCTTCGAGCTGACGGGCCACTATCACGCCCGGCACGATTCCTCCCCTGGGGATCGCCAGGATTACCGGATGCTCTTTTTTGTATTCTTTTAAAGCCTCTGCCAGTTGTAAACCGGCTTGGGTCCTGTTGTCAAACATGACTTGTATCGCTCAAATTGCGGGTTCACTACCAAAACGCAATTATCTCTAATCAAGTATAGTATCTATCTTATCAATAATTTTTTTAGCAGCTTCCCTGGATGTTTCACCGCTTTCTGTGACAGTTCGTCCGTCACTGTTTTTGACGGTTACACTTACACCGCCCCATTTCTTCTTACTCTGTTTCAGCTTGAACCCACGGTATCCTTCTTTTTCAAGCATCGATATGCGTTCGTGCAGGATGTTATCTCTTCCTTCTTCTTCCTGTGCCATACCTATCGGGTTAATTAATAATTGATATTGCTATTACACCTTGTTTGTAAATAATCATCTATTTTAAAAGTAATAATAATAGAACCCGTATATATTTTGTAGTGCAATGACTTACAAAGCAGTTGAAAAGGTTTAAAGTATTTGAACTTGTAGAAAGGTACTGCTTACCCTGTTGTTTTGACCTCTCTTATGCTGTTAAAGATGTAGAGGGTACAAATCATGGCAATAATTCCGAAGGATGGGATAATGAGAATGGCAGGCATAGTGTTCTGACCTTCTGATCCCATAATAATAATTTTAGCGGTCAGCGCAATCATTAGTAAAGAGAGAAATACATAGTAGACAGGAGTCAACAAATAGCCGAAGGGATTCTTGTTTATAAAGAGTACACCTGCGATGATGCCCAGAGGGAGTAGCAGTGCCAGGTCCAGGCCCTGAACAATGAGTGTGGTGTAATGTTCTACCTGCGGTGGTATAATTTCACCGCTGATCAGCGGCGGTATGACAACTCCAAGCCACATCAGGGAAATGGCAATACACTGGAAAATTAAAAACCCACCGGTCGACTTTACCGGCGTTTCTTCACTGAACCTTTCTGGTAGTTCGCGCGGTTCAAAAGATAGCATCGTAAGTGCAAACGCAAAGAATGACATCGACAGCAGGGCCACATAGACCAGGAATAAAGCATTGTACATGCCCATCACAAGGTAAAAAAGGTAGGTGACCAGAAAATATCCAAGTATGCCTGATAGAAAATACCGCCCTTTTAACGAGCCCTTTCGTGCCCAAATAAGAGCAATGAAAAGTAAGGGGATTGCCAGGTATAGAGTTACGTAATCCTGGGCGATGCCTTGAGGGGCTACTTCCTTAGACATATGCCGATACAACCCTTTACCGTAAATGATGACCGTTTCTCCGCGCACCGATTCAATGCTATGCGGCCCGGGTCCACCTTCTGAATAGATACCTGTATACGAAGCCAGGGCAGCAAGAACGGCAATCAAAATTGAAAGCTGGGTTACAGCAAAGGCATGTTTCATAGAATACTCTTTTTCGGCACTTTGTTGACATGATATACAAATTGAGCACGCATCAAGGGGAGGGGAAACCGTACTATCTTTGTAGGGAATAAACTTAGATTTGATTGTAGGCTGGATACTCTAGGTTAGAAGTTGGAAGTTGGAATACAAATAAATAGGCTGCCTTCTGCCTTCTGCCTTCTGCCTTCTGCCTTCTGCCTTCTGCCTTCTGCCTTCTGCCTCAAAAACCTATATGAAATTAATAGGAATTCCCCTACAATAGATCTTCAATCTGGTATGTATCATGTATGCCAACTAACCTGATTATTAAACTGATAGGGAGTTATTTATGAAGAATATATTAATAATTTTAGCATTTGCTCTCACATTAGCCGGCTGCACAAGTTCCGGAGCATTTATATCCTTTAACCAGACCAATGTGGAGCTTGGTGAGGGCAATTATTCACTGACTGCAACCGGGGTAGAGGGTCAGTCGGAAGCAGCTTATATCCTGGGATTGAGCTATTCAAACGGAGTGACAGCCAATACCTTGGCCCTGGCCAGGGTAAGCGGATCAGAAAAACTATATGCCGATGCGCTGGATGATCTGTGGCAAACCTACGAAAGTAACCACGGTGCCATAACCGATAAAAAACTGGCGCTTACAAATGTCCGCTATGATTCCGATATCATTAACCTGATCCTGTATACCAAAGTAACACTTACCGTAAGGGCAGATATCGTAGAGTTTCGGTAATTTCAAATAATCTCAGTAGGTCCCTTGATGCATCTATCGAGGGACTTACACATCAATGTCAGGCTGCTGGTTGCGCCATACTATTTGCCAGTGTTCGTTATGAAGATTAAGGACTAAGATTTCAACTCCTCCTTCGTCATAATTGGTGGTTTCTACCTTATATTTAATTCGAAAAGTGTAGAGTACTATAGCAGTATTTTCAAAGACATCTATTCGTAAGTCCTTGATGCGAAAATCAGACACATCCGCTTCTTCAATGAATTCTTGGTAGCTGTCAACCATGGCTTCTCTTCCTACTATTTTCTTTTGGGTGCCGGGCTGAATCATCACTACCTGCTTATGAAAATACCGGCTCAAGTTTTCAGTTCGATCATTCAGCCAGTCATCATTCATGCGATCGATAAACTGCTCAATATCCCTTATATGGTTATTCATGGCTTCAAATGTTGAGTTATACAGGCAAACAGTAATTAGCCTTTGTCTAATACTGCCTTCCGTGTGGTTACTGAAACGTGTAGGCTAATGCTACTGGATAATTATTTGGCCCGGAAGAAGGGTCTGCAAGGTTTAGGAATTAGGGAATTTCCTTACACAGGTATTATGTCGGTAACTAGGCTGACCTATTTTTTCCATTCCTGATCTACATAAATAACCTCTTGGTTGATAGCGGTGACTTAATTGGCAGCAGCCTGCAGGGAATCTATAACTGTTTTCGGAATTTCTATCGACCAGATACCTCGCAGATCACCTATTGAAAAGCCTGTGGCCTGATCTTCAGTATACAGCTTATTGATAAGTGCAAGATTCTGTTCTGATATATCGGTACCCGGTTGTCCATGACAGTTCAGGCAGAGACCGTTGTTGATCTTAATAGGGGCGTGATAGATATAAGTATTCTTTGAGCGGTAGGTTATGGGCTCGGGCTCCTCGTTCTGCTCAATACGTGCCATGAATTCTCTTATGCTTTTCATCTCCAGGGAATCAGCCCTATTCCGGGGATTTCGTGGCCGGTGTGAGGAGCGGCGTATCTCTATACCGGTATATTGCGACAAGGAGTCTGTCAATGGGATGGCTTTCACATTGCAGAATTCCAGGGCATAGGCAACGCCTCCTTCACTCATCGCCTGTTTCAGGTTACTGCTAAGCGTATTGAATGCCTGACCGGTAATTTCCGACCCCTTCTGTTTCACGGCCGGCAGATCTTTTCTTGCGAGAGTTTCCGTGCCGGTTTCACCGTTTGGATGACCACATCCAAACAAAAGCAGAAAGAAGAGTATGAAACAATTTCGCATAGTTTTAAACTTTATTCAGGATGTATTATTTACATAATGGGCAACGATGCGAATTAAAATACGCTCATTACTGATATTTCTGTGGTACAATTTACTACACTTGGTTATTTCAACTACCCGGAAAATGAACCAGTTAATACATATTATGGGTTCAAGACTCAAACAGGATACGAAGATCAAAAGCTGATTTATCCTCAAGAATCGGTTTTCTGTTTACTGTCATGATTCTCGCTGATTTCCCGAAAGAAATAGCCCATCAGCTTCACATAATCGTTTAGGGTAATGATTCCTACCAGCTTTGAATCTGTAACTACCGGCAGGCATCCCAGTTCATTTCTGTCCATAATTGAAAAGGCTTCGCGGGTACGGGTATCCGGGGAGACGTGCCTGATATTTGTATTCATGACTTCACCGGCCGTCAGGGTTTTGAACTCCTCATTCGACTTTGTACCGGCGATTTTGAGTATTTGATCAGCATTGAGCATCCCGATAAGTTTCCCGTTTTCGTCTTCAACCGGAATATGATGAATATCACTCCAGAGCATAATATTTTTCGCGAGTGCAACAAGATCGTCTTCCTGCAGGGTGATTAGATCTTTTGACATCAGCTGTTTCACATAGCGGAATCGGTTTCGCCACCCGCCGCCTTCCTCACGCCGCAGCTCCGACCATGTATGCACCGGATTACCGTTCTTTTGCCTTCGATAAATACCTTCCGTAAGGGTAACCGAAGCCTCTTCGGGTGAAACATTTTTTATGAGCTGGTTGTAGGAATCCATCATCCAGTGGGATCCCGTCTTCCCCTTTTTTACCCGATCTTTGATAATACCCAGGTACTTCTCAATATCCTGTTCGTTAATCTCTGCTTTTTGGAGACCGTTTTCGGCAATAGGAATCATTTCATCCAGTATGAGGTCCTGCGCGGTTACCAGGTGATCATCGAGCCAGGTGAATTGGGATTGCAAGCCCAGCTTAGCTGCCGAGAAAAAATTATTACGAACATCAGCAAAATGCATTTTCTGGTGGATATTCCGGTACCGATCGGGTATACCGTGCATAAGACCGGTCCAGAAAGCGGCATTGGCTGCCTCATCCACAATGGTTGGACCCGAAGGAAGATACCTGTTCTCAATTCGAAGGTGTGGTACACCGTCGGTAATGCCATAGCATAAGCGATTCCACTTATATACCGTACCGTTGTGGGTATTGAGGGCTTTTAAAGCTGGGATTTCTCCGTTTTTTAATACCTCCGGTGCATCTTCGGTGGTTTCGATAGGTAATAACACGGAGTGCCTGCTTACGATATCCTGGAATATATGCAGGGCCGATTCCTTTTCCCACTCTTTTCCAAAGGTAACACGTTCCTGTTCTTCGCGATAGGGACTAAGGGATTTTCGGGTATCAGCCGATTGCTGAAAAAGGGCTATACGTGTTTCCTTCCAAAGTCGCTTACCCATGAACAAGGGAGAATTAGTAGCTGCTGCTAAAACTGGGGCTGATACGGCATGAGCCCAATTATATAACATAGGTGCGTGTTCAGGCACAAGCTGGTAATGAATCTGGAAGCTGGTATTACACGATTCAAACAACACATTATCGTGACTGTCAATAAGTTCATCTATTCCGGATATATGGAATTTGAAATCGGACGCCCTGGCTGCCAATATTGCATCATTCAAACGCTTATAACGTTCTTTCGGGGAGATGTTTTCAAGCTCAATATCCCTCTTGGATATCGTAGGCAGAATGCCGGTGAGAATAATTTTAGCGCCCAATGAATGGGCTGTTTTATTTGCCTTGGTAAGCTTGCTGACGAGATTATTTTCAAGTTGTGATAGAGCGTCTTTCTGAAATTCCAGAGGATCAAGGTTTAATTCCAGGTTGAAACGGGCGAGCTCAGTTGTAAAATGATCATCATTGAGATGTTCCAGCATGTCCATGGCTTTCATGGCAGGGCGTAGGGAATATTTGATGAGGCAGAACTCCTGCTCAGCACCTATACGGGTGACATTTTTCTCAAAAAGATCCTTATCCAGCATTTCCTCCAATGCATCAAGATCCTTTAACAGGTGATCGGTAAATTGCTGCTTTAACCTAGTTTCTTCTGTCATCACAAATCCCTCTTACCAATTTTTTAAAGAATTTCACCTCTCTAAAAACCAATTAAAGAATAAAGTAAATAAGATGCGACCGGACGTAACGGAATTAAGAATCAGTTACCCCCGATGCATTTTGGAATGCCTGACCCGGTCACCGGTACTGGCATTAGTCTCTATCGTTCGCTGGTTGTTAAAGAATTTAACGTTGAAGAGCCTTTCTTCTGGTAGTGAGCCATTCTGTCTATACAGATTAACAAAGCAAAATGTACTTCAGTCTTCTCAGGGAATCTCCTACAGTATCAATGTCAGATTAATTGTATCTATCATAGAGATCTAACAAACAGGAGGTGTTATGATTGAAATAAGTGCAACTGCTATTTATTGGTTTATCACTTTGGGACTGGTAATTGGATTGACCGTTGGGGTCATAATGGGCAAGGAGGGTACCGGTGTACCCGTGAATATTATATGGGGTGTGGCAGCAGCTATATTAACAGGCGTAATAGGAATTAAGCTGAATTTCGGTGACGGGCTGCTCTTTTCAATGGCCGGCACCCTGGCAGTTCTGTTTTTGGTTAACGCATTTCACCAGCACCATGCCGAAGATATCTACGGCCATACCGACAGGGATATCCTTATAAAAAATCGTGAATAATAGCACATCAACGATTCCATTGGCTGGTATGAAAGTAATATTTGAGGTTAATTTTCCAATGACTATCTGAATCATAATAAGAGTTTATAAAGGCTTTAAAGTACTGGTAGCCAATAGTTAAAGCTTATCAGTTTAAGTAAATATTGTATCAGTTCATCCCATTAGGTTTAAGCATGTAATATATTCTCTCTCATGAGTTGTAGGTCTGACCTGTCCCAAAGTATTTGCTGTATTCCACATTATAAACCCGGAAGAGATAATCAATAACTCAAATGAGGAATAACATGGCCGTTAGAAAAATTGAAAAAAATGAGTGGCAAAGCTACTTCGACACCTTTTCAAAATTATTCCTGAAAGATGAACAGCCTGAATATATGGGTATTCAAATCCTTTCCGGTGAGTTCGGTTCCCAACCGGAGACATCATGGCTAGTCATGGAAGGTATCACCTATGATCCTAAAGGAAATTTACTGGATGTGAAGGTTGAAGACCTCAATCGCATGATTCTGAATCCCGTCGAGATTTATGTGGATGAGGACGAGGGAGGATGGATTAACAGTATGGAGATTATTGAAAAGGATGGTACTAAAGATATCATAGAGATCAGGTAACACCTCGATATCGGTTGAGCCGGTGGCGGCATATAAACCGGTTCAAAGTGCTTCAGCTGATCAAACATTAAGGGTATAGTCAAAACAAGGTTTAAATGGCACCGGAAACACAGGTACATTTTAATAAACAGTATTTGGAACAAGAGGTCAGGAAGTTGGCCTCTGATCAGGTTGTTACGCTTTCCAAAAAACCGCTTCAAAAAATCGATCCCATTCTTAGCTCTTCCCGTGAAGTACTCATTGATACTTATCGTGAACTGGCATCGGCTGCAAAAAAACAAAAAGAGCTCTCCACAGCAGGGGAATGGCTGATTGATAACTTCTACATCATCCAGGAACAAATTGTAGAGCTGAATGAGGATCTGCCATATACCTATTATGAAAAACTGCCAAGATTAAGCGAAGGAAACTTCAAAGGTTACCCTCGTATCTATGAATTGGTACAAAAGCTGGCGGCAATCAGTGATAATATTATCGATAAAGAAAATACGTTGACAGCCGTACAGGCCTATCAGAATGCCTTCACGCTAAAATTGGGTGAGCTTTGGGCGGTACCGATAATTGTTAGATTTGCACTGATTGTTCGTTTGGCAGAACGTTCGCGAGAGCTTTTGAAACAGAGAAAGCTCACTGAAAAAGCGAATAGCAGTCTTGAAGTAATTTTGAATAGCCGTTCGGATGAGCCCGGCTATGTGCTTAGGAAGCTCTCTGAACTGGACTTCGATGAATGCGATGACCGTCAGCTCTTTCTGACCATATTGGCCAGGAAACTGCAGGCAAGGGGATTATTTACGGATACCGAACGTCAATGGTTCGATTATCAATTCAGCAAGCTTGATACTACCCTTGAAAAATGCCTCCGTTCACTTGCCCAGAAAACCTCCCAGTTGCATTTGAGCATACAGAATGCCATCTCATCCCTTCGTAAGGTTTCTGAAAGCAGCTGGGCAGACTTTATTGAGCGCTGCTCAGTAGTAGAAAAAATTCTCAGGCTGGATCCTGCAGGCTATTACGCTGAGATGGACTTTAAAACAAGGGATACGTACCGCAAGAAGATTGAAAAATTGAGTTCTCACTCCAAGTTTACTGAAGATGAAGTGGCTGAAAAAATACTTCAGGTGGCAGAAAGCAGACTTGAGCCGAACACTGAGACTGCCAAGAAGGAGGCGCATGTAGGATATTACCTAATGGATGAAGGTTATGATGAAATCCTGGATGTGCTTCAATATAAAATGCCCTGGCTGGAACGTTTCCAGCGTTATATGGAGAGGCATAAATCAGGCTATTTCCTATTTATTTTTTTCCACCTGATCACGTTCCTGGCCATCGTAAGTATTTTTTCAAATTACATTGGAGCACCGTTATGGCTTACAGCTACAGCTTTGGTAGTTGCCTTTATGCCGGCTCTGGAGTTATCGGTGGTCTCCACAAATCGGATTTTGGCTTTCTTTATTCCACCCAGAATTTTGCCGAAGATGGAGTTTGCAGGTGAAATTCCTGACCGGCACCGTACCATGGTAGTAGTACCGACCCTGCTGGGCTCTGTGGAAGATGCATTGGATCAGATTGAAGCCCTTGAAATAAGAGCAATGGCAAATCCCGGTAGATGCCTTCAATTTGTTTTGCTATCCGACTATCATGATGCCCCGGAAGAGCACATGCCTAAAGATAAAGAGATATTAAACGCAGCCATAGAGCGTATTGAGGAGCTGAATCAACGCCATAACTGCAAGTACGGGTCTAAATTTCACCTTTTTCACAGAAACAGAAAATGGAATCCCGTACAAAATTCGTGGATGGGGTGGGAGCGTAAGAGAGGCAAGATTGAAGAGTTGAACCACCTATTACTGAATCCGGATGCCGAAACGGATTTTTTTCCGCTTCAGAAAGAATTCCTTGAGGGTCTCAAGCATGTCCCGGTGTCATATGTCATTACCCTGGATGCAGACACCAAGCTGCCACCGGATAGTGCAATAGACCTTGTCCGTACAGCGGCGCATCCATTAAATAGGGCAGAGATGAATGAAGCCGGAAATTTAGTGAAGCATGGATACGGTATTATCCAGCCAAGAATTTCAATTCCTCCCAAATCGGCAAATCGAACCTGGTTTTCTAAGGTTTTTTCCGGAAATGTCGGTATCGACCCATATACAACGGCTGTTTCCGATATCTACCAGGATCTGTTCGGGGAGGGGGTTTATACGGGCAAAGGACTCTACGATGTCAGGGCATTTCATGCAATTCTTGATGAACGATTCCCTGAAAACACGGTGCTTTCACACGACTTGCTGGAAAGTACCTATTTGCGGGCCGCACTGGTCACCGATATCGAGCTATTCGATGATTATCCATCCACCTATCTAAGCTTCAGCAGGCGCAATCACAGGTGGATAAGGGGAGACTGGCAAATTGCCCAGTGGCTGTTCTCGCGTGTTCCCGCCCAGGGATTGGAAAAGGACAAGAATCCAATAAATAGTATTTCTAAGTGGAAAATATTTGACAATTTAAGAAGATCACTTAATCCATTTTTTATACTGGTTTTCCTGTTGGCTGACTGGTTGTTTTTGCCGGGTTCGCCTCTGATAGGTACTATAGCTGCTCTCGGAATTATTGCCTTTCCTATCTACTCCAGTTTCTCAGTGCAGATATTCACCCGACCCACCAGGGTAGCATGGAAACTCTATTTTGAGAAAGTAAAAGCCGATATGAAGGTTAACACCCTTCAGGCCTTCACAACGCTGATGTTTATGCCTCATCAGGCATATGTGTCGCTTGACGCAATAGTACGAACAGTTTGGCGCATGGCAATTTCGAACAGGCTTCTTCTCGAATGGGTATCTGCTTCACAAACCGAGAAGCAATCCAATGCCGGAATGATTAAATATTATCGCAAGATGTGGCCTAACATATTCTGGTCATTACTCTGTGTTTCCATGGCTGTTCTATTTGCTACCCAAGTGTTGTATCTAATTATACCTTTTGCTTTGCTGTGGACATTCACTCCTTACTTTGCATGGTGGATGAGCAGAGAACTGAAATCAGAAAAGCCGGAATTAAGTAAGGAAGACCTCCGCGAACTTCGCATGTTTGGACGCAGAACCTGGCACTTTTTTGATCGATTTGTAACAGAAGAGCATTCCTGGCTACCACCCGATAACTTTCAGGAAGATCCTTACCTGGGCAGTGTTAATCGTACATCTCCTACCAATATCGGACTGTCTTTAACGGCACTGATAGCAGCTTATGATTCAGGCTATATAGCCTTAAAAGAGTTGCTAGATAAAATTGGAAATACATTGGGGAGCATGAAGTTTCTGGAAAAATATAATGGTCACTTTTATAACTGGTATGATATTGAAAAACGTGAAGTATTGCATCCAAGGTATATCTCCACCGTGGATTCAGGAAATTTGGCCGGTTCTTTGGTAGTGGTAAAGCAGGCCCTTCAACAACTCAAAAATGCTCAATGGCCCAATCCTGCATTTTGCCAGGGGCTTAGGGAAACTCTTTGGGTGCTGGAGGATATCTTAATCACCCTGCAGCAACATGTAACCTCTTCGGAGCTTTGGAAAGAGATAGAAATGACCCTTAAAGAACTCAAAGAGGCTCTACCGGGTGAAGGCGTAGAAAATATTGTCAGGTGGAAAGGAAAACTAAACCAGTTAAAAGCTATAGCGATTGAATTGGATGCCATTGAAATTAAGCAACTTATTGGTGAAAAGAGCAGTTCAAAGGTTACTGACATAGAATTTTGGTTCGGACGTCCTTTTAGCCAGATTCAGCTTATGCTTGACGAAATAAATGAAGTAGAAGATGGTGAGCACTTCGAGGGTTGGTCTGCTTATGAAGGAAAAGAGTTATTGCTAGAGGATTTAAAAGCAGAGCATGTTGTCAGTAATTGGCAGGCAAGATTACGTAAGTTTGCCGGTTGGTGTGACGAGATGATCTATGAAATGGATTTCAACCTTCTTTATAAGCGGGATCGCAAACTATTCAGCATAGGCTATAACGTTGATCGCGCTTCGCTTGATGAGTCGACATACGATCTCTTTGCAAGTGAAGCCCGAATGGCATCCTACCTCGCTATAGCAAAGGGGGAGGTGTCGCCGGAGCATTGGTTCAGTCTTAGCAGGAGGCTGACCAGTATCAACCGCAATGAGATTCTTCTTTCCTGGGGTGGTACAATGTTTGAGTACCTCATGCCACTACTCTATATGTCGCGATATGAAGATACCTTGCTTAGTAATACCTACGATAACGTTGTGAAATGGCAGGAGAATTACGGCAATTCCCGAAACTACCCATGGGGGTTTTCAGAAAGCGGATACGGTGTTCTGAACCTGGAGCTTCATTACCAGTACCGGTCATTTGGTGCACCCGGTTTGGGATTGAAACGCGGTTTGGCTGAAAATTACGTGGTTGCACCCTATGCCTCCATGTTAGCTCTGATGGTAGACCCCAAATCCTCTCTTAAAAATTTGAGAGAGTTAAAAAAAGAAGGAGCATTTAGTCTATACGGGTTCTATGAATCTATCGATTATTCAAACCGGGTAAACGAGTCAGAAGGCGACAAGACCATTGTGAAAATGTACATGGCTCATCACCAGGGAATGATTCTGCTATCACTATCTAATGTACTGAATAGCAATAGGATACAGAATTTATTTCATAATGATCCATTGGTTCAATCCTGTGATTTATTGCTGCAGGAACGCATACCCAGAGGAATACCCATTAAAGAGCCCAGACCCATTGATGTTGAGCTTGAACCCGGTAAGAAAAAAGAGGGTCAGGTGGAAGTGGAGCACGCCGGGCAGGAAAGCCTGACCGATGCACCACCCAGAACACATATTCTATCCAACGGCCACTACTCCACGGTCATCACGCATACCGGTTCCGGATATTCGTATTGCGGAAATCTTACCCTCACGAGATGGAGGCCTGACAAAGTTTATGATCCCTACGGTTTATTCTTTTACATCAAGGACCTCGAAACCAATGAATATTGGTCGATGGGCCACACCCCTGTAGGCAGAAAGGCCGATCGTTATGATTCCTGGTTTCATCCTGGTAAAGTGCAAATTGCACGTGTTGATGAATGGACGGAGTCATTTATGGAAGTTTGCGTATCTCCAGAAGACAATATTGAATTACGTAAACTTACTATTACCAATTATGCTGACCGTAAAAGAAAGTTTGAGATCTCAAGCTACACAGAGATTGTGATAAATGAACAGGAGACCGATCTGGCTCACCCGGCGTTTTCAAATCTGTTTGTTCAGACTGATCACATACCCGAACATCATGCGCTTGTTGCCCAGAGGAAACCTAGAAGTGAGGATGAAAAACCTGTCTGGCTCGTACATACCCTTGCTGCGGAAGAAAGCGACAATGGATCAGGTCCGATGCAGTTTGAAACCGATCGCGGTGCCTTTATAGGTAGGGGCAGAGATCTGAAAGAACCTGTGGCAATGGATATGGGGCATCGTTTTGAAGGGACTCTGGGCAATGTGCCGGATCCAATTTTTAGTATCAGAAAAACCATTGATTTGAAACCCGGTGAAAAAATCAGTCTGACATTTGGGCTTGGAAAGGTAAACAATAAGGAAGAGGCGATAGCTATTGCCGATCGCTACGATAACCCCTACGCCACTGATCGTGTGTTCGAGCTGGCTTCCCTTTATGGTAATGTTGAGCTTGATCACATCGGTTTGAATGGGCATCAGGCCAATTATTTCCAAAAGCTCTCCGGAGCCATGATCTATGGCTGTGAAAGGCTGAGAGCCGGTGAAAATATCTTGAAGAAGAACCGAAAGAAGCAGCCCGGCTTATGGTCTTACGGTATTTCCGGTGATTTGCCCATCATAATATACAGCATCCACGATACTGAGTATCTGCGTAATGTTGAATTGCTCTTGAAAGCTCATTCCCTCTGGCGCTTGAAAGGGTTTGATGTCGATTTGGTCATTATTAATGACCATCCGCCTTCGTACATCGATGAGTTGCAGGATTCTATCCATGACCATATACAGAAATCGATGGAGAGGCAGAGGGTTAATAAACGCGGAGGTATATTTGTCTTGCGCAGTGATGAGGTGCAGCCTGAGGACCGGGTATTACTCTTTAGCGTGGCCGAAGTAGTATTGGCAGGGCACTTGCCCAAACTGAAGTTTGGAGAGCTTCACGCTGAAAATATGGAGCGAGAATCCCCTCGGAAAACATTCAAGCCGATAGATCTTCGTGATAACGGCGGAAAGAGATTCACGGATCCCGACGAGTTGATGTTCTATAACGGGTATGGCGGCTTTACTCAAGACGGGAAAGAGTACGTCATACACCTGAACGCAAAGCGTAATGAAAAGGATCTGACCTATCCTCCGGCTCCATGGATTAACGTGATAGCTAACGAAGAGTTCGGATTTTTGTCATCTGAAACGGGCTCCGGTTATACCTGGAGCAGGAACAGCAGGGAAAACAGGCTAACTCCCTGGTCTAACGATGCGGTTATGGATCCGCCCGGAGAAGCACTATTTATCCGTGATGAAGAGAATGGCATCTATTGGTCACCGACTCCGAAACCCATACCGGGATCTGGCCACTATGAAGTGCGTCACGGGTTCGGATATTCAAAGTACAAAACCGAGACGCTGAATATCGAACAGGAGCTAACGGTATGGACAGCACCCGATGATCCGGTTAAAATCATCAGGCTTGAATTGAAAAACACCGGTTTGTACCAGCGAAAACTTAGACTCTTCCGATATCTGGATTGGGTACTCGGTGTATTTCGACACAGATCATCCAAATATGTTCATACGGAGTGGCATGGCAATACTGAAGGCATTCTTGCCAGAAATTATTACAATAACGAATTTGCCGAACAGGTGGCATTTACCGGTCAGTTTAGCTCTACGAAGCTACAGGAACTGCAATTCACTTCCGACAGGCTGCAATTCCTGGGTAAAAATCAAAGTCTTAAAAATCCGGTGGTACTTGGGCAAGATATACCTCTTAACGATAAATTCGGAATTGGATTTGATCCCTGCGCTGCAAGCAGTGCCGTAATAGACCTGGGTTCAGGGAAAAAGTGTTTGGTATACTATTTACTTGGAGAGGCCGAATCAGAGGATCAGGCCATAGAACTGCTTAAGAAGTATCATAATCAGACACAACTGGAGCAGAGCCTAACTCATGCCAAGGAGATGTGGGATACCAAGCTTAATGGCGTACAGATCGCTACCCCGGAGCTTGAATTCAATTTCCTTGCGAATGGCTGGCTTCAGTATCAAAATATTGCATGCCGTATGTGGGCACGAACGGGGTTCTACCAGTCAGGCGGGGCTTACGGTTTCCGGGATCAGCTGCAAGATTCATCCTCTGCTATATATATCGATAAACAATTGACGCGCAATCAAATAAAACTACATGCCTCACATCAGTTTGAAGAGGGAGATGTGCTGCACTGGTGGCATCCACCGACTGACAGGGGGACACGTACACGAATTTCGGATGACTTGCTATGGCTTCCTTATGTAACAGCACTCTATCTTAGAAGAACGAATGATATAAAACTGCTTAAGGAGAGAGTCCCCTTTGTTAGGACTCGATCCTTAAATGATGGGGAACAGGAAGCTTACCTGGAACCGGAGACTACTTCTCATAAGGCAAGTATATATGAACACTGCTGCAGGGCTATTGATAAATCCTTAACCAAAGGAAATCACGGGCTGCCTTTAATGGGAGCCGGTGACTGGAACGACAGTATGAACAGGGTCGGTGAAAATGGTCAGGGAGAAAGTGTCTGGTTGGGGTTCTTCTTGTACAAGATTCTTGATGACTTCCTGCCTATATGCAAAAAGCAGGGTGATGAGGATCGGGTTGAAACCTATAAATCCTTCAAAACAGAACTTAAAAAGCATTTAAACAGTGAAGGATGGGACGGAGAGTGGTATCGCCGCGCTTTTTATGACGACGGAACACCACTGGGTTCTTCAGAGAATGACGAGTGTATCATCGATGCTATTGCACAATCGTGGGCTGTAATTTCAGGAGCAGCAACGCCTGAAAAGGCAGCCAAAGCACTGGAATCAGCGGAAAAACACCTGATTTCTGAATCCGATGGTTTGATTAGGCTGCTGGTACCGCCTTTTGAAAGCACAGAAAAGAATCCCGGATATATCAAAGGCTATATGCCGGGTGTCAGGGAGAACGGCGGACAGTATACCCATGCTGCAGTCTGGCTGGTTAGAGCCTTGGCCGAAAGCGGGTACGGCAGGCGTGCGGTTGAATTGATGAAGATGCTTACCCCGGTAACACATAGTCTTAACAAGGAACAGGCTGATCGTTACAAGGTAGAGCCTTATGCTGTAGCGGCTGACATTTACGGAGAGCCTCCCTTGACAGGAATGGGGGGTTGGACCTGGTATACGGGTTCTGCAGGGTGGATGTATCGTGTGATCCTGGAATCTATACTCGGCTTAGAAATTGTAAATGAACATACCCTGTTGATTGATCCATCCATAAGTCCCGACTGGAAGGAGTTTTCGATATCGTTAAATAATCTCGAGAAAGGCACTCGCTATGATATTAAGGTCACAAATCCGGATGGGTTGGAAAAAGGAACACTGGAGGGCTCCGTAGATGGGAAACCGATACCGATTTCAGGCGGCAATTTTAAAATAAAACTTAAGCAAGACGGCAAAACCCATCACATTACCCTAAGTATTCAGAAAAAGGCCTAATGTAGGGGAATTCCTTACAGGAGGTTTATTGAGCACCGCACAGCAATTTCTTGTAGAATTCAGTACTGTTTAAGTAACAATATCATCAGGCTATTGCTTCTCAAATGTTAAGGATTAAACCGGGTAGGTAGCCATGAAACCGATCAACGTATTAATAATTGAACAGAATATTTTAGCACGACAGGCTATTAGAGGGACGCTACGCAAGTATTCCCAATTTAATGTCACAGGAGCCTTTGGCGATGTCGATCAGATTGAGAATAAAGTAAAAAATTTAAATCCGGATATTATTTTACTGGATATCGAAGCTAAAGAAGGCCTTGATTTACTGAAAAAACTGAAGACCTCTTTCCCAGATTGCCCGGTAATTGTTTTGAGTCGCCGTACTCGGGAAGGAGCAAAACTGGCTCTTGAGGCGCTCGAAATTGGGGCACTTGATTTTATTACCAAGCCGAGACTTGGGCAAAACCTACTCTTCGCCAGTGGTCATTTTAAAAAAAGGCTGGTACCCATTATAGAAATGACTGCCCGTTTGTATGCCGAGGAAGGCGAATCGGGACAAACGAGAAGAAAATTAATACAAGACTCAGGAAGAAAAAGCTTAAGAAGAAAGGATTTGAAAAGGCCAAAACCCAGGGTCCTGGTCATAGGGGCCTGCACAGGAGGTCCGGCGGCCCTATCCGAACTGATATCTCAACTGCCTGAGAATTTTGATATTCCCATTGTCATTGTTCAACACTTTCCCAAGTATTTTACTGCTGAGCTTGCAGAGATGCTCAACCGAAAGACCTCATTGGAAGTTAAAGAAGCAGTTGAAGGTGCTAAACTGGAGCCGGGCATAGTTTGGATTGCTCCGGGAGGCTACCATTGTGAAATTAGCGGATGGAGCTGCAAACCGGTCTTAACAGTTCATAAAGGTCCGCGTGAACTGGATGCACGCCCTTCAATTAATAATCTTTTCCGATCGGCAGTGAATATCTATGGTAAGGAGATTCTTGCTATTCTGTTAAGCGGCCATGGAGAAGATGGCTACGAAGGACTCAAATGCGTAAACAGGGCGGGGGGACTGGTTATGGTTCAGCACCCTGATTCCGCCTTAGTACCCGATCTACCCAGGCAGGCATTGAAATCCGGACTGGCTGATTACCAATTGAGTCCGGGCAGAATCGCGGAATTACTCACTGAGATATCAGGTGCCAAATCCTATTCCAGGGAAAAAAATGCAAATAATATAGATTCAACAGAAACACTAAATCCCCATAAAATTTCATAGAAATAATTATCAACTAAAATATAGGTGCTTACATGATTAGCAGAATTTTGGTTGCTTTGGATCTGGATATAGACACGCCCTTGGCAATGAAATATGCCTTAAAGCTGGCTAAGAAGTTTGAGGCTTCTGTATCGGGCCTGGCGGTGGTTGATACGGCCGACATAGCTGTACAGGTAGGTGGAGGGGCTATCGGCACCATCTATTATGCCGACGAAATGCGCAAGTATATGACCGAAGATTCAACCAGGGAAGCAGCTGAGCTCCTGAAGAAATTTGAAAAGCTGGCAAATAATGCCGGTGTGAAGCATAATCAACTGATGGAGGAAGGCGTACCGTACGAACGGATCATTGAAGACTTAAAATATCACGACTTGCTCGTTATAGGGAGGGAATCACATTTCTTCTACAATCGGCCGGCAAAGGAGACTGATACACTGGCAGATATCGTGAAAAAGAGTACGGCCCCCACACTGGTGGTCAATAAATCATACCGGGATGTGAACCGTGTGCTTATAGCCCATGACGGGAGCACGGCTTCGGCAAGGGCCCTTCAATGGTTTATTCAGCTGCAGCCTTTTGGAAAGGATCTGGAAATGGAAGTCGTCCATGTATGCGATCTTGATGACGAAACTACGGTTGACAAATCCAGAATGCTTTTACACCTGGTGAATGACTATTTGAAAGCACATGGCTATAAAAATATCCAGGAAAAATTACTCGAGAGAGGAGATACCGGTGAGAAGATCATCAGTCACGTTAAGGAATCCGGTGCTGACCTGGTTATCATGGGAGCCCATTCCATGAGTGCCATTCGCAGGCTGACTTTTGGGTCGACCACTCACGAGCTGGTCACTAATAGTCCTGTACCGTTGTTTTTGAGTAATTGAAACCCCATAAATATTGATTTCAACAAAAGAGGACACTACGGATACAGTAAAAGAGCAGACGGCCTCAGCAGAGTCGCTTAAACAACCTTGGGCATTACCTATTGAAGAGGTAGTAGACGGTTTGGAGGTACGCCCGGAAAAGGGTCTGAAAAAGGACCAGGTACAAAAGCGTCTCGATACGTACGGATACAATAAGCTCAGGCAACATCGCAAAAAAAGCTTATGGGCAATACTCTGGGACCAACTAAAAAGTCTGATCATACTTCTGCTCGTGGTCGCAGCGGTGGTTTCCTTCCTGTACCGTGAGATAATTGAGGCTTGGGCGATTATAGCCGTCATTATCATCAATACTGCAATAGGTTTCTTTACTGAGATCAGGGCAGTACGTTCCATGGAGGCTCTCCTGGAAATGGGCAAAGTAAAGACCCGGGTTCGCAGAAATGGCGAAATACGAGAGATTGATGCAGAGGGGTTGGTGCCGGGTGACATCGTGGTAGTTGAGGCCGGGGATATTATTACAGCGGATATCAGAATCACGGAGAGCTCAAAACTTCAGGCGGATGAATCAGCTCTTACCGGTGAGAGCATGCCGGTAACCAAAGATACGGAGCCTCTGGCAGACGAGACCATATTGGCCGAACGAAGAAATATGCTCTATAAAGGTACTGCCATAACACGCGGTTCCGGTGAAGGCGTGGTTGTATCAACAGGTTTGAATACAGAGCTGGGAGGAATCTCCTCATTGGTGGAAGAGGCCGAATCGGAACAGACTCCACTGGAAGAGAGGTTGGATAAACTCGGATATCGTCTGATTGCCCTAACGCTTCTTGTAGCCGTATTCGTGACACTGTCAGGAATTATTTCGGGCAAGGAGATCTATCTCATGATTGAGGTGGGAATTGCATTGGCGGTGGCCGCCATACCCGAGGGATTGCCCGTAGTTGCCACTATTGCGCTTGCCAGGGGAATGAAGCTCATGGCTGAAAGAAATGCACTTATCAATCGACTGTCTTCCGTTGAGACACTTGGGACTACCGGCATAATCTTTAGCGATAAGACCGGGACGCTTACCGAAAATCGCATGACGGTTACCCACTTTCTTTTCAGAGACCGTGAGATAGAACTGGAATCAGAGGGAGATAAACCTTTCAGGGAGGGAGCTGAGGCAGTTGATCCCATAGAGGATGAGCAATTGAGACTGGCTCTTATGACCGGCGCGCTCTGCAATAATGCGTCACTTACTAACAATAAATCGGAAGAGGCTTCGGGTGATCCTTTGGAAGTGGCACTGCTGAGGGCGGCAAGAAGGGCGGGGCTTGAGCGAAGTGATCTCACTTCCCGATACCCCGAGGAGCGGGAGGAAGCCTTCGATGCCGAAGTTAAAATGATGGCTACCTGGAACAAGATCGGTGAAGGTGAACATCGAATTTTTGTCAAGGGAGCACCCTCCGAAGTATGGCAGCATTGCCGTTATGTGCAGACTGCCGGCGGCAAAAAAGAGTTTGATGATGAGGAAAAGGAATACTGGCGATCCGTTAATAACCGGATGGCTGAGAACGGCCTCCGCATCATCGGTTTGGCATATCGCGATACGGATAGTACCAAAGATGATCCATATAAAGATCTGATTTTCATAGGTCTGATCACATTATTGGATCCGCCAAGGACGGATGTCAAGCCATCCATAAAAAAATGCCAGCAGGCAGGCATACGGGTGATTATGGTAACCGGAGACCAAAAGGAGACAGCCCGGTATATTGCTAAAAAAGTTGGCTTGGAAGACGATCATGAGGCCGTAGTAGTGCATGGCTCCGAACTGCCGGAGGAAGGAGACCTGGTAGATTCTATCGACGATGATCATTCTCTTAATCATGCCAATATTTTTGCCCGTATCAGTCCCGGGCAGAAACTGGATCTGATCCAGCTGTACCAGGATAAGGGAGAGGTAGTCGCAATGACCGGCGATGGTGTGAATGATGCTCCTGCTTTAAAAAAGGCAGATATCGGCATTGCAATGGGGCAGAGAGGCACACAGGTTGCAAAAGAAGCAGCTCATATGGTGCTAACTGATGATAAGTTCTCGACAATTGTTTCCGCTATTGAACAGGGACGTATAATATTCGGTAATATAAAACGATTTATTTTCTACCTGCTCTCCTGTAATGTTAGCGAGGTGCTTATTGTCGGACTTGCCACTATTGCCGGGGCTCCCTTGCCGTTGCTGCCTTTGCAAATTCTTTTCTTGAACCTGGTGACTGACGTATTTCCTGCCCTAGCCCTGGGTGTCGGAAAAGGAGAAGAGGGAGTGATGAATCGTCCTCCTCGTGAAGCGGACGAGCCCATATTGATTAATAAAGACTGGCTGGGTATTGGTGGATACGGACTATTGATTACAGCGGCTGTTCTCGGGGTTTTATTTTATGCTTTGGCTCATCCTGAGTTAAACCAAAGGGAGGCTGTCACCATGTCTTTTCTCACACTGGCATTTGCACAACTGTGGCATGTATTCAACATGAGGACGGATGGATCCGGTATTTTTGATAATACTATCACCCGGAATCCTTTCGTATGGGGAGCTTTAGCACTGTGTGTGGTTCTTATTCTTTCAGCCTTGTATATACCGATGCTTGCTGAGATTCTGCAGGTAGTACCTCCCAATTTGATAGAATGGATGATTGTTCTGGGTATGAGTATAACTCCTGTGATAATAGGTCAGTCCATAAAATGGTTATGGCATAGATCGTGATTCCTGATATATTTGTAATAGGTTTTTAGAAGGCAAATTCTAAAACAGGCTACGCTTATCTATGGATTCGAAGTTGCTTCAATTTCTGGAAAGTCCGGATTCCTACAGTCATGCTCCCGAAAGTGTCGAGCATGTGCAGACCCATATCTCCCACGTATTTATCGCAGATCCTTTTGTTTATAAATTTAAAAAGCCGGTTAATTTTGAATTCCTCGATTTCAGTACGCTTGAAAAAAGAAAGCATTACTGCCACCGGGAGGTAGAACTAAATAGGCGCTTATGTGATGATATTTATCTCGGAGTCGTTGAGATCAGAGAACAGGGAAACACGTTTATGATTGAGAGCAATGAGGAAGGGTCAATTGTTGATTATGCCGTTAAAATGAAGAAATTGAGGGAAGAATATTTTTTGCACTCACTCATTGACAGAAATGAACTTAACCGGACTCACCTAAACCGAATTACAGATAAACTTTCGGATTTCTATAATAGTCAGAATCCAGGGGAAGAGATCAGGCAGTGGGGTGAAATTGAGAAGATAAAATATAACACAGATGAAAACTTCCGGCAGACTAAGTCTTTTATTGGCGAAACCATAGATGAAAACAGCTACCGGTCTATACAGAAATATACCCGTGAATATTATGATAAATTTTCTGCACTGTTTGAAAGCAGGATCAAAAATAATTGCATCGTCGACGGACACGGGGATCTCCATCTGGAACATATCCATATAACGCCTGAGAAAGTCCGTATCTATGATTGCATAGAATTTAATGATCGATTCCGATACGGAGATACTGCTGCAGACCTGGCTTTTCTGGCAATGGATCTCGACTTCAACAGGTGTTCCGGGGAAGAACGCTATTTCATGAATCGAATGGCTGAGCTGCTGAATGATTCCGATCTGCTTGTTCATCTTGATTTCTATAAGTGCTACCGGGCTTATGTAAAGGGAAAAGTGAAAAGCCTGCAATCTACTGAAGAAGAGGTTGGGCGGGAGAACATGGAGAAAGCCCGAAACAGGGCGCGTGAATATTTTGATCTATCCCTGCATTATGCAACTTTGGGTTCAAGAGCAACAGTTCTGGTAATCATGGGACGGATTGCCTCCGGGAAAAGTACCATAGCATCAGCAATAAGTAATAAACTTAATATTGAACACTATTCTTCCGATCGCATTCGCAAAAGGATAATGGGAGTACCCCTTGAAGAGCGGGCAGATGCTTCAAAAAGAGAACAGCTTTATAGCAAAGAGATGTCCCTTAAAACCTATGAGCGGTTGCTTGAGGAAGCAAAAAAGCATCTGGAAAGCCGCGAGAGTGTAATACTTGATGCTACTTACAGCAGGAGGGAAGAACGGCAGAAATTTATTGAACAGATGGGTTCTCTAGGAGCTGACTACTGCTTCATCGAAGCCAGGGCAACCGATGAAGCCATTAAAAAACGGCTGAAGCTAAGAGAACAGGAGGAAGGGATTATCTCAGATGCTCGCCAGGAAGACTTTGAAGAGTTAAGTAAATACTATCAGTCACCTGATGAGATTGCAGAAAGCCATATCATCAGGATTGAAACAGAAAGTAGCTTGGATGAAACATTATTCAAGCTGTACGATAAGCTCATAACCCGGAACCTGAATAGCGTAATGAAAGAAATTGGGGAAAGGTTCTAATAAAAAAAAGAAACCGGAGCACACTTTAAAAATTCCTTGTTGGGAATTTATCAAAGTAACCAGCGGATCAGTTTTTCTGGTTTACCAGCTACCATACCGTAGTACAATTTCTAGCTGTGCTCTTGATAACCAATATGTCAAAACGTCTATAACCATTATAATGAAGCAAAGGGTATGCGTTTGTAGGTTTTCTCCCTGATGTGATGTAAGGTTTTACCCTAATTCAAACCCCGTAGGAAGGGTAGGCAAAACGTCCATCCGTATTGTTAAAGGCTTATTGATGGAAACCTGCGTAGAAGAAAATGCAATTTCATAAATAGAAATCATACTACAGATCCCGGAACACCAAGTAGGACGGTTTGCCAAACCGTCCCTGCCAAATTAAGGTAGTTTTGACCACCTACTCAGTCATAACTTTTCCCTTGGCCTCTTCTCAACACTTTTCTCAGGGCTCTTGGTACTGAATCGCTCCAAAATATGAATCAAGGCAGGAAGCACTATAAGAGAAGCCAGAAGAGATAGCATAATTCCCAATATGGCCAATTCCCCTATAGAACGCATTCCCGGGTGAATGGAAAAGAGAAGTCCCCCGAAACCAACTACGGTGGTCATGGCACTGACCGAAATGTGTTCTCCGGTAGACCTCAGCACTTTTTCAATCGAATCCTTTCCTTCTTCCAGATACCTGTGCACGATATGGATTCCGCTATCATCACCGATTCCAAGCACTGTCGGTAGTACCACCAGGTTATAAAAATTGAGTTTCCAGCCAAGGTCCGGCATGATACCGAACATCCATAAGAAACTGGCGCCTAGTGGAAACAAGGCAAGGAGCACCCACTTTACCTTGTGAAGAATGATCAGTTTAAAGAGAATAATTATTACTATTGTTAGCGTCACCATGAGTGGTGTTTCTTCGATCATCAGTTCCAGCATGTCCGAAGCGACGATGGAAGTCGAACCGGCATAATATACCTTCCCACCGGGCAGGGTAACTTTGCCGATATCATCCGCAAAATTCATTGAGTTCCTGCCGTCTGAGAGTCCCACAGAAGGGTAGATTATCACCAGGTTACCTACTTCCCCGTCTTTGGATGTGAACGGACTTTTAAGGAAATCGGGAACTTCTTCCAGGCTTATAATTTCCCTTGTGGTAGAGGCTTTTCTTAACCTGTCGAGCTGGTGATTTTTATTCTCCAGGAAGGGATCTGCCAGCAGATCACGAATGTCATCGATACGTTCGAGCTTTGCCCTCGCAGCTGAATCATTCATAGGGAACCGGTCCTGGAAAGTCTCAACTTCCCTCACTGTCGGACTCAGGGTATCTTCGCTTGCACGCTCTTTAAGTATCGATGCAACCAGAGGGGCGTCATCAGGTTTATCTACAATGATGTAAGCTGAGTTGCGGGTCTGTTTATTGCTGTAGGCAGTACGGGCTTTGCTGTTTACCTCGGTGAAACGTTTGTATTCGGGTTCCAGACTGCCGAAATGATACTCAAATTCGATATTCTTAACATTGTAACCGGCATATAAGATGCTGATAACCGCAAGTACCAACACGGTTACCGAGACGTAGAATGTGCGCCTGCTGCTACCCAGTTTCATTCGGTTATTTTGTGATTTTACATTATGTACCGGTGTCTTACTAAGATTCAATAGCCTCATCCTTTCGAACTGCACCAGCAGGGCAGGCAGTGAAACGATATAGGCAATAATAGCAAACAGGATACCTATGCCTGCAATGAAACCGAATTCACTGAACCCTTTAAACTCAGCTATCATCAATATGAAAAAAGCTGCTGCCGTAGTTATGCCTACTACCGTGATAGCCTGTCCCGTGGTCATGAATGTTTTGTAAGCTGAGTCCTCCACCGACTTACCATGGCCACGTTCCTCCATATACCGGGCAAAAAAATGAATGCCAAAATCAATGCCCATACCGAAAAGCAGAAGTCCCAGGGTGGAGGTCATTATATTCAGGTTGCCAAAGGTGAGATAGGCAATACCGAAGGTCCAGCAGATACTAAAGGTCAAGGGCAGGGCCATTATGATTGCGATGACGGGCATTCGCGGTAATTCCGAGACCATAAGTTTAAAAGAGATTTGAGAACCGGCCCTGATGCGATAATTACGATAAAAGAAGTAGGCGACGACTACACAAAGTAGCATGAGCACACCCGCCCCGAATGAGCTCTTTACATCGGCTGTTATGGTTTCCACTTCAATAAGGGTACGCAGGAAACGTCCTGCGAGCGTGATCTCCATTTCAGGATCATAGGTTGTTGGAGATAGGTCATCTACGACGTTTTGAAGCTCACCATAGGAACTGCGTATAAATCTGATATCCGTTTGCGACCCGTTGGGAAATAATTTAACGACCAGTGTCAGGGAATCTTCTGAGAGATAATACTCAGACCCAACCAGTTCGTCATACATCTGCTCAAGTTCCCGTCCAACTGAATCGGTTTCGCTTTCATCCTCTTCTTCAAGCTCGATATAAAAGGGATTTGCTTCTTCTTTGGCTTGTTGAGCAACATCTTTCAGATACTGTTCCAATTTATCCAGTTCTGATTCGGTTGCAAAGTATAGAGCATTATTCTGTAGGAAATTGATCTCTTTACGAAATTCAGCGCGGGTAAAATATGGCGCCGAGATCTTTGGCAGTTTGAGCTTCATCGCGCGATCAATCAAATCAGCCGCAAATTCTTTATTGGCTGGAAGAGAGGGACTCTTGATAGCCACGGCCACCTCATTCTCAGCACCGACCTGTTCGCGAAGTTTCTCAAGCGCCTGAACACTGGGGTAATCTTCCGGTATCAGTTTTGCCAGGTCATTATCAATACGGAGATTGTACGCCAACATAAATCCTACCAGCGCAGTAATAAAACTGACTGCCAGTATCCTGAGCGGGTACCTTGCAGTATACCTTATAAAAGGACCAAGGTATGCAAACAGGCGTTCAATCATGTCATTGTGCCGTACCGCTTGTTTTCTTACCGGTGCTTTCCAGCCATATGTAATAACTCAGGCTGCCCAGTCCGAAGAAGAGCAGCAAGGCATTTAGAACAAAACCGATAAACGGCAGGTTGGTAAGAATCGCAATGATGATCATTCCCAGGGCAAGTCCCCAGTAGTAGGTAGAAACCTTCGGTTCGCCCTTGAAGTATAGAATGGCCATAACGCCAAGAGTTAATGCCACGAGCAGATATCCGGTAAACAGAGCCAGGATGAAAACCAGCAATAGCAGGATAGAAAGCGGAATGGTTAGTACCGGAAGCATCAGCAGGGCCACGGCCAAGGGGACACCGATAAATGTGAGGAGACCGACCCCGGTATTTTTCCAGAATTTTTCTGTGGCAAATCGATGGATATCAATGGCCTTTTTCTGAAATATCCTAAGAAGAATCATACCGGTGATCAGCACTGATAAATAAAATATAATCTGAGATACGATGATAAATACAATGGGTGCTTCCTGAACATTCAAGGTGAGGTCGGCAGGAACTACGCCCAGATTTTCCCGGTATAACGTTTCCTCGCTGGTGATGGTTGTTCCCAAAGTAGCTTGGTACTCATCTCCAAAGGCAACATTATTGCTGTAGAGATCGGTAAATTGACCGACTTCCCCGTTTAGGGTCAGTTCTTCGCCGGCAGCCCTCAGCCACCCATCAATTTTGCCACCTTCAAGCACAATCGTTTCACCGGCTAAAGCCGCATTACCCTCGATACGGGCACCTTCGGTGATACGAATTTCTCGTGCAGCCAGAAAAGCATCTCCTTTTACAATACCGTTTATAATGATGGTTTCACCTGCAGCCATCAACAAATCACCGACTTCTCCGTCAATAATTACCTGTTGGCCTGCTATGATAGCATCGTCGCTTACCATGCCTTTCAGCATCATAAAGCGTCCGGCCGATAGAAAATCATTTCCCAGCCAACCTGACATTTCAACGGTTTCTCCGGCAGCAATCAATTGTTTTTGGATGGAATCAGCCTCCTGTACCTGCACGAGACTACCGCTCTTGTAAATACTACCCTGGGCTGATGCAAGAAACGGCATGATGATGAGTGATAACAGAACTAAACCCGACTTTTTCATAACAGATCTCTTTAAATTCGTGGAATATGAGCTGCTTAAATCCTTCCTTTGCAGGTATATATAAAAAAGCGGCAGATAGTATGGTGTAGCGATAGTGAGGGTTTTCTTGTAAGTAAATACCCTATAAAATCTTGAAACTGCATGTGACGGGGTAGAAGTGAAGAGAAATGATCAAACCTCGATAAATAAAAAAACCCCGGCCCTCTCACTGGCCGGGGTCACCCCTAACTGCTGATGCGTCTTCATCAGCACCCATGCACTCTATGCTTAATTATCCTGCATCTCTCTTATCATAAATTTTATTGAGTGCATGTACACTCATGCCTCCAATAATCATTAGTCCGATCAAAGAGATCAACATGATCTGGTCGACGTTTAAATTGATGAATAGCTCAGCCATGTATAATTCTCCTGATTATCAGATTAACGTTTCTATTTCATTTAATAACTCCGGTTGCGGTCAGGCATCCGGAATAAACCGGTATGGCAGCTCTCAATTTGCCATCAAGACCATACCTTTTTTCTTATGTGGGAATGTGACGACCGAAATCAAAAAGGTTTACATTAGAAGTTTTTTAATATCTGTAGTGGTTACGTCGTTTTGATATTTTGGCGGTATAGGAGCTTCTAGCTGCAGGGAATCAACATCCAGGGTCATGACCGCATGATGACCTAGGCAGGCATCTTGAGCAAACCCGGTGATGATTTCTAGAAATTTTCTAGCGCCAAATTCTCTCTGTTTACATATTTGCTCGATGCATCGAATCTCAGAGATCAGCTTATTGTAATCAATGCTGCCACGGGCAGCCCGTGTCTTAATGAGTGTACCCAGCTTTCGTTCAAAACGTGAACGAAAGGCAGGTTTCCCCAAACATTCCAGGTATATCCGCTTGATATCGTGTTTCATTCCAAACATATCTGAAGATAGGGAGGTAGGGTGACAGATCATGTCATCCGTATTGACATCGTTAGTGATATGAATGAATACGGTCACCGGTCGATGAAATGATGCCGTATAGCCATCATGTTTTAAATATGTATATTGTTGGCTTTGATAAACTTGTGTGCAACTAGAAACACGCGAATTGAGGGATGACAACGATCCAATGAAGGTTAATCATCATCCCTCATTATGTCTTGGTGAGGAGGGTTATTTTTATTTTGCGCTCTGTAGCACCGTCTCTTTTGATGATTCTGTTTTTCAGAATTTGAATCTATATTAATACAATTTTATTTGCATCGATAATTGATTTATGAACAGGTTCAGAACTTTTATGAACGCGATCAATCGCAGGTTGATTTTTGCTATACTGATTTGTGTTGCTTTACCTCTATTTCTCAATAGTTCCCATTCTTCCGCGCAACCATCACCTGAAATGAACGAGGGTCCTCAACTTATGAACCGTAGTCTCCTTTTTACGGATTTGGATACTACGCGAAATCGCATGTTTATTCTGCTGGAAGATGGACTTTGGGAATACCGATTAAACAACAAAACCTGGCGTTTCCAGGACTCTCTTTCTTCCTTGGCCCTTGAGATTGAGGATTATGAGTTTGGCTACGATACTGTTAATGATAAGATCAAGCTTTGGCACAGGGGTGTTGGTACTCTGTATGAAGTTGATCCGGATACTTACGAGATAACCCGTAGAGATGAATCGCATGTGCATCGGAATCAATTTTCACACCAGCCTTTTTTCAGGCATGGTACTGTTTATGCATTCGGTGGATACGGTTACTGGTTATGGAAAAATTATATAACCTATTTTAATAATGATCTTGAAGAATGGAATATCCAAAATGTACATCCTCAATCTGAGGTACCTGAGCCAAGAATACCGGAGACGGGTATTTATATTCCCTTTGAAGATGCCTTTTATTTCTTCGGGGGCTATATACCGGAAGACAAGGACCGGGCTGATGATCAATTTACGCGCAGGCTGGAACCTAATGATGTTTGGAAATTTTCATTCGAAGATGACAACTGGACAAAATTAGGATCGGTTCCTGCGGCCTATGAGTATTACCGTGGGTCAAAAAATCGCAGGTATGGACGCATTAATAAGGTGTCCGGTTCTTTTTACAGCGATTCAAGCAAAATCTGGTATATACCGACGGCATCCGAAGGTAGGGGAGATTTGGTAAATTTTGTGCCCGTTGACTTGAAAAGCGGAAAGATTTTAACCCCGATTGTATTGGATTCGGGTTTGAATTCAGATGAATTCCTTCCTGCAAATTTTCATTTTGATCAGCGAAATGGGAAGGTGATTATCGTGGGATTAAAAAAAATTACAAAGACGGATAGTTATCCCATTGAAATCGTTTCGTTCGCAGAAGATTCTATGCTCTCCGGGATTCAAGACCGGTCGGAGACATCAATCAGGTCTCAATTTCTTTATGCGGGCGGATTTATACTACTCTGTTTTGTGCTTTTGCTTTTGTATTGGAAACGAAGGAGCAGGGTGACAGTAAACCTTGATTCGATCAATAAGATGAGTGATGATTTTAAACATGAAGACTGGCTCAATAATCAAGAGAAAAAAATGCTGGATGTTCTTCTAAAATCGGACACCTTTATGGAAACCAGCGAACTGGAAGAACGAATCTGGGATGATATTGATAATTACGACTACCGGAGGAAGCTTAGAAATGAGACCATCAATGCCATTAATAGAAAATTCAAGGAGCACTATAATACCTCTGCGGACCTGATAAGCAGGATAAAAGATCCTGAAGACAACCGCAGGTTTTTGTATGGGGTCGACGAAGAGTTTATTAGAGATCGTTAATATTTTTACAATTCAATCATTGGTAAGAAGTAAAAATAATTGTTTCTTAGAGCACTACCTATCCTATAGGTAGTCTCTCTTGATGAATAGTCACCCCGGCCCAACTGATACTTGGACCGGGGTTTTTTATTTATGTTTATACAGCCTCTCTATAATTTAACCTTAAATCCTACACCTGTGATTCCAGCAGTGAATTTGAGCACCGGTTTAAAGGATCCCCTAAATTCTGAGTTCTTTATAGCGTTAACAGAATTATTATAAGTTTTTACTGCTGCTTGCCGCTTAAAATTGCCATTTATTAGAAGAGCGGAGCCTACAAAAGACAAGGGCAGACCAATGTAGGTCATCGCACTTGGAGTGAGGTCATCAAATGTTTCGGCCTGCGATATTCGTATTAATTCCCCTCCCAATAATAGTGTAGCCGGTATACTTAATGCAAGACCGGCTGTAAAGTTGTTTTGCGCTTTTCTCATTTGAGTATAGGCATCGGGATAAGGTTCCATGATGGTAAGTAGCTTGCGATTACCTAGTCTCTCACCATCCTGATAATATCCAAACACTTTTTGCTCAATAGGATTTTGAGCTAACGATACTGCACCGGAACTAATGACTAAAATTAGACTGAAAGCTAGAATTTTCATGGCAGTAAACCTGAATAAAATCTTATCTGTGCTACTTAAATGGTAACAAGCTGCCGGCTGACATGCACTCCATAACATTTCTGACTATTGTCTATATAGTTGGATAACTGCAGCCAAAAATTTCAAAAGGTCTGAGAATTTTATAGAAATCTTTATTTAGTGGAGAAGCGGACAAAGGGGGAAAATATATTTAACTCTTCTGACTTAGAGCTTTATTTACTATTCCCATCTGTAAGAAATTGCACACCAATAAAGCTATTTAGTCCGATATCTCTACCCGATTTCAGTCTTCTTTAGTTTAGGCATCCGGCATCATACGTAAGATTCTGGTTTCCGGAGGCTAGAATGAACAGAAGTAAGATGACTGATATGAGATACCTGCCGATAAACCTATTAGCTACGGGTTTTATGCTATTTCCGGTGTTATTCTTTAGTGGTTGCAACGTAAATGAAAGTGTAGAGAATGACTTCTACATAGATATAAATCTGCGCGGTAAGGTTATCAACGGGCAAACTGGAACAACTGTTACCGATGCTGTTATCTCCATTCATAAAACATTCAGAATTGGCAAAGCAAGAGATAACCCGAAAACTTTCAGCAGGTGATCATAACCATCGGTGACAATGGTGAGTATAGCATAAAAAGTCTCGTTAAAAATTGCCGGGAAAATGATAAGGCAGGTCAGATAAAGGCCGAGGCAATTGATTCAGTCGCAAGGTACCTGACTTATACCACCGTATTCAAATGCACCGAGAAGCTACAAACTATTAACCTGGTACTCCGCCGCCCGGATATTATGCGCAAGCTCATCATAAAGTAATGGCGCATTTACCCTGCAATTAGGTCCTTTATGCCTACCAATTAATCTTCATCTTGGAATTAAGACACTGGCCAAACTTGAAATCCCAAGTAGAGGCAACAGGTAAAAACAAAGAGAGGTAAACATTATGAAAAATCCAATCACTCTTAAAAAATGTACCGGCATATTCCTGGGTTTACTTATGATCTTAGGAGGATGCAACGTAAACGACGGTGTGACTGAAGTTAAAAACGTAAAAGTGAAGCTACGAGGTAAAGTATTTGACGGATCAACCGGGGAGGAAGTGCCTAATGCAATTGTGACAATCTATGAAAGCGTCCAAAACGGTGGCGGTGAATATCGTTTCAAAGATTTTGAACGCGCTACGGCTACCACCGATTCATACGGTAACTACAAACTTTCCGGCATCATAAGAAATTGCAACCTGGATGAGACAGGAGGGAGTATTATGGTCAGCAGACCCGAACATTCCGATGGATACATCTCCTACAAAGGATCATTCAGATGCACAGAACGACTTCAAGACCGAAACCTGATTATCAGGTAATCTAAAGGTTCGGAACTTAACAATCTATAAACATAGAAAGTCCCTGAAGAAAATTGCAGGGATTTTCTATGTTTTTGATATCTACTTTGAAGCGTTCAAATCATTTGGGGATTTCTTAAGGAAGCAGGAAAACCATACATGCCGGAATCATATAAACAGTGGGTGTAATCAAATTTGAAAATTACGATAAACAAGATGTAAGTCTTCAAAATGCCCTAATTGAACTGATTTGATCTTCCAAATAGAAAAAATAAGGAATTAAACCCCCGCCTTTTTCCTCAATTATTAGTAAACTTCTAATATCTAAAATGAAAAGAACCAATTTGATATGCTTTTCGGGTTCAAAAGGAGAGGGTTATGAGGTATGTTAAATAAATGTTTTTACCCCTTATTTATCAGTCTTTTTACACTATTGGTGGTTTCTTGTGGGACTGAAACTAATACTGCTACCTATACTCTTACCACTTCTGTAAATGGAGAAGGAACGGTCACTCCTTCAAGTGGTGAATATGATGAGGGCGAAACCGTAACTATCACTCCGACTCCAAGCGAAGGGTGGGTGATTCAGGAATGGAGTGGAGATGTGAGTGGAAATTCAAATCCTTTACTTATTCCAATGGGTAGAGACAAGCATATTGTTGGAAATTTCCAACCCGAAACGGATACAACACCAATATATTTAAGTGATAACGGAGTTACTATAATGTGTCCTGACGCAGAGGTTGGCGATTTCGGTATTGTAGATGGAGTAGTGTATGAGGTAGTGGATAGAAATCTACTTTTTACGAGAAGTAGAGAAGGAAAAGATTTAAATAAGCTTTGTGTTAGTCATGTTACGGACATGAAAGATATATTCTTTAATTTCCCCTTCAATCAACCCATCGGCAATTGGGATGTGAGTTCAGTTACGGATATGACCTCTATGTTTCAATATTCCAAATTCAATCAACCCATTGATAGCTGGGATGTGAGTTCGGTTACGAATATGGATTTCATGTTCGATAGTACTCCCTTCAATCAACCTATTGGAAGGTGGGATGTGAGATCAGTTACGGATATGGACTCTATGTTTCGAGTTTCCCCCTTCAATCAACCTATTGGAAGGTGGGATGTGAGATCAGTTACGGATATGGACTCTATGTTTCGAGTTTCCCCCTTCAATCAACCTATTGGAAGTTGGGATGTGAGATCAGTTACGGATATGGAATCTATGTTTCGAGTTTCCCCCTTCAATCAACCCATTGATAGCTGGGATGTGAGTTCGGTTACGAATATGGATTTCATGTTCGATAGTACTCCCTACAATCAACCTATTGGAAGTTGGGATGTGAGATCAGTTACGGATATGGACTCTATGTTTCGAGTTTCCCCCTTCAATCACCCCATTGATAGCTGGGATGTGAGTTCGGTTACGAATATGGAGTCGATGTTCGATGGTACCCCCTTCAATCAACCTATTGGAAGTTGCGATGTGAGTTCGGTTTCGGATATGTCATATATGTTCTGACGTACCCCATTTAATCAACACATGGGAAGCTGGGATGTGAGTTCGGTTACGAATATGGAGTCGAGGTTCGATGGTACCCCCTTCAATCACCCTATTGGAAGTTGGGATGTGAGTTCGGTTTCGGATATGACATATATGTTCAGACGTACCCCATTTAATCAACACATTGGAAGCTGGGATGTGAGTTCGGTTACGAATATGGAGTCGAGGTTCGATGGTACCCCCTTCAATCAACCTATTGGAAGTTGCGATGTGAGTTCGGTTTCGGATATGACATATAAGTTCAGACGTACCCCATTTAATCAACACATTGGAAGCTGGGAGGTGAGTTCGGTTACGAATATGTGGGCGATGTTCGGGGGTTCCGCATTCAATCAACCCATTGATAGCTGGGATGTGAGCTCGGTTAGTTTTATGGCATTTATGTTCTATGGTACCCCATTCAATCAATCTATTGGGAATTGGGATGTGAGTTCGGTTAGCTATATGGAGTCGATGTTCTATGAATCTCAATTCAATCAAGATATCAGCTCTTGGTGTGTAAGTCTCATTTCTTCAGAACCAGAAAAATTCTCTACGGGTTCTCCCCTAATTGAGCAAAATAAACCCATATGGGGAACGTGTCCATCAAACTAAGCTCTTTGTTAACTTTACCGAATTACTTTAATACATTAAATATCTCAATTAGACATACTAACGTAGGAAGGTTCAAGAAGCAGAGTATTTAAGCCTTCTTTAAGGACTTTTTTGGTAAAGGGCTTTGAAACAAAGGAATGCCTTTTTGTTAAAGCGAACTTAGATTTTTCAAACAAATCTTTACTTCCGGAAACGAATAAAATGGGCGTATCAGAATAGCTCCAAATTTCTTTCGCAGTATCCAGTCCATTAAGCTCACCTTCCAAAAGAATATCCATCAGAATGAAATTTGGATCCATATCTCTTTCTTTTATTTCCTGGATAGCATTTTCACCTGAAAGAAATTTATCTGAAACTCTATACCCAAGATTTTGAAGTAACCTCTCTTCCATAAGAGAGATTAGCATATCGTCTTCTACTATTATTGCGTTACCTTTCGTCACACTCATTACTACTATCCTAATATTTGTTTAGCCTAATTTGTTCTTATTGTGATTTTGTATTGCGGCTAAATTATAAGTTTGATTTGTATGTATGCTATCTATTCAAATGAAGTTTATAAGAACTCATGCTGCGTATTTAACAGCTGGAAGGTTGCCTAAGAAAGCAAACGTACGTTTATCTAACTTCCATTAGACAGATGAAAAACGAAATTGTTCCATAAAAAACCTGACCGCTCTCACAGAGGCCGGGGGTGCGTAGCAGTAAGCACGTACAGAAGAGAGGCGTATCTCGTTATGCGCCTAGTTATATTGGTTATTTAGCTCATGAAAACTTTTCAAAGTATCTAACGATCTTCAAAATTCACATTGTAATTTGCTTAAAAAACGGGATGAAATTACTTTTCCTAATTGGTAATAATAATAGGGGTGGTTGTAAACTGGTACTCATCTAAATCAAGACCATCCTGATAATAATTAATAGTAAACTGAAATATTTCTGCAGAGGTAGGGGCAGAATTTAGCAGAAAAATAATGTTATCAGGAACTGGGTTTTCATTTTCTATAAAATTCTTTAAAGCATATCGATGATAACCCGAGTCTCGATATAAGACAAAAATATCTACGATCCCTGCCAGATTATCCTCAGAAGAATAGTTGCTGTTATATGCTTTATCGCTAAAAATTTGAATATCTGTAATTGTTTCTTCAGAGGTCGGTGGATTGGGCGTACATCCAAAAGCAGGAGAAATAAAATTAAAAATGTTCTTCCTAGATAAATTCAATGAATAATATTCTTGACGTGGTTCCATTAGTATTGCGAAATCTTCATAGGAAATTGAGTCTTCCCTTAAAGATGTCAAACCAATAGATGAGGAGTCGATTTCAGATACTTTTCTTATGCTTGTGTAATAGTCGGTAACCTTAAAATGATCATAGAAGGGCGGGCAGTCAATATCATTAAAACCACAAGAGATAAAAAGTGTTAAAAACACTAGCAAAAAAATATATATAAAAGATATTCTCTTGAACATTTTTTTACTACCAAAAATCTGAAACAAAATTCAAACGATATTTTAAATGTAGATAATTCAGTAAATACTTGTGAGATATTATCTGGAAATTTCCTCTCGACCTTAACAGATGATAGCTAAGTCCATCTTTTGTTTAGCATTTCAACATTGGTATGGGATTCTAAAGATATACTATCCGTAAAGATCATTATTAACTTCAATTGGATTTAAAGAAATAGCTATTGAATATTTTCCTCTTTACAAATTGTAAGAGTGTCTACATCGATGTCTACAGGTATTAAATATTTTGACCATCCAGGTCTCGACAGAAAGAACGGATCATTATAGGGAGCATAGTAATAACTTAGCGTATAGGCATCATAAGAGGATGAGGGATGATACTTTTGTCTTGCAATACCCTTACGACTGCAATTGTCATCAACGTCACAAAAATCTAGCCAAGCCACGATTTGGCTATCATTTTTAATTACCTTCCCGTTTGAAAAACTTGTTGTACCATGGGTATAGCACTCATTTTCCGTCCAGGTATAGATGTCAGCAAACTGATAATGATAAATGCGATAATAGATCTCTCCGATCTTTTCCCCCTCTTCCCAAGAATTATCAGATGTCCTAACACCTTTAGAATCAGCGTATATCCCTTCATTAGCCTCAAAAAATGTTAGCGGTTTATTATAATCATCATTTGAAGCCACGCAAGAGGCCATAATTAAGCCAGTAATAAGAATTACATATTTCATAGTATCCTCCAAGATTTTGGTTCTACTCTAGGTTATACATCAAAGAGGTAGAATAAGCTGACATTTAGGTAGGTTATAACTGACGTTTATTTAGTCTGAAACCTGCCTGAAAAAAACGCACACCAATAAGCAGGAGCTAAACATTCAGAATAACTTTCTAAATAAAATTGAAGGTTTACTGGCGCATTTTTACCCAATACCTGTCCTTTTTGCCTACCAAAATCCATTTAAAATAGGGTACAGGTATATAAAGGAAGTCCTCATGGGAGTATCATTATAAATGGAAACACTAATTCGGATAATGGGGATTTTATGAAGGACAGAAAAATATATAGATGGAGCGATTTCTATTTAATTAAATGGTGGTAAAGAACTATTTGTGGCAATAATCATTAAAATGCTTTGAAAGATATACTCATCCATATCATTCTTATTCAACTTTTATCAAGCTGTACTGCTATAGGCATCACGATAGATTCTCGAGATAGAGCAAACAATTTAAAAGAAGCTTTAAAGGCTGATAAAATTGACAGGGAAGATCAACCTATTACAGTGATCAATAAAATGAATGGTAAAATTCAAGGATCATTCGAAGCCTTTATTTATAAATATGATTCTACTGAAAATGCTGTTAGTTCTTTAAGCAGATCAAACCCATACAATGGAATTAATTTCCCAGCTATAGGCGATTCAATTAGCGTTCAAATTGAAAATGTTGATTCACTTGAGGGAATTTTTTCTGGTATAAGTCATAAGGAAGGTACTTTTCATCTAATGGCTACTACAAAAGATTCTACTGTGGTCAAAGCCGTTCCAATTACTTCGATTACTAATATTGAGGGTAGTACAAGTAAATTTGTTTTAGAAAATCCGAAGCTTAATAACTTTTATTTAATTTGTAGCACTTCAAAAAATACCTATGAATTACCATTAACCCGCTTAAAGCATCTCAATTACAAAGAACCAAAGAGACATAGTTCAGCTACCGTAGCGGGTAAATTATTTGATCTTGGAACGATAATATATATGGGTTTGCAGGCACGTTTATGGTACAATAGGGCAAATGATAAATGAATAAGGCTTATCCCTAACTGGACTGAGACCTAAGAAATGCCAAAGATGTGGACACGAGGGGACCCGACCATGGGGCGGATGCGTGTCGGTATGGACTGCTAAGAAAGAAAAGTGTTTCGTTTAGCCCGAAGCTGGTTTAAAAAAATTTGTCGAATCTAAAATCTTATTCTATTTCCTTTAATCTAGATACCTAGTTTCAATTGCTACTTAATTTTCTTAAAAATCAGAACTGATAGCATTATTGAAAGTTTCAGCTAGTTCTAATGACACATACTCTATAACTTGACCTGTAACACCACTGTTTGACCTACCGATTCCAAATTGCACAAGAGTGTCTTCTGTTTTCCAAGATTTCGAAATAGTCACATCACCCATTCTTATTGCATAATCAAGTTCATTGTCATCATCCTTCCATGTGTCATCATGCCAGTTCTCATTTTCTTTATATGGAGAACCATATTTAGAGGTTATTTGATTTGAAATAGATTCAAATTCAGTAATAGTCATGGATGGATTCATGTATAAGACTCTAATCTTTGCTAGCTTATCATCTACGAAGTAGTATGCAACGTATGTTTCCTTACCAGCCGTTGTTTCTTGAGACGCAAGAAATACAATTTTGTCTGTTGATTTACGCTCTTCAAGATTAGGTTTTCCCAAAGCTTCTTTTACTTCTTCAACACTACTACCCCAAGTAGTATTTCTAACTTGAGCGGAAGCTGTATCATAAGATAGGTTAGTGAATACGAATAAATATAGTAGCACCTGTAAAAATAGAAAAGATGAATAATCACGTATCATATGAACACTTTTTATTTTGAATACAATAAATAAATACGCCCTCAAAGCAGATTAAATCAAGGTCGATGAATCTTTCTAATCTTGAAATAAAAGATTAATTAGACAGGGAATACTATATAAATGTTGGCTAATCAGTTAACCTTATCTTTGAAGTTCATAAAGATTGTATTCAGTGATTTCAATTAACTCTTGTATTGTCCATTCTCTAAAAATGACATCATTGCTATAATACAATTGAAGTCTAAATATCTGGTCTAAGTCATCCATATTTTTCCTTGCTACGAAAATCGCAGGACCGTTACCAAAATCTTTTACTTCACCTTGGAATAAAGGTTCACCATCATAAAAAGTATAAATATCATGAGAAGTGGTTTTTCTGGTGGCACTTCTTTTAAGATACTGCCTCTCATCCACAAACGGTGTGGGAACCTCAACTTCAACTTTGTAATCTTTTTCAATCGAGGAGCTGATATTTTCAATTATTAAGTCATATATAATTTTTACAGCGTATGTTTTTCCCTGGTCTTTTTTATCCATGGTCCTAAAATTGAAATACCAGAAATTTAATTCTGTTTTACTCTTTTGGTTATATATCCTGCGAACTTCGTACTCTTCAAGAGGTTCGGATTGAAAATTACGCCTCCCATAGTACTTGTTATCTTTAATCATGTGAGGAGCAATGCTACTAGGAGGGACCTTGACTACATAAACAGATTTAGCGATATCATCTTCAAACCTTATCGGATAAATTTCTACACCGCCAATCCTTCTGTTAATATTGGTTCCGATTATTTGTTCTAACCACTCCTTAGTAAACTCATTTCCATCAATATAAGATAGGCTATTGGCAGTATGCTCTTCTTCATTTATACCATAAATTACAATGCCACCATCAGAATTAGCGAAAGATGAGACTGTTTTAGCAATACCAAGTTTTTTACTGCTATCACTCTTTGAGAATGCACCTGAACTTTTAAATTCAAGGTGAATGTTCTCTTCTATATTGTTATCAATCAAGCTTTGGATGTCACTCTCTGAAAACTCTTCTTTTTCAAATAGATTGTTCATTTTACTTTCTTTTTATAGCGAAACCTGAAATTTCAACTCCTTGAACTCTCAGTGTGCCATTCAATCTGTCAGTAGGAGTTACATCAAAACGAGTTATTGCATCCGCTCCCATTTCGTTAGCCACTTTATAAATTTCGTCAATAGCTTTTTCAACATTTATATCTTTTGCAAAGTAGTCCTCTACTATTCGGTATCCTTTTGGAGTTTCAGAATCAGGAACTCTTCTTGTTTGTTCTCTAACGGCTGGCCATTGGGTTATAGTAATTAATCCGATTGATTGGTAGTCTCCTAGATATTGTTCTGGTGTTATTAAAAATCCTTGGTCGGTATATTCTGAAAAGTCATATCCAGTAACATTAATTACTTCGTCTCTAGCTACTGTTTGTGGTCCAGAACAAGAATAAATAAATGGTACTATGAATGATAATAGTAGTAATACTCTCATAACGTCTCTTATTTAACTAGATAGTTTAATTACTCTAAATAATTAAATGAAGGTAGGACTATCAAGTTATTTACTCTCAAGTCAAATTAAATTAAATGATGTGGGATTAGGCAAAAAAAACTCCATTGATTTAAGCCCAAAAAAAGGGCAAAAAAACCGAAAAAAAAGGTGAATTTGTGCTAATGTTGGTAACAGAAAAGCCAAACCATTGTCGCACAATAACTTAGGAAAGCAAAAGTGGGTGCTACTGGATTCGAACCAGTGACCTCTACCGTGTCGGGGTAGCGCTCTAAACCAACTGAGCTAAGCACCCAAGGGAATAAACTTCAAAACTCAAATGAACAAATACCAAATCACGACTCACGACTCACGACTAAATTCGACGTCAAATATAGCCAAATGCTTCGGTTGATAGCAACATAAACTTTAGGCCATTATACAATCCGTTGCATCTGTGGTTTCCGTGTTCTATCAAAGTACATTCTATTTTCGTTTAGGCTTTCGGCTCTAACCAAGGTTTTGTATTTTCAATTCTTTTTAAGAACGGTTTAAAACAATTGTAAATGACCCATCGACGCGAAATCAGGGAAACGGTGCTGCAGGCCTTATATGCTGAAGAATTAAGCCGTGATTCCTGGGAACACATTCTCAAGGTGATCATCAAGCCCGGGCTGAAATCAGAAAAAGATGCTCTCAAATTTGCCGAAAATCTTTTTCTGAGAACCCTGAATCATCAGGAAGAAATAGACGAGATCATCCAGAAGCATATTAAGAACTGGAAAATCGAACGTCTAACAACAATAGATAAGCTAATCCTGCGTATTGCACTGTGTGAGTTTCTGTATTTCGAGCAGATACCGACCAAGGTGACAATCAATGAAGCACTGGAGATTGCCAAAAAGTATTCAACTTCCAAGTCGAGCAATTTCGTGAACGGTATCCTGGATGCTGCACTCGAAGAGCTAAGGGAAGCCGACCGTATCAACAAAAAAGGACGCGGACTCATAGAATCTTCAATCAACTAGTTTATCAGTGTCAGAAAATAACTATGTAGCCATCGGTGACGTGCATGGCTGCCTGAAATCATTACAGGCTCTTACCGAAAAACTTGAAAAATACGGCGACCGGCAGTTTATCTTTCTGGGAGACTATATTGACCGCGGCCCCGACTCTAAAGGCGTGGTGGATTTCCTGCTGGAATACCGCGAGAAGCAAGATTGTATCTTTCTGCGAGGCAATCATGAGCAGATGCTGCTGGATGCCTATCAAAAGGATAATCTGGACCTTTGGCTAATGAACGGCGGTAGGTCTACGCTGGTCTCGTATGGGGCTAAGTACAACAAACTGGATATACCTGAGAGTCACATCGAATTCTATCAGGATACGCGAATGTATTACGATACACCGGAATTTTTCTTTGTCCATGCGGGACTTTCACCCGCCAAGACTATTGAGCAAAGCCTTGAAGATGAGGAGGAAATCGGAGATTTTCTATGGGAACGTTCCCATCTGAATGCATTTGAAACGCCCTGGGAAAAAACCGTGGTATTCGGTCACACACCGAGACCGCATCCGATTCGAAAGAAAAAAATGCTGGGTCTGGATACCGGCTGTGTTTATGAATCGGTGGGCTATGGAAAACTGACCGCTGCCGTCCTTCCCGAAAAGAAATTCGTCCAGCAGGTCTGTCTGGACAAATAATCAAATTGAAATAAGAACATCTTAAATCCGCAAAGTTAAAGGATTTTTGATTTAGCCATGACAGCTGATCATGTAAACTTTGCGAATTTTATAGAATAATAACTAAACAACCAAATGAGTCTTAAATGTGGAATCGTAGGTTTACCTAATGTTGGTAAATCAACTCTTTTTAACGCCTTAAGTGATGCCGGTGCTGAAGCGGCAAATTTTCCTTTCTGTACTATTGATCCCAATGTCGGTGTCGTCCCCGTCCCCGACGAGCGACTGGATCACCTTCATGAACTGGTGGAATCCAAGCAAAAAATTCCCACCAGCGTTGAGTTCGTAGATATTGCCGGATTGGTAAAAGGAGCTTCCGAAGGTAAAGGGAAGGGGAATGCCTTTCTATCCCATATTCGTGAAGTTGATCTTATTGTTCATGTGGTACGCTGTTTTGATGACCCGAATGTGATTCATGTGGAAGGGGATGTGGATCCTAAAAGAGATATTCGCATCATTGAGGATGAACTGATTCTAAAGGACCTGGAAACGGTTGAAAAAAAAGTGGAGAACCTGAAACGGGATGCCAAGGGAGGAGACAAGAAAGTGTTGCACAACCTGGAGGTAGTTCAGCAGTTAAAAGAACACCTGGAAGTTGGAAATGCGGCACGAACCTTTGAGGTAGACCCTGAAGACCGCCAAATCTTCCGAGAGCTTTTTCTGCTTTCTGACAAACCGGTACTTTTTGCCTGTAATGTGTCGGAAGATGATCTCGACTCTGGTAATGAGTGGGTAGATGAGGTGAAAGAGGTAGCGGCCGAATTTGAAGATGAGGTAGTCACTTTTTGTGCCAAAATAGAAGCTGAAATTGCAGAGCTTGATGAAGATGAAAAACAGGCCTTCCTGGAAGAATTGGGCGTTGAAAGCGCCGGGCTGGATCGACTGATTAAGGCAGCCTACGAGGAACTCGGACTTATTACCTATTTCACGGCCGGACCCAAAGAGACACGAGCATGGACCATTCGAAGGGGAACCAAAGCTCCGCAGGCTGCAGGTGTAATCCATTCCGATTTTGAAAAAGGCTTCATCCGTGCGGAAACAGTGAGTTATGCTACCTATGCCGAGTTAGGATCAGAAAAAGCAGTAAAAGACGCCGGTAAAATGCGGCAGGAAGGGAAAGATTATGTCGTACAGGATGGGGATGTAATGCTATTCCGCTTCAACGTCTGAGTGAAGAGAAGAACTTAGTGTAACTCAGGGTTTACTCTGAGTACCTCAGTGATATTTATATCTAATGATTTCTCTTCAGTAGTTTAATTATTTTCTTGAAGCTTTATCTTCACCGTATCTGCCGGTACATTACTTGGATCAATCCGGTCATGAACAACCCACGCTTCCGGATACTTATTCTTAATGATTCGTGAGAGATTATTTGCTTTGTCCCGATCCTGGAAGTCCCCTACGTGAACTTTATAATAGGGCTGCTTAAAAAACACATAAGCCTTGGGTGTGTACCCTGCCAGGGTAGTGTCGGCCCATAACCGGAACTGTGTGGATACTGAATCCGCAACATTCACTTCCCGGGAAGAAAGAATTTGAATGCGGTATCCCTCAAAGGGATTGTTGTAGGTGTTTTCAGTGGTATCCACCTTCAGGAAGGCTTCAGGTACATCGTGCTGTTGGGTAAAATGGATATCAGAAAGCCGGTTTCTTGTGCGCGTGAGTAGATCACTTAGGTTTTCGCGCGCGGTTTCTGCTAAATCAGGTGTAGTTTCTCTTTCAGGGCGTTCGTCTCCTCTTCGGGTTTGCTCGGTCGAGGAACAGGCCGAAATTAAAAGCAAAGCCATCATGGCTGTCACAAGGAAATAGAACGAAAATCGAAATGGGTTCATTTTATAAGGATTGATAAAACAAATTATTAAGTCTTTAGTTTTTAAAACCCAACAGGATGCCAGGTTGTCTTCGTTTCCTGTAATCCGGTGATAAGATACGGGTTTTGACTGTCATCATTGGTCCAGTCATCAATAGCTTCAAAGACGATGCGTTTGATATTTAAAGCTCCGTTCTCATCAATTTGTTTCGCATATTTTTCTTTAACGTGACTATCGGTATAGAAGAAGGCATTTACATCCATGTGAGAACTCATATGAGGGATCAACTCTTCTTTCATCCCGGTAAGAATATTAACGACACCGCCCGGAACATCCGAGGAATTCAAAACCTCACCGAGACTAACGGCACATAACGGTTTTTGTTCTGAGGCTAGAACCACGCAGGTATTTCCGCCGACAATTGCCGGGGCTATTACTGATATCAGTCCGAGCAAGGGATACTTTTCGGGAGCGAGTATACTGACGACGCCGGTAGGATCGGGTATGGAGAAATTAAAATGACTGCTAGCTACGGGATTAATCGTGCCAAAAACCTGCTGGTATTTGTCCGCCCAACCGGCATAATAGATGAGACGGTCAATAGCAGTATTGACTTCAAGCTTGGCCTGTTTGGTTTTACTTCCCATGGTTTCCAGCTCGTCGACAAACTGGGCTTTGCGGCCTTCCAGCATCTCAGCAATACGATAGAGAATCTGCCCGCGGTTATAGGCGGTTCTTCCTTTCCAGCCGGGAAGGGCGTTTCTGGCTGCTACCACAGCGTCGCGAACATCTTTTCGTGAGCACCGGCAGGCATTGGCCAACACCTTGTCATTTTCATCGTAAACCTTGTAATACCGTCCGGATTCCGTACGTGGAAACTTCCCGCCTACATAGGTTTTATAAGTTTTTAAAACATCTATTCTTTCTGCCATGGTATTATATTAATTAATGAAATCGATCTTTATTCCACTTCAAGGGATTTTCTATAATATATTTTTCAATTCTGTCAAGAGACTCTTGATTACGAACAATATGATCATAATAACCGGTATGCCAGCTAAAATCAGGATCTACTGCATTTCTGATTTGACGGGTACAAGCTCCTTTAAAACCCCTGATGATAGATGCAATATTATCCCGCTGGGGACCGAAGCTATTTTTATAATTCCAGGGAAAAGCTTTTTTACGCACAGACAGATCGCATCTGTATGTACTTTGTTCAAATCTATTTAAGCCAGCTTTAGACGCATGCGATGCGTCTGTATCAGGTTTCGGTTTAAGACCTATTAGCGCATGGAAGTGATTTGGCATCACAATCCACTCACCAAGCACGGCTCTATCCCTTTTTGTTTGTGTTCTGAGCCACTCATTGGCAACTATCTGTCCTGCAGCTGAAAGCTTCATTTTTGATTCAATGACAGATCCGAAATAATGAGTGCGATTCTTAGTACAAATCGTGATAAAATATATACCCTCACTGCTATAATCATAGCCTTTGAGTCGGATAGAGTCAGTTCGGTATTTATTCTTAAATTTTTTCAAATACTAACTAACTCCTTGGAGGGTTGGATAACCTCCAAGGAGTGTTTTATCTAATTCCTATTTCAATTTCACGTAACCTTGCAATCCCTGCAATCCGCCTTCACGGCCGACACCGCTTTCTTTGTAGCCGCCGAAAGGAGAGGTCGGATCGAACTGGTTGTATGTATTCGACCAAACCACACCGTTATCGATATTCTGGCCGACCTTGAATATTTTGGATCCTTTGTCGGTCCATACTCCGCCGGCGAGTCCGTAGGGGGTGTTATTGGCCTTCTCAATACCTTCCTCGGCGGTACGGAAGGTTTGTACCGTCAGTACCGGTCCGAATATTTCATCCTGCACAATTCGGTTTGACTGGGCCACATTGGTAAAGATAGTCGGCTTACAAAAGTAGCCTTTATCAGGAAGCTCTGAGGAGCTTTGAAAAATATCGGCGCCTTCTTCAACACCCAGTTCCAGGTAATCATTAATCTTATCATACTGCTGCTTGGAATTGATGGCCCCGACATCCGTATTCTTATCCAATGGGTCTGCTACAATAAGTGTCTCCATCCGGTCTCTGAGCTTGTCAATCACCTCATCGGCAATTCCCTCCTGAACCAGCAGTCGTGAGCCTGCACAACACACATGGCCCTGGTTAAAGAAAATAGCATTGATGATACCTTCCACAGCCTGCTCTATAGGTGCATCTTCAAATATGATGTTCGGACCTTTGCCACCCAGTTCCAGGGTGTATTTCTTATCAGTGCCTGCCAGGGTTTTCATGATTATTTTACCGACCTCCGTGGAGCCTGTGAAGGCTATTTTATCAATATCTTCATGACTCACTATATGAGATCCCGTTTGTCCTGCTCCCGTTACTATATTGACAACGCCTTCGGGCAAGCCGGCATCCTGACAAAGTTCGGCAAATTTCAGGGCAGTAATGGAAGTGGTTTCTGCCGGTTTCAGAACCACGGTATTGCCGGTCGCAAGGGCAGGGGCAATTTTCCAGGCGAGCATCAACAAGGGGAAATTCCAGGGAATGATCTGTCCGGCAACTCCTAGTGAGCTCACCTCTCTGCCCGGGAATGCATATTCAAGTTTATCCGCCCAGCCGGCATAATAAAAGAAGTGTGCCGCTGCCAGCGGTATGTCCACGTCCCGGGATTCCCGGATGGGCTTTCCGCCATCCATGGTTTCTATGACAGAAAATTCACGTGCACGTTCCTGTATCAAGCGGGCAATACGAAAGATATATTTTCCTCGTTCTTTAGCTTCCAGCTTTGACCAACTTTTCTCGTAGGCTTTGCGAGCAGCTTCAACAGCTTTGTTGACATCCTGCTGGGTAGCTTCAGCGATTTCAGCTAGGACTTCTTCGGTTGCCGGATTGACAGAAGTGAAATACCGGCCTTTTTCGGGTTCTACAAATTCACCATCGATAAAAAGTCCGTACTTGTCCGAAATGCTTACATGATCGGTGCTTTCCGGTGCCTCAGCATACTCCCAATCGGTTTTGAAATTCAACCTGTTTGTCGGTGAAGAGGGTTTAAATGGTTTTTCCTGGATGTCTATATTTTCTTCTTTCATAATATGATGACAATCAATTTGTAGTCACTAAAACCCCAAAATCAATTAGTGATTTCAGTGTCGTAGTGGTTATATCAATCGTTTGAAAAATAATTCAGACTCTGGTATACGCCGGTCTGCTGTTTTACAATTTGCATCAGAAGATCATTGGTCAGTGAACTGGCACCGAATCGAAAGTAATCAGGCGTCAACCATTCGTTGCCCAGCGTCTCTTTGACCAGCACCAGGTATTGAATAGCCTGCTTTGCCTTTCGAATCCCGCCGGCCGGTTTCATGCCGACCATCTGACCGGTTTGATAGTAATGGTCCCGGATGGCCTCTAACATAACCAGCGTTACAGGCTGTGTGGCTGCGGGCTGTATCTTTCCGGTAGAGGTTTTAATAAAATCTGCTCCGGCCTGCATAGCCAGGTCACTGGCTTTTCTGACATTTTCCAAAGTCTGCAGCTCACCGGTTTCAAGAATGACTTTCAGGTGTGCTTGGGCGCAAGCTTCTTTTACAGCCTTAATTTCATCAAATACATAGTTGTATTCACCCTTAAGAAATTTACCTCGAGATATTACCATATCCACTTCATCGGCACCTTGGTCTACGGCCTTTTTTGTCTCTTCGAGCTTTTCATCCAGTGTTGCCATTCCGCTGGGAAAAGCCGTTGCTACACTTGCCACATGGATGCCGCTTCCTTTCAGCCTTTCCTTGGCTACGCTGACCATGTTAGGGTAAACACAGACAGCCGCTACTTTCGGCAGATCGGGTAGGTTTGCATGAGGTTTTATGGCTTTCTGGCAAAGTTGAATGACTTTCCCTTCTGTATCCATCCCTTCAAGAGTGGTAAGGTCAATCATGCTCAGCGCCATCTTGAGAGCCTCGATCTTTGACTCTTTCTTAACGCTTCTGGAATTTAGCCGGGCTACCCTCGCTTCTACACCTACCTGATCGATGGGGTGCGGCTTGGATAGATCCAATGTTCTCGATGATTCTATCATGTTCCTATATAATTAGTTGATAAGAATCAAAGGTAAGCATTAGATCGTAATTACCCCAAAGCCTTCGCACTGTTTTCATTTTTTGTAGCCTGATTAACGAGTTAAAAAATCACCGTTTTTTATTTGAATAATTTTCTTAAATATAGTCTAACAGGGATGCTTTACGAAAACAATAACTTAGTCGGGGATTATTATGGATATGTCAACTCTCAACATTTGGGCAATATTAGTAGCTACACTTTCTACTTTTCTTGTTGGATGGCTTTGGTACGGACCACTATTTGGCAAATCATGGATGACAGCCACAGGCCTTAGCGAAGAGCAGCTCCAGCAGGGTAACATGGCAAAAATATTTGGTCTGGCCTTTGTTTTTGAACTCATAATGGCATTCAACCTGGCTATGTTCTTGAATGACCCTTCAATAGGCCTACAGGAAGGGACCTTATATGGATTCCTGACCGGTTTCGGCTGGGTCTTTTTTGCTCTTGCTGTCAATGCCCTTTATGAGCAAAAATCATGGAAATATATCCTGGTCAACGGCGGGTACTGGACCGTTACATTCACAGTTATGGGATTAATACTCGGCGCCTGGAAGTAGAAAACCTGACAAGTTTAGTAAAGCTTGTTTAATGAAACTACTGCAAGGTGAGGTTTACTAGCTTTACTAAACTTAAAAAATTAACCTTTTATTACTGCCGCGGGATGCATCTGGAGTACGCGTTTGGCAATGCCTGCTTTTTCTACCGTTTCTACCACCATGTCAACTTCTTTATAAGCCAGTGGCGCTTCTTCTGCGACACCGCTATGCGAAGCGGCTTGTATATGAATATCCTGCTCTTTTAGCCTGCGAATAAGCTTATTGGGATCAACCTGTTTCTTGGCTGCTGTACGAGACATATTACGCCCCGCACCATGGCAGGTGGAACCGAAAGTAGACTGCATGCCTTCAGTCGTACCCGTAAGTACATAGGAGCTGGTTCCCATACTGCCCGGTATGAAAACAGGCTGTCCGATGTCACGGTAGGCATCAGGAAGTTCTGGGTGGCCGGGACCAAATGCGCGAGTAGCACCTTTACGGTGAACCATTACTTTTTCCGAATTCCCATTGATCTCATGTACTTCCAGTTTGGCAATGTTGTGAGAGATGTCATACACAACATCAATTTTTCCGGCCTGTGTGCCCAGTACATTCCTGAAAGCCTTGCGCACCTCTGAAGTAATTACCTGGCGATTACACCACGCGAAATTAGCGCCCGCAGCCATTGCATGATAATAGTCCTTGCCATCCCGTGTATCCATTGGGGCACAGGCTAGTCCGCGATCGGGTAGATTAATTCCATATTCGTTCATTTTGCTCTGAAACTTTTTCACATAGTCGGTGGCTACTTGGTGACCAAAACCTCTGGAACCTGTGTGAATAAAGACAACGACCTGATTTTCATGCAATCCTAAGGCTTGCGCTGCCTTTTGGTTGAAAATTTTTGATACCCGGTCAACTTCCAGGAAGTGATTGCCGCCTCCCAGCGTACCGGCCTGATCTTGTCCTCGCTGTTTGGCTCTTTCAGATACAACATTAGGATCTGCATGATCCAGTCGGCCGTTGGCTTCAATGTATTCTAAATCCTCTGAGCCGCCATACCCATTTTCAACTGCCCATTCGGCTCCCCGTCGCAGCAAGCGATCAAAATCCTGTCGGTTTAAATTTACCGGACCGCTTTTTCCCGCACCGGCAGGAACATTATTGTACAGTTCAGTTGCGAGGTTCTCCATTTCGCCTTTAATCTCATTATAGTCGGCATCCGTGGCCAGCAGTCTTACCCCGCAATTAATATCGTAACCGATACCCCCGGGCGATATGACACCCTCAGGATACTTTGTTGCGGCTACGCCTCCGATAGGGAATCCATAGCCCTGGTGTGCATCCGGCATGGCAATAGCTGCTTTTTGTATCCCCGGTAGCGTGGATACGTTGATTAGTTGATCCAAAGAGTCGTCTTTGAGAATGGCCTCAAGTCCTTCTTCTGTAGCATAGACTCGGGCCGGAACCCGCATGTCTTCTCTGTAAGATTGGGGTATTTCCCAAAGAAAGTTCGTCATCTTGTTTAATTGCTCTTTCCTAATCATAATGGCAAATCAAGATTTAAGATCATTCAAAGAATACAACGAGAAAGGTGAATCGTTAAGGTTTAACTCTGTCAACCTTAGATATCAACGACAATATAGGTCTCGTATGTTTCGTCTTCCTTCTGGCGAATATCTGCCTTGTGGTATGTGACAGCCTTAATATCTTCATCAAAGTGGTCAACTTTCTGCCCGTAAACTTTGGCCCTGATGTTGGTTTCTTCCAGAAGGACAATATCTGCTTTTAGAAACACCATATGGTGTATATGGCTCAATGTTAGAACTTCGGATAGAAAATCAACCAGTAAACCTGTAACGTCTTCCGATTCCACTTCTACTATATATGATTCGGACGACGTTTCGGAGTCTTTAGCCAGATCTTCACGGGACATATGGGCTAAACCTACAACAGATGTTTCAAAAATATCCTGCAGACTTCCGCCTTCAATTTTAATACCTTTGTCCGCTGTGTGGTCGATTTCCTGAAAACTGCCCATTCTTGCTTATTACGTGATACTTGTTTCATCAAACACATCAGTAAAGACAGGTAAATAATTCCATCTCTATTCAGAGAAAAATTGCTTAACGGTTTCACGGTAGGTTGTTCCGATGGGTATAAATTGATCTCCCACTCTTACTGAGTTGCCCTCAAGATATTCTATGCTTGATACGGCAATGATATATGATTTATGAACCCTGATGAAGTCATCGGCTGGCAGTTTTGACTCCATATTTTTAAGCGTTTCATAGGTTGTAAGCCGTTGTTCTGTGGTATGGATGGTAACATAGTCACCGGCTGATTCGATATATCGTATATCCTGTGTTGCGATACGATAGGTTTTCTTGTCTGCTCTAATGGTCAAAACAGAAGTATCTTCATTGCTTGAATCAGCGTGTTTATCCAGCTTTTGAACAGCTTTTAAAAAACGTTCAAAAGAGAAGGGCTTAAGCAGGTAATCCAAGACATCCAGTTCATAACCTTCCAGTGCATAATCATCGTAGGCTGTGGTAAGGATGACGGGTGGAACTTCTGATTGGGATTTTAGGAAACTGATTCCGGACAGTTTGGGCATGTTAACATCCAGGAAGAGAAGATCAACATTGTTGTTCGCCAGAAACTCAGAAGCTGCCAGGGCATCCTCACAGCATCCTTTCAAAAACAGTTGAGGTGTATCGGCGATATACTGTTTCAATACTTCCTGCGCGGAAGGTTCGTCATCTACAACCAGGCAACCGATGGATTTATTCATGTCAACTCAATAGTTAAGCTAAGCTTAAAAAGATTTTCATCTGTATTTATGTCCAGCTGGTGACGTCCCGGATAAAGCAGCTGAAGCCTTTTATTAGCATTCTCTAGACCCAGCCCCGAGGCTTCTTCAGGCAGATCAGTAGCATCCTCCTTTGCGATATTGTTCTCGGTATGAAGGGAAAGGGTATTCCCGGATACATCTATTGATATAATAATTTTTTCACCCTCTTCGGAAATGCTGCCGTGTTTAAAGCAATTTTCAACGAATGTGAGTAACAGAAGAGGAGCTATGCTTAAATTATTGGTATCACCTTTTTGTCGAAAGTCAATTCGCTCAGGATGCTTTACTCTGTTCTTAAAAAGTTCGATATAAGTATTTATGTAGCCAATCTCCTGCTCAAGGGCTACCGTTGACTCATTGATGTTTCGGATGGTATAGCGAAGCAGATCGGAGAGTTTTAAGATCGCCGGTGCTGTTTTAGGCGATTGTTTAACCGCGAGTGAGTATACATGATTCAGGCTGTTAAACAGAAAGTGTGGATTTATTTGAGCTTTTAAAGCTCTCAACTCTGTCTCCGTCCGTGCCTGTTCGGTCTCAGCCAATTTCTGTTTAATTTCAGCCTCCCGGAACCAGCTACCGGATAACTGCAAAAGGGTCGTTACAATTAGATAAGTTGCGATGAATTGCGCGATTTCAAACCAGCCGTAATAACTGATGAAATAGTAATCAGGGAACAACCAATCTGCGAGGTATCGAAAGGTAATGATATTAAGAGCCGTACTGGTAATGAGTGTTACTATAAATAAGGCCCCAAACCGGAAATAGTTCTGTTTGGCGAGGTACTTGGGAATAAGATAGAAACTGTTAATAAGTACGGCGGCAAGAATACTGATATGGAATAGAAAAGTATAAATGAGATCTATTCTGCTGACCTCATTTTGATAGGCAAAATACCTGCTCAAAATAAAAAAAGAGAGTCCCCAGAATAATATATACTGCCCCCATCTCACAGGGGGCAGTTGCAGAAAGGTACGGTTGCGGTAATTCATAAAGTATTTTTAACCCGGTTGTACGTGTATTTATCACCATAGGCAGCTTCTTCACGTCCGTATTTCAGAATAAACTTCTTTAAATCTACACTGGGAGCCGTAAGTAAGAGGTTATCATCGGCATATTCATGCTTAATTCTAATCTGTTGATTCTCGATAAGCTCCCTGACAAAACTTTCTTTAAATTCTTGTAGCACCAATTTGTCGTCAAAAATTTCCAGTTTTGTGAAGAGATGAGTCGGAAATCGGAAAGCATCATCAATATAACTGACTTTATAAAAGTCAATGAAATATTGGGAATCTAATTGTACCAGCCCTGCGAAATAAAGGTCCAAAATTACATCATCAACTACATGGATGATATAGTATAGATTTTTAATACCCTCATCCTTTTTTTCTACTAGGTCATCTTCTATTTCATCTAGATTCAATGAAAAACTAGAAGTGCTATCATTGGTACTGGTAACAATGTTCTCGGGTAAGTTAACTCGGTTATTTTCCAGGTCATTTAAACTAAAGACATAAAATAACTCATCTTCTGAAGACCAAACTCCGGTGATATCATCATTAACGATAAGATCCTGGGGTTCATAAAGTGGGTGTACTGAAGGAATACCGCATCCTGTCAGTATAGCTCCGACAATGAGAAGGATTATATAGTTCGTTGTAGTTTTCATAGCATACAGTTTAGTTGATGTTAACTGTAACCAAAGTTATATCACCCCGTGCATTTTAAAATTTTTTTCGATGAATGCCCGATATTTTTCGATGAATACGTTCCTGGAGTAAGTTTCAGGTTCTAAACATAACTGCTTACCTTCCTCAAAAAGAAAATGTGAGTAGATTATGAAATACGTAGGAGCACATGTCAGTGCAGCAGGTGGCGTCGAAAATGCACCGGTAAGAGCTGATGAAATTGGAGCAAAAGCATTTGCACTGTTTACTAAAAACCAACGCCAGTGGGAGGGGCCACCGCTGAGTGACGAAAATATTGAGGGCTTCAAGAAAAATTGCGAAGAGCTCGGTTATTCCATGGACCACGTGATGCCGCATGACAGCTATTTGATCAATTTGGGGCACCCGGAAAAGGACAAGCTGCAAAAATCACGGGATGCTTTTCTGGATGAAATGCAGCGCTGCGAGCAGCTGGGAATCAAATTACTAAATTTTCATCCTGGCAGCCATTTGAAGAAGCATAGTCCAAAAGAGTGTCTGAAGACAATTGCAGATTCCATTAACTGGACCCTTGATAAAACTAAGGGAGTCACCGCTGTGATAGAGAATACGGCAGGTCAGGGTACCAATATGGGCTTTAAGTTCGAGCAGTTGGCCGAAATAATCGATATGGTGGATGATAAAAATCGGGTTGGTGTATGTGTTGATACCTGCCATGCTTTTGCGGCAGGCTATGATATCTCGACGGAAGATGGCTTTGATGCAACGTTCAAGGAATTTGAAGAAACCGTAGGGTTTGAATACCTAAAGGGCATGCATCTAAATGACTCCAAGAAGGAGCTGGGCAGCAGGGTCGATCGCCACGATAGCATAGGTGAGGGACTCATCGGTCTCAAAGCTTTTCAACTTCTGATGCAGGACGAACGTTTTGATGATATCCCAATGATTCTGGAAACGCCAAACACCGAAAACTGGCCCGAGGAGATCCGCATGCTTTACGACATGACCGGTAATTAATCATTTTTGCCGCAGATTTTCACAGATATAACTCTGTGTAACTTTGTGCTCCTTTGTGTATCTCAGTGGTACAACTGTAAAGCTCATACCTCTAAATCTAGGCTAACACTTTCATACTTCTTAAAAAATAACGGTACCGATAACGCCGCCAGATAACACAGCCCCCCGGTAATTACAAGTAGCACTCCGATGGTCATATCGCTCTCCAACATGCCCCAGCCGGAAAGCAGATTGTACCAATCATGAGACTCCTTTGAAAGTCCCCCAATAAGCGGCAGTTGACGCGCTCCACCATCGGCTGCATAAAAGGCAACCTGTAGAAAGGCAAAGCCTACCATGTAGAGCGAAAGCTGTATGCCTATTTTTTTCTTATTAAACCAGAAAAAGACAAATATGATAACCGGCAATAGTATTTCAAACAGAGAGCCACCCAATATTGTAATGGTGCGTATCCCAAACACAGAAAAGAAGGTATGGCCCGCCTCATGCACAATGAGCAGGAAATTATCCAGCATGAAATGAATAAAATTAACCGGAAAAGGGGTCTCATAGGTTATGGAGAAAAATATGTTGAAACGCAGCGCCCAGTATGCCTGGTGCAGGGAGTAAATGATAAAAGGGAGCAGGAGCAGGCTGCACCACCATTTCTTAAATAAGGGCAATAGAAACGATGTTATTCGGGAAATATCCATCCATAATTTGTTTAAAGCTAGTAAGTAGCTTTGCTGCTATTCAAACCATTTATAACCTAAACGGTTTATAAATGCAAAATATAACCAATTAGGTTAAAATGTAGTTAAATATGACTATTCCCATGGGTTTCATCAATCAACTCATTAAAATGCCGTTTACCTCGAAGAAAATAGTCCCAAATAAGGTTTATGGACAACATAGTCTCGGGATTGGTAGATATCTTTCTGGATTCAAGAAGCTTATTTCTCTTTTGTTGGGTTCGATGAAAATACTTCCAGAAATCTTTATGGGCACGTGCAATGGCTTTGAACTCTTCAATGTTACCGGTAAACAGGGATCGAAAAGCAGCTATGATATCCAGCTTGTACCTGATCGGAAAACGATAGGGAAGGGTCCCCGATGAAGCATTCTTCCAGATCATTCTCAGGTTATTCCGATAATTATAATAGACCTTTCGCGGTGAGCCCATGGGCATTGAACCGCCCCCGAGGTGGTAAACAACACTCTTGGGGCAATAACGTACTTTTAGGCCTTCGTTCCAGATACGCCAGCAGAGATCGATCTCTTCCATATGAAATTCAAAATCTTCATCGAAGCCTCCCATCTCCTCAAAAACTTCTTTTCTAATAGCAAGTGCCGCACCACTCCCCCAAAGTATATCGGAGGGCGAATCATATTGTCCTAAATCAGTCTCCAGAGTGTCGAAAATACGCCCCTTACAAAAAGGATAGCCGTATTTGTCCAGATATCCGCCTGCAGCTCCCGCATATTCAAAATATTCCGGATTTTCATATGACAGCATTTTGGGTTGAACCGCGGCTATTTTTTTATCTTCATCGAAAGTGTCATTGAGTCCTTGCAGCCAGTCCTGCTCAACTGCTACATCATTGTTTAAAAACAGCAATATGTCGCCATTGGCGTAAGGTACTGCCCGGTTATTGCCGCCACAGTAGCCATAGTTCTTGTCAAACGTTGCAATTTCCACCTCGGGAAACTGCCGTTCCACCCATTCTACTGAACCGTCGCTTGAGGCATTATTGGCAAGTATTATTTCATAGTTATCATAATGTGTTTTTGCCACGCTGGGCAAAAACTCCTGCAGATGATGCAAAGCATTCCATGAAACAATGATGATACTAAAACGATGCATTGGTGAATGGTTAACCGCTTTCGTGTTGTTTTAAAAGTCAAATATTTGTCATAGAAATGATTTAAAATTTGCATAAGCTTAAAACATCCCTATTATTTGAGCGAATTGTCGGCACAAAGATGTGAAAGATAAATTTATGATCAAAGTTGGACTAATAGCTGATACGCACAACTATCTTGATCCCCAGGTACACGAGTATTTCGAAGAATGTGATGAGATTTGGCATGCAGGTGATTTTGGCAATATCGGCATCGCCGACGAATTGAAGGAAATAGCTCCTCTAACAGGGGTATATGGTAACATTGACGGGCAGGATATTCGAAAGGAGTACCCGCTTCACCAACGATTTACACGAGATGGCATCAACATCTGGATGACTCATATCGGAGGTACCTTGGGTAGGTATTGTATACCGATTAGAGAAGAGATGGAAAATAATCCGCCGGATGTTTTCATCTGCGGACACTCGCATATTCTTAAAATTGGCCGGGACCAGGAGAAAAACCGGATGCTATTTATCAATCCGGGTGCCGCCGGAAAGCAGGGTTTCCAGGTATACCGAACCTGTGTTCGCTTCGACATAAGCGACGGCAAATTTCGAAATATGGAAGTCATTAATCTTGGTAAACTGGGGGAGTGAATTAGGACAGGCAGGAGTGAAAAGCAAGAAGTGAAAAGTGAAAGGAATTCTGCCACTATATTTTGTATCTAATATTATCTGGCATATTTCTCACAACTTGACCTCCGTTCGCTCCTCACTTCTCCCTTCTTACTTTTTACTTTTCACTCCTTACTCCTTACTCCTTACTCATACCTCCTAATAAGCTCCATTGCGTGAAAAGCAGACAGAATAACCAATGGAATACCCCCGCCGGGATGGGTGCTTCCACCGGTAAGATATAGGCCTTTAACTTCTCTCGACTTATTTCTGGGCCTCAGGAATGCCGCAAATCGACTGTTGGAAGAAGTGCCGTAAATGCTTCCACGGTTAGATCGATATTTTTCGCGGAAGTCTGCCGGTGTAATGTGGCTTTGATGTACAATTGAGCTACTTAGATTTTCCAGTCCGCGCTTTTCCAGTTCAGAGATTATAAAAGAGGCATACGCTTCACTGTGCTCATCCCAATTATAATTCTCACTCAGGTAGGGAGCATTTACTAATACAAAAAGATTGGAACCGCCCTCTATAGCATGTTCTGGATTTGAAGCAGAGGTATTGGCAATATAAATTGTGGGATCTTCAGGCATCACTTTTTCGCGGAATATCTTTTGAAATTCCAATTCGTAGTCCTCACTGAAGAAGATATTATGATGTCTTAGCTGCTCGTAACGTCTGTTGATACCCAACAGGAGAACGAAACCGGAGCATGAAGGCTCCAAATTTTCAATATTCTCTTTTTTGGATTCAGAGACTGCATCTTCCCCCAAAAGCTCAAGATAGGTTTCCGCTGCATCACTATTGGATACCACAAGGTCGGCGGTATGCTTTTCACCTTCACTATCTATAACAGATTCGACTTGTTTGTTAAGTACTTTAATACGCTTAATGTCAGAATTGAATCGAAATTCCACTCCCAGATCCATGGCAAGACGGTGAAGGGCGGTAACAATGGCGTACATCCCGCCGTCAACATAATAACCGCCCATGCTTAACTCTACGTAAGGTATTACATTTAGAGTTGCAGGAGCCTGATAGGGCGAAGAGCCATTATATGTAGTGAAACGTTTGAAAAATTTTCGCAGGTAAGGTGACTTAAAATATTCATCAACACGGTCCGATACCGTGTGAAATGCATCAATCCTGAAAAAGTCCAGCAGGTTCAAGTTGCCCAGATCTTTAAGTCCATATAGCGGATTAAACAGAAAAGCATCCTTTGTTCGTTGATACAGATTTGAAGAGTAGTCAAGAAATTTAATATAGTTATCTACATCTACCGGAGCTAGTTGACTTAACTCATCTAATGTATTATCAAGATCCTGATAACTGGTAAAAACTGTACCATCCTGATAGAAGTATCGGCAAATCGGTTCGACAGGTTTGAGATTGATGTAGTCTTCAGCGCGGAATCCGCATCGTTCGAATAATTCTTTCAATACAAAGGGCATTGTCATCAGGGAAGGTCCGGTATCAAAGCGAAAGCCATCAGCAATGACCTGGTTTATTTTTCCGCCGGGAGAATCGTTTTTTTCAAATACAGTGACACGGTGGCCATCTGATGCCAGCAGGCAGGAGATGGCCAGCCCACCAAGGCCGGCACCGATAACATGTATATTCTTAGCGTTCATCTTTTTTAACATGTTTTGATGAAAAGCGAGTCGGATCTTTTTGCAACTGCTCAAACCCCCGTTTATATTCGAATTTCAGATAAAGGTAGCCTAAATAGGTTCTGCTTACAAAATCATTCCACGGTAAAATAATTCTCGATATGAAAAAAGATCTAAAATATGCGAGTGTATTCTCTTCAATAATCTTGATACTCTTGATCTGCCCGCTTCTGACAACAGCTCAAGAGGTCACAATACCTGCCGATACCGCCATCAGTTCCAATCACGAAGTTACCATTAACGGTGATAATGTGCCCTATAGGGCTACCATAGGAAATCAACCGGTATGGGATGACGACGGCAAACCGATAGCCACTCTTTTTTATACCTATTATGAGCGTACGGATGTCGACGAACAGAGCAGCAGGCCCCTTGTGATATCCTTTAATGGTGGACCGGGCTCTGCATCCTTGTGGATGCACCTGGGCTATACAGGTCCTAAGAAGCTTCGGATCAGTGATGAGGGGTTTCCTATTCAGCCATACGGAATCGAAGATAATGAGCACTCCATTCTTGATGTTGCGGATATCGTCTACGTAAATCCCGTAAACACCGGCTTCTCCCGTATTTTGGATGATGAAGTGGAAAAAGAGACTTTTTTCGGAGTCAATGCCGATATTGAATATCTCGCAGACTGGATCGATACCTTTATTTCACGTCATAACCGCTGGGTTTCTCCTAAATTTCTTATTGGAGAAAGTTACGGTACCACCCGGGTGTCCGGCCTGGCAGGTGAATTGCAAAACCGAAACTGGATGTATCTAAATGGCGTAATCCTGGTTTCACCTACCGGTTTGGGAGTTGACAGAGACGGACCGGTCGGCGATGCCCTGACGCTTCCATATTTCACAGCTGCTGCATGGTATCATAACGCCCTTCCTTCTGAGTTGCAGCAACAAGACCTTTCCCAAATATTACCAGAAGTTGAAGAATACACTATCAATGAATTTATTCCCGCGCTGAGCCGGGGAGGAACGCTTACTGATGAAAAGAAGAGCGAAATTGCCGAACGGGCTGCCTATTACTCAGGACTTTCTGAAAAGGCATTTCTGAATCACAACCTGCGTGTCTCAACCTCATTTTTTTGGAAAGAACTGCTTAGGGATAAAGAGTTGACTATTGGTCGTCTGGATTCGCGCTATCGTGGCATAGATCGTGAAAATGCCGGAGATCGCTATGATTTTGATCCTGCGTTGACCGCCTGGAATCACGCTTTTGCCCCGGCTATCAACCATTATTTGCGAGATCAGCTGGGTTATGAAACCGATCTTCGGTACTGGCTTTTCGGACCGGTAAGACCCTGGGACCGATCGAACAACAATACCGGAGAGAATTTGCGGGAAGCTATGGCGCAAAATCCATTTCTGAATGTAATGGTACAATCCGGCTATTATGATGGCGGAACTCCCTATTTTGATGCTAAATATACGATGTGGAACCTGGATCCGTCCGGTAAACTACAGAACAGAATGAGCTTTAAAGGATACCGCAGCGGACACATGATGTACCTTCGTGATGAAGATATCAGTACATCGAATAATGATATCAGGGAGTTCATCAGGAGTTCCATTCCCGAAGACGGAATGCCGGCGAAGTACTAAAACCGTAATGTGAGTGCAAAATCGAAAATACGCAGGTTCTCCTATGAAATATCTCAAGTTTTTTATTCTGATTGCCCTGGTATCCACGAACGCTATTAGCTGTACACAGCAAACACAACAGAAAGAAGAATTCTATCTGTTTGTGGGTACCTATACCGGAGAGGGAAGTGAAGGCATATATTTGTATCGTTTCAATGCTGCGGACGGAACGGTTTCACCGGCAGATACCGTGTCCGGAATAGCTGACCCTTCCTACATTTATCTTTCACCGGATCATACCGCACTATATGCAGTAAATGAGCTTGCTGATTCTACTGACGCAACCGTCAGTGCCTTCTCTTTTGATGCTCAGAATGGCCAAATAAGCTTGCTAAACCGTCAATCAAGCAGGGGTGGGGCTCCGTGTTACATTAGTACCGATAAGAACGGAGAAGCGGTATTTGTAGCCAATTATCTCGGAGGGTCATTGGCTATGTTTCCTATAAATGAAGACGGTTCACTAGAAGAAGCAAAGACAGTCATAAAACATCAGGGAAGTAGTGTTAATGAAAACCGGCAGGAAAGTCCGCATGTGCACTGTACCATCATTTCACCGGATAACAGATTCTTATTTGCAGCTGACCTGGGAACCGATAAGCTGACTGGATATGCTTATGATTCCGCAAACAATAGTCTATCAAGTGAACCTGCTATTGTTTATGAGACCGAAAAGGGAGCCGGTCCGCGTCACCTGACCTTTCATCCTAGCGGGGAGTATGCTTACCTGGTCAACGAGCTAAACGGTAGCATCGTAGCTTTCAGCTACTTGGATGGAAATCTTGATGAGTTACAAACAATTAGCACGCTGCCGGAAAACTATGAAGGAGCGATCTCGGGCGCTGATATACGAATATCACCCGACGGGAAGTTTTTGTATGCTTCCAATCGTGAGGATCTGAATAACATTGTAATATACTCAGTAGACGAGAGTGGAATGCTCAGCAAAGTGGGAGAAGAGCCCTCAGGTGGGGTGCATCCAAGGAATTTTAGAATTGATCCTACCGGAAGATACCTTTTGGCTGCCAACAGGCACACTGATAATATCGTAGTCTTTGAACGGGATACAAATACCGGTCTGCTTAACAGAACAGGTACTGAAATAGAGGTTTCCCAGCCTGTCAGCCTACAGATGATCCCTGTACCGGGGAATTGAATAATTTTTCTGCTTCCGGCGTTCTGCTCCGGAAGCGAGAGGCACCGTCCATTCTGCAGCAGAGCGGCGGAATGAGAACGGGGTCGTTTAACCCATTCAATCAATTTTAATTTGGTACTTGTTTGTTATTTGACCACTGTTAATTGTTATTTTCCCTCAATCTGAGGTTAGCTACTGTCTCAATATGGTAGGTTTGTGGAAACATATCCACGGGCTGCACTTCCAGGATCTCATATACTTTATTAAGCTCTTTAAGATCTCTGGCCATGGTAGAGCTGTTGCAGCTCACATACACCAATTTGGGCACTTTTAATTCCATCAGGCGTTCGACTACATCGGGATGCATGCCTGAGCGTGGCGGATCGGTAATAATGCAGTCAGGCTCGCCATGTTCGGCTATCATGGCTTGGTTAAATTCATCTTTCATGTCGCCCAGTACAAAGTCTACATTCTGAACTTCATTTTCCTTGGCGTTCTGTATCGCATTCTCCAGGGCGACATCCACAATTTCCACTCCGACGACCTTCCGCGCAGCTTCGCTTAAATACAGGCTTAATGTTCCTACCCCGCAATAAAGATCATAAACTATTTCATCGGATTGGATATCTGCAAAATTCCTGGCTATGTCATAGAGTATCTCTGCCTGCTGGGTATTAGTCTGGAAAAATGCATTCGCGTGGATATTAAAGTGATAGGGACCGATGTATTCGGTTATATACCCCGGACCATACATTACCTTTTCGTATCGGCCTACAGCAGTCGGACTCTTGGTATCATTGATATTAACCACCAGGGTAGTGATTTCAGAAAACGCCTCGAGTAGGGCATCTGATAGTTTTTGAATGGTCTCTTCCTCGTCTTTATAGGTAACCAGGTTGACCATAAGGTCATCGGTATGATAAGAGTTTCGTACCACCACGTTGCGCATGAAGCCTTCGTTGTCGATGGTATTGTATGGTTCAATATCGTGTTCTCGGCAATAGGTGCGTACAAAGTCCAGGATTTTATAGGATATCGAATCCTGGAGATGACATTCCTGTATATTGAGTATTTTGTCGAAGCGTCCGGGTGCATGTAAACCTGCGGCAAAACAACGATCACTTACAAACTCATCCTTATTAATCTCCTCCCTGCTCAGCCATCGCTTATGCCCGATGGAATACTCCATCTTGTTCCGGTAGTGGTAGATGTCTTCACAGCCTACGGTGGGATTTACCTCCAGATGGCAAAGACCGCCGATGCGATGCATGTGATCTCTAACCTGATCTCTTTTGAACTGAAGCTGGTGCTCATAACGTACATGCTGCCAGTTACAGCCGCCGCACTCTTTGGCATGGCGGCATTTTGGTTCTATTCGATGTTCTCCTTCTTCCAGTACTTCCAGCAGCTTGGCTTCCCGGTAGCTTTTCTTCTTTTTAATAATGCGGGCCTTGACTTTGTCGCCGGGTGCCGTATTTGGTACAAACACGGCTAAGCCGTCAACTTTTGCCAACCCTTTTCCTTTAAAAGCAGCTGATTCAATTTCAAGCTCAACTTCCTGCCCTTTTTTTAAAGCCATGTAGATGTGTAAACTTAGATAGATTCTTTTTTAGAGTGATAATAACTCTGGAATTGCAGGCTGTAGGCCTCCACTTTGCCGGTGTGTTCTTGTAGTGTTTTGGTTGTAATATCCAGCTGTTTCATGGCGATCATAGCAAGCTTTTCCATGAACTTGAGTGCTATTGCCGGGTGTCTTTTCTTCAAGGTCTCAAAATCTGGTTTAAAAAATCCCAGTAAAATACAGTCGGTCATGCACTTAGCTGATGAGAACCTGCGCAGTTCATAACCGATGGAGAGCGCCCCGAAGCTTTCCGGGGATTCCAGCTTGAAGATAAAGTCATCTTTTTCAGAATCAGCCTCCGGTTCAATGATCAGTTGTACTTTTCCCTCTTCAATAAAGTACATACCGGTTCCGGGATCACCCTGGTAATAGATAAATTCTCCTTCTTTATACTTTCTGCGATGGCAAAGCTGTAGAAATTCGTATCGCTCAGCTGAAGAGAAGTTTTTCAGGAAGCGGGAGTTAAAAATAATCTTACCCTGGTTTTTAATGGATTCAAATCGTTTTGAACCTAGCATGGATTCAGATTTTGAAGGTTAAAGCGACATTTAGAAAGAATGACCGATACCAAAGCTAAAATATAGCTTTTTATTATTAAACCATCCTTGTTGCAAATCGTGTATCCGGAAGGCGAAATCAAAGCGAACCACAACGTATTCCCAGTCGAGACGCAATCCGAGCCCGGATCCTACGGCAATTTGTTTATAAAATTCATCAAAAAAGAATTTCCCCTGTTTTAATATGTTCCTGCGTTCTTCTATGGTTGCGGGATCGGTACCGGCTCCACCGCTGACTTGAGTGCGCGGGCCATACCAGATATTACCGGCATCGGTAAACCAGGCCCCGATCCAGTTAGCAGAAAGAAAGTTTTTTATTAAAGACTGACGCGTTTCTGTTTGTGCCAGCAGTTTTATTTGACCCCCGTTGATGGTTACGTCATCCAGTGGAATACCACCGGGCCCCAGGCTGTAAATGTCCCAGCCTCTGATATCATTGCTGCCACCGGCATAAAATCGCTGGTTCAAAGGAATGGAGGTGTTTTCTCCATAGGGCAGGGCAAAGCCACCGAAAGCTCGATAAGCAAAGACAGCATCATTTGAAATGGGTATATATCGCCTATAATCGGCAGTACCCTTTACAAAGCGGCTGTATGCCAGGCTATTTGAGCTGACGCTGACCGGAGAGGGCAAAGTACCTTCAATGGTGTTGGGTGTTACGATATACCGGTCTATTAGAAACGGTATGTTGCCGCCGACCGCTATCGAATATTCACTGAAATAACCATAGTTTCTTTGGATGATGTCTGTGCGCTGGCTGCGAAAGGTATAGCGAAGGATGGAGGACACTTGAGGGCGGAAATCTTCCAGTATGCGCTGCAGTTCAAATGAGTCCTCCCCAAACTCATCCTCCAATGACTGTCGAAACTGGGGGGACGGGTCGGTATCAAGCAGATCAAGTTCAAGCAAATCCAGAAAGCTTGAGAAGCGGTTGTTATGGTTTACCTCATATCTAAGATTGAAACGTGTATCCGAGTTGATATCAAAGAGCAACTGGTTAGATCTGCTGAACGAAAGCGTGTAACGCGTTCGGGCGTTTGTGAAAGAGGGCTGATCATCCAGGGATGCAAATGGAAAATTTAGCCTGGGCAGGGAGTACTCGAGTCGTGTTTCGAAACTCCTGAAAAAGCGGCTTTCAAACGAACGTTGGCTGGAATCAGGGGCTATATCGCGCAACGTTTCGGAGCTCACATATTCGAAACTACCGTTTACTCCGAGCTGAAGATTCTCCGCTTTACCAAACAGGTTGTTATTGTTATAGGTTACACCGGCACCTGAGCCGAAACCATATCTGCGCATCCCAAAGATGTTGAAATTCACCGAATGCTTTGGCAGAGTCTGCAGGGAGAACATGGTAGGAATTACATCACCGGAATAGTCAGGCTGTGAACCGTCTTCACTGAGACCGAACTGCCTGATATTCATCATACCAAGGTTCTGAAATTCATTGATCGATCTGATATAAAGCGAATTATTGAAGGTCTCGCCGGGCTTAAACAGTATCTGGTCGGTCAACAGGCTGAATTTAGTCTGTGCAGACTCCTCTTTTTGGAGATAAATTTTTGCCAATCCGAGAGTATATGGCTCTCCGCTGACCGTGTCCTGTTGCTGGTAGTTGATCTCTTCGTCAGGTCCTGCAAGACTAATGTAGAGATCACCGAATGTGTATTTCTTGCCCGGATCCACAGTAAAAAGTATATCGAGCTGTGTAGAATCCTGACCTGAACGTCTTACCTGGGCAAGTATGGAGTCACGGCCCACCGCTGCATGACCCTTGTTTTTTAAAAAGGTAATTATCCGATTTCTCTCAATAGAGAGTTCGTTCTCAATATAGGGTCGGTCGACCCGGTAGGTGGTATCGTTGATCTGTTCCCTCGTCAGTGCGCTTCTCCGGTAGAAATCAGTCAGTTCTCTCTCGGTTTCCATCTGCGGCATACCGGAATAGGCAATGGTTTCAATATGGGAACGGGGACCTTCCTCAATAAGAAATGATACTTCAATTTTGTCTTCTTTAAACTCAACGATATTGGTGTCAACCTCAGCCTCCAGGTAGCCGATGGTCTCGTAATATCTGCGAATACGCTCAACATCGGTTGCCACGGTTTGACGGTCGAGCAAGGTAGGAGGTTCACCGAATTTGCCTGTTAGCTTGTAGATAAAGTACCAGGGCGTGAAACGCGGTATCCCCAGAAATTCACGATTGGTGTGCGTTCGAACAAGGGTTTCAAGAGTATTGTGTTTGACGTGATCATTCCCTACAAAGCGAACAACCCGGATTACTTTATCAGTGGTGTCAGATTCAGCAACATTTTGAGCATGAGCAGGGGGTACTCCAGCAGAGAGTAGAATAAAGAAAGCTAGTAAACAAAATGCCGAAGATTTTTTAAGAAACAATATGCTGAGCCAAAATATTGGGAGATATTCATAAAAAACGGTTGCTCTGATTTATCAGAACAACCGAATATAATAACGCTTTTGCCGCCAATTTAATTATACATCGTCATAATCAAAGCCTTCATCTTCCTCATTATGGAAAAAGTCTTCTTTCCTGATATAGTCAGGCCAGATATCCTCTATACCTTCATAAATCATGTCTTCGCCTTCTTCAATCTCATCCAGTTCTTCGAGATTGCTTATTACTTGCTGCGAAAGACCGTTTCTTTCGGCCCATTCAATTAATTCTTCACGTGTAGCAGGGAATGGCGCATCGTCCAAAGCCGCTGCTAATTCAACAGTCCAGATCATAAAAAATGCTTCTAGTTTTTAAAGTTCTATTTTCGATTCTTAGGTTGTTATAAAAAGCTTTGTTTTATAAAATTCAAGTAATTATTCAATAAATATGAAATTATTTTGTTAACTATAACTCAAAGATCAATAAAATAATTCTTATCTTATTGTTTCTTCACTCATAAACCCAATTATAAAAGGATTATTATATGTTTGGTGGTATAGGCGTTCCCGAGGTCATGATTGTATTATTGGTTATTCTACTCTTTTTCGGGGCTAAACGAATTCCGGAACTTGCCAGGGGCATCGGTCAGGGAATCAACGAATTCAAAAAGGCTTCAGATGATATCAAAAAAGAGATAGAAAAAGGAGAGAAGGAGGGCTTCAGTTCTTCCGGAAAAACCCAGGCCAAGGACTCACAGGAACACGCAACTGAAAAATAAGTACACTCTTTGAATTTTCGAGATTTTACTGAGATTCGCGAATCCATTAAAACCGGCAATTTAACCCTTCCTGAATTAGCTCATCACTATATAAGTAACATTGATGAGACAAATAATGACATCAATGCTGTTGTCAATTACGACCGTGATGAGATTATACGTCAGGCAGAATCCATACAGAAGAAAATAGAGGATGATTCTGCCGGCCGTCTTGCCGGGATGGCTATAGGAATTAAAGACGTAATATGTGAGAAAAACAAGAAAGCCACCTGCGCATCAGCCATACTGGAAGATTTTGAAAGTACCTATGATGCTACAGTTATTGAGCGGTTAAAAAAAGAAGGTGCACTTCTGCTTGGCCGTCTGAATATGGATGAATTTGCGATGGGTTCCTCCAACGAGAATTCCATCTACGGTCCCGCAAAAAATCCTCATGATCCTGATAAAGTACCCGGAGGTTCCTCAGGTGGTAGCGCTGCGGCTGTAGCGGCCGAATACTGTACAGCGGCCTTAGGTTCAGATACCGGTGGCTCCATTCGGCAACCTGCCTCTTATTGCGGAGTCGTTGGCTTGAAACCAACATATGGACGTGTATCCAGACATGGACTGGTTGCTTTTGCCTCATCCTTCGATTGCATCGGTCCACTTGCAAATTCAGTGGCTGATGCTGCAACAATTCTTGAAGTATTGGCCGGCTACGATGATCATGATAACACCTCTTCCAGCCGGGCAGTGCCTGATTACCGTGAAGCAGTCAGTGATCCTACATCGAATATTAAAATAGGTGTACCAGAAGAGTATTTCGGAAAAGGATTGGATAAGGAGATTCGAGATGGAATACAGGAGCAGCTCAAAGATCTGGAAAACGAAGGTGCCGAATTGGTGCCCATACATTTGCCTCATATGAAGTATGGTATCGCCGCCTATTATATTCTGGCTACCGCCGAGGCTTCCAGTAACCTAGCACGCTATGACGGCATACGTTATGGGCACCGGGCGGATATCGATGAAGTGGAACAAGAGCTTCACCAGGAGAAAATGGCTATCCAGGAACAAATGGAACTGGCCACCGGTGATAAGAAGATGGAACTGAGCAAGGAATTGGAAACCACCGACTCGGCCTTGGTCAGGCTCTACAAGAAAAGCCGAACCGAAGGGTTTGGACAAGAGGTAAAACGCCGCATCATGCTGGGGACCTATGTGCTGAGTGCGGGTTATTATGATGCTTATTATGCGAAAGCACAAAAGGTTCGCCGGCTCATCAAGCAAGACTTTACACAGGCTTTTGATGATGTAGATGTTATCGTATCACCGACTGCACCTACTACGGCTTTCGATATTGGCTCTAAAATGGACGACCCGGTTCAGATGTATCTCAATGATGTATATACTATATCTGCTAATCTTGCTGGAATATGCGGTATAAACTTACCGGCCGGAAAACATTCGAATGGATTGCCTTACGGTCTTCAATTTATGGCTGATACTTTCGAAGAAGAGAAATTATTGAATGCCGCACGCCTCGTAGAACAGCTTCATGAATAATAAGGGGGCATATATCACTGGTAATTGATAGGTCCGGCCTTTGAATTAATAGTTAGATACTGACTACTCTTTTTTTAATCAATTTCACGATATGAAAAACAGACTTCAAGGTAAGTTGGTACTGGTAACCGGGGCCACTGCAGGTATTGGTGAGGCAACTGCAAAGCTTTTTGCTGAATCAAAATGTAACCTTGCCATATCCGGTCGGCGGGAAGAGCGCCTTCAAAGCTTAAAGAAAGAATTAGAAAAAGATTTTGATATTGAAGTGTTTACGGGTGCTTTTGACATTCGTGATCGGGATGCCTGCGGGGAATTTTTGGAATCACTCATCAGTCCGGTAGACATTCTGGTAAATAATGCCGGACTTGCTAAGGGCGTTGATGCGGTTTACGATGCCTCTTTTGATGACTGGGATACCATGATTGATACCAATATTAAGGGATTGTTGACCATGACTCGTCTTATTACTCCGTCAATGAAACAGCGCAATTCGGGACATGTTATCAATATCGGTTCCATTGCGGGACACGAGGCCTATCCCGGCGGATCTGTATATTGTGCCACCAAACATGCTGTTAAAGCTATTACAGAAGCGACAAAGAAGGATCTGCACGGCACCGAAATACGGGTCAGCATGGTTTCACCCGGACTGGTAGAAACGGAATTCAGTAATGTACGTTTTAAGGGAGACGAAGAACGTGCTGAAAAAGTATATAAAGGCTATAAAGCACTTACTGCTGTAGATATCGCGGAGATCGTTCATTTCATTGCCAACCGGCCGATGCATGTCAATATCATGGATACTATTGTTTTTCCTGTAGCACAATCCTCTGCCAGTATGGTTCATAAAGAAGCGTAGATGTTAGTTGGCAGGAAAAAGAGGAGAGCCAGTTCTTCGCTACTTGATTACTAAATGACTTATTATTGATGAAGATCCAAAGATTGTTTCGGTTTATCTGCATTATTTTTCCGGTTGGAGTGTTGTTGATAGCCTGCAGCAGTGAAGACACCGATAGATTGAATTTCAGGGAGAAAGGTAATGAAGTTCCGGTATTTAATGCCGACAGTGCCTATACATTTATTGATCAACAGGTTTCTTTTGGCCCCAGGCATCCCAATTCAAAAGGTCACCGGCAGACCAAGGAGTTTCTTTTGGATAAGCTTAAATCGTATGCCGGCGAACGAAGTGTATTTGCTCAAGAATTTACCGAAGCAGGGTACGATGGTGTTCAGCTGGAACTCACTAATATCATTGCATCATTTAATCCCCGGGCAGGCGACCGTATTATGCTCTGTGCTCATTGGGATACCCGTCCGCGGGCAGATGAAGATTCCCTTGCTACAGAGACACCGATACCGGGTGCTGATGACGGGGGCAGTGGGGTTGGTGTGTTGCTTGAGCTGGCTCGCATCATGAGCCATGAGCTTCCGGAAATAGGAGTAGATATCGTGCTCTTTGACGGTGAAGACTATGGAAAAAAAGGTAGTCTAGAGAAATATTTTCTAGGATCTCGTTACTGGGCCAACAATCCACCTGTTCAGAATTACAGTCCCAGATTTGGAATCTTACTGGACATGGTAGGAGGGATTAACGCCCAATTTCCCAAAGAGAAGTACTCATTGCAGTATGCCCCGGCTTTAGTAAATGAACTGTGGACTATAGCAGAAGAGAAAAATTACGGAAATTATTTCCTGGATCTACCTGGAAGTGCCATTAACGACGATCATGTGGTCATTAATCGCATTCTTAATATTCCCACCATCGATATCATCAGGCATCGGCCGGATACTGAAAATATCACCTTTGCCCCATACTGGCACACGCAGAATGATAATATGGACATCATTAGCCATGAAACGCTACAGGCTGTAGGAGACGTTTTGGTCGAACTGATCTACAATAGAATTTAAGGCTGGAAGATTGAAGTTGGAATTTAGAGGTTGGAAGCTAGAGATTGGATACACAATGATTTAGTAAAATTTATCAAACCAATTTTGAATGATGACTAAATGATTATTTTCCAGCATCCAGCATCCAGCATCCAGCATCCAGCATCCAGCATCCAGCACCTAACCTTCAACATCCAATATGAAATACATTAAGCTTGTAATATCAATACAAGATGAGTACCAGGAGACGTTAATATCCGAGCTGCTGGAGATGGAATTTGATGCCTTTGAACAGCAGGATGGCCGGATTATTACCTACGTACCCAAAGAACGATTCAGTGATGTTCATCGTGAACGAATTGAAGGGATATTAAGAGCTTATCCGGGTGACGGATTTATTGAAACAGAGGAGGTGGTAGCGGACCGGAATTGGAATGAAGAGTGGGAAAAAACCATCGTAGCACAGAATATCGGAAAATTTTATGTGAAACCTACTTGGCAGAGAGGAGAGCCTGACAACGATAGCATCCTTCTGGAGATTGACCCAAAAATGGCCTTCGGAACCGGGTACCATGAAACAACAAGACTGATGTTAAAGCTGCTGCCCTCCGTTATCGAGGGTGATGATATTGTGCTGGACGCAGGTACGGGAACCGGAATTCTTGCAATTGCAGCTATAAAGTTGGGTGCTGATAAAGCTTTTGCTTTCGATATTGATGAATGGAGTATTACCAATACCAGGGAAAATATTCTTTTGAATGGGGTTGAGAAAAAGGTTGCCGTACGGAAAGGTTCGCTGGAAACCATCCCAAGTGGTTCTCAGTACGATGTAATTTTAGCCAATATCGAACGGAATACTATTCTGGATATGCTCCCAAAGCTAAAAAGACTGCTTAAAGAAGAAGGGAGAATGCTGTTGTCAGGTTTACTTGAAAAGGATGAACCCTCCGTCACTCAAAAGCTGGAAGACCTTGAACTCAAAGTGAAAGAGATACGTCAAGAAAATGAGTGGATAGCATACTCTGTTGAAAACCGTATTGTATAATGCCTTCTGATTTGCATGCTGCCATTGATATTGGAACGAATACTGTACTTTTGCTGGTGGCAAAAAAGAATGGAGAAATTCTCACTCCGGTCAGGGAAGAGCAGCGCATTCCGCGTTTAGGGAATGGCGTGGATGCTTCCGGTAACCTTTCCGATGCCTCGATGAAGAGGGTACTGGATGCATTACAGGAATACAATGAGATTATCAGCTCCGATTATCCGCAAATTCAATCCCCGGTGGTAACGGCTACCAGTGCCGTAAGAGATGCCGCAAACAGAAGTTATTTTATTGATAAGGTACGTGAGGAAACAGGATTTGAAATTAGGTTACTGAGCGGTATTGAAGAAGCTGAATACACTTTTGCGGGTGCCCTGAGTATGCTTCCCAAGATTGATGAAGCAGTAGTCATTGATATAGGAGGGGGAAGTACTGAAATTGCTCACGGTATGAAAGGTGTGGTTAGGGAAAGCCATTCGTTTGATATGGGATCGGTACGTTTTACCGAACGATTTATTGGTAGTGATCCCCCTGAAGAATCTCAGATTAGAAACTGTAGAGAAGAGATTCGGAAAATACTGCATAACAGACCTTTTAAATTCCAAAAAGAGGATGTGCAGCCGGCGTTGGTCGGGGTAGCAGGTACGGTAACATCTCTTGCCTTTATGGATTCCGGCCTTTCTCAATATGATTCAGAACAAATTAATGACTACACGTTGTCAACCGAAAATATTTCATACTGGGTAGATAAGATTTCAAAAAATACGGTCAGGTCACTGGAAGAAACATATCCGGTGGTCATGAAGGGAAGAGCGGAAATAATACTGGCAGGATTATTAATACTGGATGAGTTTATGACGTTATATAATTTTCCAGAACTGGTTGTCTCAACAGGAGGGATCCGACATGGTGCTATTTTGAGTAAAAATTAAAAAGGGGATATCCTCCTGTTGAGAATATCCCCTCTGAAATGGTAAATATTTATCTAGTTGAGCGGAAAACGGACACCGGCTCCAATAACGAGCTGGTCAAAATCACCAATGATATATTTTAACTCTGTGAAAATCGAAAGGTTCTCCAGGTGATATTCTCCACCGCCACCTAAATTGATTCCGAGCTCTGAATTTGTATCACTGACTATATTTTTAGCAGTACTTACATTTAATCCAGCCAAACCGTAGAGGTGAAATTCATCTTCCAGCAAGAACAGATACTGCGCATTGGCATTGATTTCCCAAAAGCTGTCCAGACCGGTATCATCTCCGGGAAAATATATACCCAGATCAGCTTCACCGGCCCACTCTTCGGTGAATCTATAAACCCCATTAACCTGTAGGCCTACGCTTTCAACTTCTGTTCCATATAGTAATCCGCCTCCAAGTTTAAAATCTCCTGACTGGGCGTTAGCCGTGTTGTTCCCTAATGCTAGCAATCCTAATACGAGTACAGCTGATAATAATATTTTTTTCATGGTTATCTAATTGATTTTAAATGTTTAGAATTAAGCTGTTCGAATAAATAATCAGTTAACTTCTAATGATGACCTGTCAACGTATGTTCTCCCATTGTCATTAGTATGATAAAATGGGAAAGATGTTCCCTTGACCCGGTATTTGGTTTTCTAACTAGTAAGGTAGCAATTAACAGGTTTCGGATAATATTCATTTACTTGAATAATAAACAGCAAAATTTATTTGCCGAGGAACAAGCCTGACCGAGTGAACGGAAAACTAATTATAGGGTTAGCAGTAAACCACCGGTAATTCCGTAATCGGGAGCTGCATCATCAACACCAAGTTGCAGACCTGCCCTGAAACGCAGGTTGTCACCAAACCTGTAATCTAGTCCGCTGCTGAAAGCGGAATAATCAATGTCGGATTGAATAGTCAGTTCGCTGACAATACTAGCCCTGTCGCTAGCGGAATAAATGACTCCTGTGCCAAGATTTAGGGAGGCTTCCCGGTCTATGCCGGTTTCAAGGAAATCGATACCCAGGGTTCCTGTCAATACAATCTGTTCACTGGCAGGATGTCTCACAGCTGCGAATACTCCAAAATCAAGATCTCCTTCTGCAATAATTTCGTCACCGACTGGCAAGGTGGCGTAGGCACCTGCTGAAAATTTTGTCTCATCACTCAAAAAGTTATAGCGTCCGTAGACAGGGATATCTGCCAAGGAAGCTTCTGTTCCGGGTTCGCCGAAGTCTATGCTTTTATAATAGATTCCGGCAGCAATCTCGATATTATCGGTAAGACCGTAACCGCCTTGACCGCCCAAGGTCATGCGCTGATTGAAGTCAAAGTCCGAATAATTGAAAACCGCTTCCCCATATAAGCCGTTGGCAATAGGGGCATCTCTAAAATAGGACTGAAATAGATGCACGTCATCCATTGTGCTATTTTGTGCATTGAGATGGGAGACCGTTGAAAATATTAGTGCAATCAAAAGTGTGAGAGTAGAGAGAGAAAACTTCATGAGCGTGATATTTTGACGATTAATTACAATTTTGAATCATTGTGTTATTACCACTCAAGTTCAGCGAATATATACTACAATAACCATTCGAGGGTTTCCTTAAATGAATACGGTGCTATAACTAATAGAACAAGAGAGGTACATTTATGAATAGTTACAGTCTTCTTAATGAGAATCTTTTAACCTGATTCTATCAGCATTAATCTATTTACTATACCACGAATTATCTCTTGACGAGATATTTGATATTTTTACTTCAACTTTTGTTTCTACTGATACAATGAAAAGAGAAGACTTTAGGAATGGGAATAAAGCTTCACTTTCACTAAGTTTGAAGCCTGAAATAAATTCTGAAACGACTGACTGATACATTTGTATGTCCGGTTCGAATGATTCAAATACAGCGGCTTCCGATTCACCTAGGGAGAATGCATCGGAAAGCAGCAGGGAAGATGATGTGCTGGTTAAACGCGCCATGGGAGGGGATGAGCAAGCCTTCAGCGAATTGGTTGATAAATACCAGCGCGCGCTCTATTTCCATATCCTCAAGATGATTAAGGATAAAGAGCAGGTCAATGATCTGGTACAGGAGGCCTTTGTTAAAGCATTTGATAATCTGAATACCTACAGTACCAACTATGCTTTCTCCACCTGGCTGTACCGCATAGCCACCAATCACACCATTGATTACCTGCGTAAGAAGAAGCTGAAAACGCTCTCCATTGATGAACCGGTTAAAACACGGGACGGGGAGATGCAGATGCAGCTGGAAGATGAGTCAGCCGGTACCGATCGCAATATCATCCGCAAGCAGCGTCAGAATATTGTTCAGAATGCCATCGACGAGCTTCCTCCAAAATACCGCAAGGTCATTGAAATGCGTCACATGGAGGAAAAAAGCTACCAGGAAATTGCTGATGTACTCGATTTACCCCTTGGTACCGTAAAAGCCCATATCTTCCGCGCCCGGGAGCTGCTTTATAAGAGTCTTAAAGACAAAAGGGATAAGTTTTAGGGTTTCAAGTCTTGAGTCCTGAGTCTTGAGTCATGAGATTCATTCTTATCAGTTGGTTTTGAGCTCAACTAGAATTTCGGAAGCAGTAATATCCGATTAATGAGAGCCTAATAGCCTGAAGCTAGAAATAGAGAAAGGAATATCTCAAGACTCATGACTCAAGACTATTTCCCGCTACCGCAGCCACATTATCCTTAAATTTCTCAAACTTCGCCCGGCGGATGGCGCTGCCTTCGAATAGGGCATCGTACTGGGCATTGTCGAGCTCTTTCCAGAAATCGATATTGTGATTCAAGATCTTTTGTCGGGGCACCAGGTCATCCATTCGGGTGTAAGTAGCATCGCTATTCCAGGGGCATACATCCTGACAAATATCGCAGCCGTACATCCACTGTCCAAGATCATCACGATACTTTTCGGGAATCTGTTCTTTGAGTTCAATCGTCAGATAGGAGATGCATTTATTGGAATCGACTCGGTAGGGTTCGTAAATGGCGTTTGTTGGACAAGCATCGATACATCGGGTGCAGGTGCCACAATGATCGGTGACTTGTGTGCTATATGTGAATTCCGCATCGATAATCATCTCACCAATAAAAAAGAAAGATCCGATCTCTTTGTTCAGTAGGTTTGAGTTTTTTCCTATCCATCCAAGTCCGGAGCGTGCGGCCCATGCCTTATCCAACACGGGAGCAGAATCGACAAATATGCGCCCGTTAATGTCGCCGACCAGCTCTTTGGTAAAGTTAAACAGCTTCTTCAGCTTGCTTTTGTAGACTCTGTGGTAATCACGTCCCTGGGCGTATTTGGCAATTTTGGGTTTGTCGGATTCCTGCTGCTGTCGCTGGTGATCCGGGTGGTAGTAGCTACCGATTACCGAAACAACCGATTTGGAACCGGGGACCAGCTTGGTTGGATCAACACGCTTATCGAAATAGTTTTCCATCCAGCTCATGGTACCGTGACGCCCTTGGTTTAGCCACTCTTCCAGACGGCGCTCCTCTTTTTCCAAACGCTTTGCCTTTGAAAAACCGCAGCCGTCGAAGCCGAGCCGTAAGGCTTCTTCCCGAACTCTTTGAGTACGTTTGGCGAGATTCATTTTTGGACCAACGATTTCAGGATTTTTGCGAATTGACAAAGAAAGATAGGTAAGTAAAGCTTTTAATGTAAAAGCAGGTATTTAAACAACCAAGGTTCTATTTACCTAAAGGTTTTGTGCCTTAACTTCCTTAATGGTGCCATTATCCAGCTTAAGTGTTTTGTAGGGATACTGTTTTACTGTATCGTAATCATGAGTCACCATCAGGACAGCCATACCGCGGTTGTTTATCTGCTTCAGCAGATCCATTATTTCGGCTGAAGCACCGGGGTCAAGGTTTCCGGTTGGTTCATCGGCCAGCATGATACGGGGTTCATTGGCAAGGGCACGCGCAATAACTACTCGTTGCTGTTCACCGCCTGAAAGATCATCAGGCATGCTTTTTCTTTTATGACTTAACCCAACCATTCCCAAAACCTCTAAAGCTCGCTGCTTGATATAGCTTTTCTTTTCACCCGTAACCTGTAGAGCAAAGGCCACATTTTCGTAGACGGTCCTGTCGGGTAGCAACTGAAAGTCCTGGAATACGATGCCAAGCCTGCGTCGTAAAAGGGGAACTTTTTTATCAGGAAGATTACTGACATCCATACCGGCAACCTGAACAGAGCCGGAATCAGGTAGCAGGTCTCGGTAAATAAGTCGCAGAAAAGAACTTTTGCCGGCTCCGGTTTGGCCAATCAGGTAGACAAACTCACCGTTTCCAAGACTGAAATCTATACGGTCAAGTACAACCCGGTGATTGTAACTGACTGTAACATTGTTGAAAGCTATTACTGAATTGTCGGACATCGTAAAACCATAGTTATTCGTAAACTGTCATCATCGGCTTCGATAAGGTCGAAAGCATCGTATTTGGCAACAATCTCAAAGTCGGTTGCTTCAATAATATCCAGCATCTGCTGTAGCGTGTAGATGCGTTGTTTGTGTTGCTCAAAATGCCTTTCCGTTACCGTTTCATTGTCATCTGCCAGTTTTTCAATTTTGAAGTCATTATAATGAATTTGAAGCTCCTCATCATACCTGCTTTTTCGAAAAAAATGATAATTGTTCTCCGTGGTTCCCTCTTCATTGTCCAGGTACTCAATGGCCTGTATGGAGTTGCCCGGCGTGGTAAAGTCAAAGATGAAAAGGCTATTTCTATCAATAACCTTTTTAACTTCGTTCAATAGTTTCTTGATAGAACGTGATTTGTGCAGGTAATTGATACTGTCAAAAATGGAAACAACGGCGTCGAATTTACGGTCTAGAGAAATATCCAGAAAATCCATTTCCAGAAATCTGACAGAGGATGCCTGCTTCTGATTCTTATTACGGGCTTTTGAGATCATCGCCGGTGACTTATCGGTTCCCACAATTTCGTAGCACATAAGTTCTTCCAGGGAAAGTGAAAGAGAACCGGTTCCACAAGCCAGTTCCAGAATGCTTTGTGGATCGGGATGGTGCACCTGTATGATCTCATCAATGAAATCAGCCCACACATCGTAATCTACATTTTGCATGATGTGGTCATAGATTTCCGCAAGGGTGCTGTATTCCGGTTGATTGACTGCTTCCATATTAATTCCGTCTATTTCTCTGCTTGCGATTCTTGGCAAGTGTAAGCGCCAGATCCAAGGCAGCATTAAAAGAGGATGGATCTGCAATATTTTTCCCGGCAATATCAAATGCAGTACCGTGATCAGGAGAAGTTCTTATAATAGGCAAGCCCGCTGTGAAGTTAACGCCCGCTCCAAACGAAAGTGTCTTGAAAGGAATCAATCCCTGATCATGATACATGGCCAAAATCCCATCACAATCTTTATACTTTTTGTTGCCAAAAAAGCCGTCTGCCGGGTGAGGGCCGGACGTGCTGATACCTTCCGAATGTGCTTTTTTTATAGCAGGTTCAATTATTTCAATCTCTTCTCTGCCGATAATTCCGCCGTCTCCGGCATGTGGATTTAAAGCTAAGACTGCAATATCTGGTTCATTTATGTTAAAATCATTTACCAGGCTTCGATGCATTATTTTGATGTTGGTGTATACCGAAGATTGTGAAATCAACCCGGTAACTTTCGAGAGAGGGACATGTATACTTACCAGGCCAACTCGCAAATTTTCATTTACCAGCATCATCATATAATCGGAAGTGCCGGTATTATCTGCCAGAAATTCGGTATGCCCGGGAATATCATATCCGGCTTTATTAATAGCTTCTTTAGATATAGGAGCTGTAACGAGGGCATCTGTATGTTCCGAAAGGCATAGGTCGATGCCGGACTTTATAGCCATCATGGCAAGTTTACCTCCTTGCTCGGTAAGCTCTCCGGGATGCAAATGCACATTTTCGCCTTCATAGCAGTCCAGTACATTGATAAAACCGCTTTCAATTTCCTTCTCACTGCTAATGAAGCGAAAATTAAGTTTTGGCTCAATAAAATTAGAGTAATACTCAATGACCTGCCGGTTACCGAGCAAAACCGGAACCGTATGATTCAAATCTCTTCCAACCAGTGATTTTAGAGCTACTTCAGGTCCAATGCCATTAATATCTCCGATACTGATTGCGACTCTTATGGGCATCCGTGAAAAAACTTATAATGAATGATTCAACAATTCATAAAGGTAAAGCTATAGAGTATCAATTCCATATCGCCTGAAATCGATTATCCTGAATTCTGACTCCTGTACTCAGTATTCAGTATTCTGCCTTATCTACTTACCAGGCGAAAGTCGCCGAACCCACTCGTAGCCCTGAATACAAACTGACGATTTTCATAAGTCCAAATTTCTACTGCAGGCTCTCCTGTAGGAAACTTTCGTTCGATGTTTTTGGGCGGACCGTATTTGATATAAATTTCACCCTGGTCGCTCTCATAGCCGATATTATTTATGGTAGTAAAATGTTCGTAGGCATAATCGATTCTCCGGTAGTATTCTGCCATAAGTTCATTGTACTCGGTATTCGGGGTGGGATCCTTGCTTTCCCAGAATTCCCGGAATTTTTGCTCCCTCACTGCCTGGGAACCGGACTTAATCCGTTTTATTTCATCTTTACTCACGATAAACCGTAACATGTCAATGGCCACTTCCAGATTTAGAAGGCTGGTTGGCATCTCTATCCAAAGGGATCTGAACACCCTCTGAGCGACAGGTCGAGCTTGTCCCTCTCTCTTAACTGTGATGCTGTAGATAGAATTAGGAAAGGTGCTGTTAGGTACCTTCACTAAAGCATAGTTATGTGCATTCATTTGCTTATTCAGTGAAAGAGATATCTCATTTCCCTCTTCCTGGATTACAGGTTTAACACTATTCCGCAATTCTTCCTTAGAAATGTTTTTGGTGTAAACGTCCTGCAATCGTGTGGTATCTTCCCGGTTAATTTCAAGCTTATTAATGGTCAAGCTAAAATTTGAATCATTTTCAGAGTCCGGAAGGTGAATCAATGCATAAAAATCCTTACCGTAATACACATTTTGGGCAAAGTTCATCAATGTTAATTGTTCTTTACCATTTTCGGTTGAAACCGATTCAATAAGCAGTACATCACCCTTTTTTTGATTGTTGTACGGGTTGATCTCTATTTGACGTACCCTGGAAGTACGTTCACGGGTATCCTCTCCGGGGGTCAGCTGAAGCATGTAATTATATAGACCGGGATTAAGCTCTACCTTCATAAATCCGCTAATGAAGGATTTATTCGACTGGGTCTGTTCATAGGATTCTGCAAAAGCGGTATCACGCCATGCAGTACGAGATACTGATTCCAATCCTTCAACTTTTATGCGATCATCCGGTTTCTTTTTTTCGAGGGCTTTAAAGACCTCCATACTCAGTGCGAGTGGACTGTAGAATTGACGATTAGTACTACTTTGGTCAGATTTTTTAAAAGGCAGAAAATTGTAATCAATCCTAAAAGTCGTAACAAATTGGACGTTTCCCTCATCCTCGCTGGGTAGGGTGAAGAAATCAAAATAGAGATTCTGCTGCTGATTTCTTGCAGCAAGTTCCTGATAGGATACCCGTCCCTGTGCAAAAGAGAGGGTGGATCCCAAGGAAGTAAACAAAAGAACAAGTGTAAGTGTGGCTGATATTTTTTTTAGAATATTCACAGTGTCAGTCTCAATTTTTGATATTCGCAGTAAGGTATAATAGCCCAAATTGCATTGGGATTCGAATTTAAAGGATAAACACTTTTACGATTCCCAAAATTCTTTATTTTGCAACGCTTTAACATAGAAATCTATTACCATTTAATTTTACGGTTTTATGAACTCCCAAGGCAATGGAAATTTTGAAGTCACTCCTCTAAAAGAAATCATAAAAGAAATAAATGAAACAGAAGCTGAAATAAAAAAGGGCGGAGGAGAGAAGAGAATTGAGAAGCATCATAAAAAGGGGAAGTTGACGGCACGTGAGCGAATAGATAAGCTGATAGATGAAGAGAGCCGTTTTTATGAGCTCGGACTCTGGGCCGGCTATGAGATGTATGAAGAAGAGGGTGGGTGCCCATCAGGCGGCGTGGTAATAGGAATAGGTAAGGTTACGGGAAGAAGCTGTGTGATTGTAGCAAACGATGCAACCGTGAAAGCCGGAGCCTGGTTTCCCATTACGGCAAAAAAGAATTTGAGAGCGCAGGAGATTGCCATTGAGAATCACCTCCCTATTTTATACTTGGTTGATTCCGCAGGTGTTTATCTACCAATGCAGGATGAGATTTTTCCTGATAAAGAACACTTCGGACGTATCTTTCGGAATAACGCCGTCATCAGTGCTAAGGGCATACCACAGATTGCTGCGATTATGGGTAGTTGCGTAGCTGGTGGAGCCTATCTCCCGATAATGAGTGATGAAGCTTTGATTGTGGATGGAACAGGCAGCGTATTCCTCGCAGGAAGTTATCTTGTTAAAGCAGCCATTGGTGAGGATGTGGACAACGAGACCTTGGGAGGAGCCACTACCCATACCGAAATCAGTGGTGTTACGGATTATAAAATGGAAGATGACGAAACCTGCCTGGAAACTATTCGCGATTTGGTAGGAAAACTCGGACCCTTTGATACAGCGGGTTTCAACCGCATTGAAGCCAAAGACCCTGGTAGGGATCCGGTAGAATTACTCGATATTCTCCCGGACGATCGTACCAAAGCCTATGACATGCATGATATTCTGGAGTGTATCATTGATGAAGACAGTTTTACCGAGTTCAAGGATGGCTATGGTCAGACACTCATTACCGGTTATGCACGTATCGACGGTTGGAGTGTAGGTATCGTTGCCAACCAGCGAAAGATTACGAAGACCAAAAAAGGGGAGATGCAGATTGGTGGTGTGATCTATTCCGACAGCGCCGATAAAGCAGCCCGTTTTGTAATGAATTGCAATCAGAAAAAAATACCCATCATCTTTTTCCAGGATGTAACCGGATTTATGATTGGTAAACGAAGTGAACACGGTGGCATTATTAAGGATGGTGCCAAGATGGTAAATGCAGTGGCTAACAGTACGGTGCCCAAAATAACCATCGTGGTCGGTAACAGTTATGGAGCTGGTAACTATGCTATGTGTGGCAGAGCCTATGATCCCCGTTTTATGTATGCCTGGCCTTCTGCTCAAATTGCCGTTATGGGTGGAACCCAGGCTGCAAAAGTGCTTACACAGATCAGGGTTTCATCGCTGGAAAAGAAAGGCAAGGAAATTACGGAAGAAGAAAAACAGGAAATACTGAAAGAGATCAGGGATCGGTATGATCACCAGACGGATGTTCGTTATGCCGCAGCTCGCATGTGGGTGGATGCTATCATCAATCCGATTGAAACAAGAGAGCGAATATCACTTGCCATCGAAAATGCCGATCATAATCCCGACATTGAAGAGTTCAAAACCGGGGTTATCCAGGTTTAATAGAACAAAAATAAAACGGTTTCAGCTGATATACACAGATTAAAAAATAATCCCACATTTTATGTAAATCTGTGGCCTCCATATTCCTTTACTGTTTACATATTTTAGCTTTTACGTTCTTTAGAATGAATAACAAATTGCTCTTATTAAGTCTTCTAAACGTTAACCTATCAATTAATTAATCTATGAAGTTAGTTCGCAATCTTTCATCATGCATGCTGCTACTTCTGTTTGTTGTATCGACGTTGCCTGCTTCGGCCCAGACATCTCCGGCTCAGGCTTTTGATAATGTTATTATTCATACAGCAGACGGAGAGACGATCAACGACGGTACCGTAGTCTGGCGAAACGGTATTATTGAATCGGCAGGCAGTAATGTTACCATTCCATTTGACGCCTACGTTATTGACGGAGGAGACAGTCTTCATGTTTACCCCGGTTTTATTGACGGCTTGGCCCTCTGGGGAAGTCCTGATCTACCTGATCGCTATGAACGTCCCGATCGCCCCGGAGATCCCGGTTATGAGCGTGCTGGTATTCAGCCACAGCGTAAGCCGTCAGAATTATTAAAGAGTGATGACAAAAATTTTGAAGAGGCACAAAAGCATGGCTTCACCACTGCCGGTCTCGGTTTAAAAGGACAAATGTTACCCGGACAGGTTGATATTTTCTTTATCAATGGTGAAAAAACAGGTGATCATTTGATGAAATCATCCGCGGGCATATCAGCAAGCTTTGAGGATGCTCCAGGAGGTTTCGGTAGTGGAGCGTATCCATCTACCACTATGGGCGTATTAGCTCAGTATCGTCAGCTCTGGTACGATGCTGAAGCCCTGATGAATCAGCAGCAATATTTTGCATCTGCAGGGTCTAACTACCCGGCACCTGCAAAAGATGCTGTGCTAGAAGCTTTGTATCCGGTACTTGACATGAGCCAACCCCTTTATTTTACTGTTGATTCAAAAGAAAACATTGAGCTGTTATTGCGTCTTAAAGACGAAATAGGCTTCGATGCCGTCATTGTTTCCGGGAAGGAAGCTTACAAGATGGCTGACGAGATAAGTGATCGAGATATTCCGGTTCTCGCCAGTATTGATCTTCCCGATGAGCCTGAATGGAAAAAGAAGGAAAGAGAAGCTGAGGAAGATACTACGCAGGCTGGTGAAGAACTCGAAGAACTCACAGAAGAAATGCGGATTTTTAGAGATCGCCAACTTAGAAGCTATGAAGCCAGCATCATGAATATTAAAAGCCTTATGGATGCCGGTGTGACGGTTGGCTATGCATCCAACGGTATGAAACTCGGTGATCTTTCAGGGCATGTAAAAACACTTCTGGAAGAAGGAGGACTTGATCAGAACCAGCTTCTACGCATCATGTCTCAAAACACTGCTGAAATACTTGGCATCGGTAATCGTGTCGGAGAACTTGAGAACGGTAGAATTGCCAGCTTTAGCGTATTTACTAAGCCTTACACTGAAGAGAAGACGAAAGTTCTTTACTCAGTATCATCAGGCATGTTAACCGAATTTTAATGGATTGCTTTTCTAAGAAAAAACAAAGAAGAACAGATATGAAGAAATTACTTTTAATGCTATTAACCCTGGGTCTGGCTTCAGCTACCTATGCCCAGGAAAAAGGTTCCGTTTTGGTTAAGAACGGTACCGTTATTACGATAGCGAATGGCGATATGGAAAATACGGACGTGCTGATTCGCGACGGTGTGATAACGGAAATAGGACAAGATCTTAGGGCGCCACGGGGTGTTCAGACGATCGATGCCACCGGCAAGTTTGTAATGCCGGGTATCATCGATGCTCATTCTCATATCGCCGGGGTTGACATCAATGAAGCCACGAATCCGGTAACCGCTGAGGTTACGATGGAGGAGTCGGTAGATCCCAATGATATCAACATCTACTGGGCACTGGCAGGGGGAGTAACTTCCATTCACCTGATGCACGGTTCCGCTAATGTTATCGGGGGACAGAATGAAACCCTGAAATTACGGTACGGAGCTGGTATGGATGCCATGCGTTTCGAAGGTGCGCCCAGAACCATCAAGTTTGCCTTGGGTGAGAACCCGACGCGCGTACACGGTCAGGGCTATGATGTACAGCCTAGAACCCGGATGGGTGTTGAGCAGGTGGTACGTGATCATTTTGATGCAGCCATCGATTATAAACGTAATCGGGAGGCCTACCTGGAAGCAAAGGCAGCCTATGACAAAAACCAGCGGGGCACTCCTCCAGTACCGGTTGCAAAAAATCTCAGATTGGAGGTACTCTCGGATATCATTGACGGTGAAGTTTGGGTGCACTGTCACTCTTACAGAGCCGATGAGATCTTGATGCTGATGAGGGTGTTTAATGATTACGGAGTTGAAAACTTTACCTTTCAGCATGCTAATGAGGCCTTCAAGATTGCACCCGAGTTGCGAAAAAATGGAGCACGAACCTCTATTTTTGCTGACTGGTGGGCTTATAAATTTGAAGTTTACTATTCCACCGCATATAACGCATCGATCCTGAACGCAAATGGCGTAAATAACAGCATCAATTCAGATAGCGGCGAACTGATTCGACACCTTAATCACGAAGCTGCTAAAGCCGTGCATTACGGAGGCACATCAGAACAGGATGCCTTGAAAATGATCACCTTGAATCCTGCTATACAGCTGGGTATTGATGACAAGGTGGGTACCATTGAGGAAGGCAAGCATGGTGATATCGCCATTTGGAGCGGACATCCATTGAGCATTTACAGTATCTGTGAAAAAACCTTTGTGGATGGAAAGAAATATTTTGACCGCGAAGAAGATGCCGACGATATGCGGCTTGAAGTTAATCCCGAAGAGAATTTTGAAGAGACGTACACTCGATGGTATGAATCCGGTAAGGATGCAGACTCCTGTCTGCGAGGCGCCGAGATTTTATTCGACTCAAACGGAATGAGTTTAAACGGGGGCACTGAATAATGACAAATTTTAGATATTTACATACAATGAAGCGTTTAACAAGCATATTCATTAGCTGCCTGCTCTGTTTCTTGATAACAGACATGGTGCAGGCACAGATTACGGAGAAACCGGGTTTTGGGAAATTTGCCATAACCAATGCAACCGTCCATACGGTTACAAACGGAACTATTGAGAATGGAGTAGTACTTGTCAATGGTGAAAAAATTGAATTCGTAGGTGAGAATGCAAAAATCACCGCCGATTACCAACAGATCAATGCTGAAGGGAAGCATGTTTACCCCGGCTTCATGGATTCAGGTACTATCCTGGGTCTTCAGGAAGTGGGCGCCGTAGCGGTAACTAATGACCAGGCTGAACTGGGTGATTATAATCCTCATGTGAGGGCATTTACAGCAATTAATCCAAGCAGTGTCAGCATACCGGTTACCCGAGTGAATGGTGTGACTCATGTGATCTCAGTGCCTGTTTCAGGCAGAATAGCCGGAAAAGGAACATTAATAGATCTTTACGGGTATTCCCCGGATTCGATGGCCGTTCTTCCCAATGCCGCCTTGCATCTTACATTACCTAGCTCGCAGCAGCGAGGCTGGTGGGATGATCGCAGTGACGAAGAAATAAAAGAGGCCTATGAGAAAGGCATGAAAGAACTCAATGAGTTTTGGAAGAAAGCGGAGTTCTATAACCGAATGATGACGGCCTACGAAGAAAATCCAAGTGGCAAAAAGCAGCCTGATAAAGATGAAAAAATGGATGCCATGCGTGAAGTCGTCACCGGAGAGATTCCTATTATTATAACTGTCGACAAGAAGCAGGAAATTCTGGATGCTATTGAATGGACGAAAGATAGAGGTGATGCACGATTCATACTGGCCGGTGTTGAAGAAGGGTGGAGAGTTGCAGAAGAGATCGCTGAATCAGGACTTCCCTGTCTGGTCTCTACGCTTTACACACCTGAAAGAGATTACGACAACTATCAGCGACCTTATCAGAATCCCGGTAAGTTGCACGAAGCCGGTGTAAAAGTTGCGATTGCTACAGGAGAGTCGGAGAATGTTCGAAATGCCCCTTATCACGCGGGCTATGCCGCTGCCTATGGTATGGGTGTAGAGGAGGCCGTAAAGGCACTCACAATAAATCCTGCGGAGATATTCGGGGTGTCTGACAAACTTGGTAGCTTGGAAGCCGGGAAGCAGGCGAACCTATTCATTTCTGACGGCGATCCATTCGAACCGATGACGACAATCGAACAGGTATTTATTCGCGGATACAAGATTCCGATGGTAAGCCGCCATACACAGCTGTACGAGGAATACCTCAACAGGGATGCGGTACAAAATTAACAGTTAGTTCTTTAGGTTTAGTACACCTTGGAGGTGTACTAAACCTAATCTTTAAGGCTTTTGTCATCCTGCTCCGTCAGTTGGTGGAATAGATCATATCAGCATAATATAGTTGAATAAATACTAACGGATGCGTTCCCTTCTCTTTTTCCCGGCTGCCAACGACTGCACTGTTTAAAGCCATCCTGTGAATGTGTATGTTTAAATTAGGTTTCCATATTCTGTTTCCAACCAAATACAGTTCAATATGAAAGAGTACACAGTCGCAGCGGTACAGATGAACAGCCAGCCCGACCTGGACCTTAATCTGGAACAAGCGTACGGTTTCATTAAAGAAGCCGCCGGTAAAGAGGCTACACTGGTAGCTCTGCCGGAGAATTTTGCTTTCCTTGGAAAATTGGACGCCAGGCTGGAGGAGTCGGAAAAAATTTCAGTACAGGCGGAAAAGTTCTTAGCAGATACAGCCCGTGAATTCGGTATATACCTTCTGGGTGGTAGTTACCCCGTTCTCTCGGCTTCCGGTAAAGTATTCAACAGGAGCACGCTTATTTCACCAGATGGATCAACATTGGCGAGCTATGATAAAATTCACCTCTTTGATGTGGACCTGGAGGGAGGGGAGAGTTACAGGGAATCGGACTATGTGCAGCCCGGTGAAAATGAGCCCGTTACTTATAAATCTGAAGACCTTGGAATCATCGGACTTTCTGTTTGCTATGACCTACGATTTCCCGAACTCTACAGGGTGCTTTCAAAAAATGGGGCTGAGTTACTGGCGGTACCCTCCGCATTTACAAGAACAACCGGCAAAGATCACTGGCACCCCCTCCTCAGATCTAGAGCCATAGAAAATACCTGTTATGTTGTTGCCCCTGCCCAGACGGGTCTCCACGGGAAGAGCCGGAAAACCTACGGTCATTCCCTGGTTATAGATCCCTGGGGATCGGTTTTGGCAGATGCCGGAGAAGATACAGGGATAATTTATGGTAGATGTGATCCAAAACATCTCGAAGAAGTACGCCGGTCTATTCCTTCCTTGAAACACCGACAATTGTAGATTTCATCGCAAATAATTTATCAAAACTACATTTCATTCGTCACTACGGGACGTCCGAGAAGCCATCAATGTTGAACACGAAGCAATAAAGTGTCAACAACAAGAACCATCATCGTCATAATACCTAGGAATACTGAACTTAGAATAGGCTCCCAGATGACGAGTCCGCCTATCATACCCAACACCGCACCCAGGTACTGTATATAGTGCAGCTGCTCATTGGTGGCATTCTTGATGATATTGGAGATATGCTGCTCGTCGTAGCCTCTCAGGTTATCTTCAACGAGGGCGTGGACATCAAGTTGATTAATGAGCTTGTGCAGCAGGTTGGTGACAATATTTTCAATAGCCTCACTGTGCTTATCCAGCTTGGCCGGCAGCTGATCCAGAAGGCTGTCCATTTTATTCAGTCCGCTTTCTACAGATGTAGGAACCCTTGCCAGCGCCTCTTCAATGATATGCTGCATTTCCTGTCCCTTAATATAGGAATAGGCTTTCAGCGCCACCTTTTCAAAGGATTTCTCTTCGATGGATTCTTCAATTTCCAGGATAATTTTTTCCGCAAGGGCACCCCGAATCTCAGGGTCTGCTATCATTTCATCCACATACTGAACTACCCAACGTTTTAAATCGTACCGAAACTCAGGATCATCGATAATTCCCTTAATGTATCTGGTTCCTTGTTCCCGGTACTGCCCAATGATACCTGACTCATTGATTTTCTGCTTGATGATTTCAGGATTTATAAGATCCTCAGAAACTGCCTGCGCCATGCGAAAGGCTATGCGATCTTTTTGCGCCGGTATTAATCCATGTCCCAGGAGCGGTCTTTTTTGCGCCGGCTTAAATAACATGGTTATAGCCAGCCAGTTGGTCAGAAAGCCAATCAGTCCGCTAACACTTAGAATTTTAAGCAACCCTTCGAAGGATAGTGTATAACCATAAGCCTCCCAGTACATTCCGTTAAAATCCCAGAAAAAAGATGTAATGAAGAGCAGTGCTAGAAAATAGGGGATGATGGAGAGTACGCTAAGAAAGCCCCTGCTCTTAAATGTAAAAGTCTCCGGGGAAGCCGGTTTTACCTTGGTTTCTTCAGAAAAACGATTAGAGTTGCTGTGTTTGCTGATGATCTGCCATAAGGCCTTGGCATGATCCCTGGTTTTCTCTTTTGCAACCTCCAGGGCAGAATTGGTCTGTTCTTCTTTTTGCAAGGATTCCTCGTTCATATGCCTAATGTAGAATAATCTATTCGAAAATACAGTTCTCTTACGAAAGAATTGCAATTAGGTTGGATTGATTACTAGCGCAATCTAAATAACTCAAAAGAATTGCGACAGAACCTTTCTAGGAGGGGTAAGGCAAAGTCAGACCTTTTCCAGGTAAAAATTCTCTTTAACGCTCATTTTTTCTTTTGATTCGGCTGACTGATCATCATAACCGCAAAGATGCAGTAATCCGTGAATCAGAATGCGCTTGAACTCTGTTTCGGGATCTTCATTAAATTCAGATGACTGCTCATAAATCCTTTGTGCGCAACAATATAGTGTACCTTCGATATTATCATTAAATGTATCTTCATCATAGCGAAAGGTGATGATATCGGTTACATAATCCCTTTCGAGATACTCTTTATTGATTCCTATGATAGTTGATTCATCTACAAACACGACTTCGAGTAGGGCAAAATAACAGTTCTCGTGTTTGGCTACTTCTCCAGCACAATGGCGAACCGTTGAAAGATCTAAAGGTATTGATTCGTTTGATTCGTTAAAGAGCTGAATATCAGGTTCATTTTTTCCCATCACAAGGACTAGGCATCCTCATCAAAGGAGAAGTCATCTAAATCAACCGATTCTGTAAGCGAAAGTGCAATGGCACACATCATGAGATCTTCCGGTAACTGGGTAAAGTCACTGTTTAGAATAGTTTCGCTGACATTAGAATAGAGGCTGCAGCCTGCTCCCGTCTCAACTATTAAACCGGAAGTCCTTTCCCCTGATCGTCCAAAAAAGGTAACCTGCTTTAGCATGTCGCTGGCGATGAATGCAGTACAGTTATGTAATTGCAGAAAGGTATTTTGGGCGTACACAGAGACCATATTCATGGCTTCACCGTTAGCGTCAAGACCTAGGTGTATTTCCAGTGCCAGTTTTCGATTGTCTTCCTCATTGATTACCTCAAGTCGAAAAACATCATCGCCCAGTGGTTTTGCCTTCGTATTCAGTACTTCGGCAATTGCATCGATATTTTCTTTAGTAAACTGATGTACCATGCTTACAAATATTTGCAGCCGTTATTTGTTATTGTACCGTCAAATATACCACACCTAACTAAGAATTAGAAATAGGGAATGCCGCTATCGGTACTGATAACTTAATTAAGTCCAAATTGTTCAAACTGCTTTCTGTTTTCCTCTTCAGAAGCAGGTAAGCCAATACGCGATCCGGTTATTTGATCTACTTGCTCAACCAGGTTGGCAGCTTTCTCATCCTCATCAAACATGTAGTATATACGCTGTAAAATGGTCAGGTGGCTGATTGCAAAGTTGATGTCACGAGCCACATTATCACGCTGTGAAATCACCTGCTGAACGCGATTCCTGAGACTTTGCTGTCTACCCATATCTGCATTCATTCGGGCCTGTTTGATTTCCTCATTAAGCTCAACAATTCTGCCCTGAATAACATCATACTCATCTATCTGTTCCCGAAGCTCTTCAAGTAACTTGTCCCTGCCGGTATCCGAGAGTCGCAAGGCATTGGTGCTGTCATCGGCCCGGGCATAGCTGTAAGCATAGAGTATCATGGAGTTCATGAAAGAGTTTCCATCCACAAAATTGAATGGGATTTTTTCTTCTCCCCATCGCAGCCATTTCTGAGCACTGTCGGGTTTGCCGATAGCCATATATTTATCCGATAATTCTGTGATACTGTAACGGTAGTTACCAAGCATTCTGCGGATGTTTTCATCGAAATAGACGTCCGGGTTATTCCACTCCCGGAAACGGAAATTGCGAAGACGTTCGGCATGAATCTCTGGTTCAATCCAGCCGAATGAACCTGCTTCATGTCTTTGGGGTACTACTCGGAATGCCTTACCCTCAAATCGGAAATAAGGCTGAAGATTCAGTTGACTGGTCGTGGAAACAGTGTTGGCAAAGTAAACCGGACGCAACCAATTATTGGTTTTTAAAATATCCAGAATAACTTCGTCTTGTACCTGTGTGTAATATCGCTGGTTTCCTTGACCGTCTGCACCTGCTGATCTTCCTTCATAGTACCAGCTCACCTCATTATCCAATGAGTCAACCGGCATACCGAAGTCAACACCTTCACGAAAGAGTTCCAGTGAGGTATCAGGCTTAACCCCGATAGTCTCTTTATAGGTATTGTCACCGGAGAATGCACTTTTTAACAGGTCTTTATTAACGGGAATATTTATGGTTGTCGGCTGGTGCAGTGACAAGCTTGCCGTCATCTCTTCAATCTCCTCATCAGTTAAGGAGATGGGGAGGGGAGCTGATTCATGAGACCACTGATCACGCAGCTGCTTGATATACCAGTCGGTATTGAGAAGGCTAAGACAAACTATTCTGACATCTGTACGCACACCTTCTACTTCCTGCAAATACCATAAAGGGAAGGTATCGTTGTCACCATTCGTAAATATCAGGGCATTGGGTGCAACTGAATTTAGCAGGTTATAGGCATAGTCCGGAGCTACATAACGATTGCTGCGATCGTGATCGTCAAAATTTTGAAAGCCCATAAGAACCGGTATACTGACAAATAGTACTCCCAGAATGGCATAGGCAGCCGTTTTATTGGATTTCAAGTGTTCCTTCACAAGTTCAATCATACCTACTCCACCCATACCGATCCAGATCGCAAAAGCAAAGAACGATCCGACATAGGCGTAGTCACGCTCGCGAGGCTGAAGGGGGGTCTGATTGAGGAAAACGATAATGGCAAAGCCGGTCATGATGAACAGGGCCAGTACCGATAGCGCTCTTTTCCAGTCACGCTGAAAATGAAATATCAGGCCGAAGAGTCCCAATAGGAACGGCAGGTAAAAATAGCTGTTATGTGCCGGATTATTTTCATGCTCACTTTCCGTAAATCCTGCCTGCCAACCGGTATCCTGTATATCCGAATCCCTGCCTATGAAATTCCAGTTGAAATACCGGATATACATGTGGTTGACCTGGTAGTCGATAAAGAAGTCCCAGTCGCTGCTGTAATTGCTGTATTGCTGAAGGTGAGCGCCGCTTCCGGAATATCGACGCGGAAAGAACACTTCTTCCTGCTGATCGATGCCACCCATGGAATTGTCATAGGTATTGCCTGTTAACAGTGGGGTTTGTCCATACTGCTCACGTTCAAGGTAACTGATAAAAGCCTGAGTCGTTTCCGGATCATTTTCGTCAATGGGAGGATCAGCGATAGAACGAATGAAAATCAGGGAATAGGAGGAGTATCCTATCATTATCATAGCATAGCTCAGCATCACTATGTTGGCAACCCGCATGTTCTTCTTGTGGGTGTAATAGATCCCCCCGGCTATACTCAGTATAACCAAAACTATAAAAGTAACAGGACCGATCAAGCCGTAGGAAGCACGATTTATATTTTCCATGATTCCGGGAAGCATCTGCACCGTGAAAGGATAGATCACCAGGAAGGATGCAGAAGCTATGGCACCGGTCACCGCAAAAGAAAGCAGGGTAAAATCTCTTTTCTTGAAGTAGATGATAAGAGCAACAAAGAAAAGAGCAAGAAGATTAAGCAGGTGTACACCCAGAGCAAGGCCGAACATATACGCTATCAATACCAGCCAGCGCTCGTTATAGGGTTCGTCGTGATACTCAGACCATTTCAAAGCCAGCCAAACTACAATGGCGGTAAAAAACATGGACGGGGCATATACCTCTGCTTCAGAGGCATTGAACCAGAACGTATCGGTCACGGAGAAGGCGAAAGCACCTATAAGGGCTCCTCCGTACATACCTATTTTGTCAATAGAGGACATCTCATCGGCTGCTCCCCGAAACTCCTTAACCAGTCTTACGATAATAAGGTATAGAAGCATTACCGTAAGAGCGGATGCCAGGGCACTGATGAAATTGATACTCAAGGCTACATAAGAAGCCGGCATAAACATGGAGAAGAGTCTTCCAAGCAGGGAATAAAACGGAGCTCCGGGAGGGTGATTAACCTGCAGGCCGTGAGCTACTGCTATAAACTCTCCAGAATCCCAGAAGCTGGCCGTCGGAGCCATGGTTATCGAATAAAGAACTAGGGTGGCAAAAAAGGTAACTAAGGCTAAAGTACGATTGGTAGATTTATGATCCGAAAACATCCGAGGCCTTTTTAATTCTTACGTATTTCATATTTATAATTTAGCACGCAATAATAGCCATAGGTTCTATGGAATCAAAATAAGGAGATGCTAAATATTTCTTGATTAAGTAATTACAAGGGATGCTAACGAGCAGTTGTTAAAAGTTATTTTAAGGAAAGCTTTAGCTGCATAAAATGAACGGCAATCTTGCTCTTTGATATGATTCTATTATCTTCTGTTTTGCCTGAACAGGTGAGTCAAGTCTGCTAATCGTAATTCGTGAACTTTAGTGATGGATCAAAATAAATCCGGCGGCGATAATTTCTTTAACTCCCGACTGGGAATGATTTTAAGTGTTTTGGGAATAGCTGTTGGGACGGGTAATATTTGGCGATTTCCGCGCATCGCAGCCCAAAATGGAGGCGAGGAAGGAGCCGGGGCATTTCTTATAGCATGGATCAGCTGTCTGTTCCTGTTTTCCATTCCTTTGATTATTGCAGAATACGGAATCGGACGCAACGGTCGCAAAGGAGTCATCGGTTCTTTCATCAAATTGGTTGGGGAAAAGTTTGCCTGGATGGGAAGTTTTATCGGTTTTGTGGCAACTGCCATCATGTTCTACTACAGTGTGGTGGCCGGTTGGTGTTTATACTACCTGATTGAATCCTTGACATCGGCTCTTCCCGAAAACATGCAGCATGCAGAAACGATTTGGTACAGTTTCCAGGGTTCGGCATTGCCGTCGGTTTTTCATGCACTCATGATGGGCTTGGGCGGCATTATAGTTGTCAAAGGTATTTCATCTATTGAACGAATCAATAAGATTTTGATCCCATCCCTGCTGCTGGTAGTGGTTATTTCCCTTGTCAGAGCTGTCATGTTGCCGGGAAGCATGCAGGGAATTGAGTATTTATTTACACCCGACTGGTCAACGCTCACTCAACCGAGTGTCTGGCTGGAAGCCCTCACACAAAATGCCTGGGATACGGGAGCTGCATGGGGACTCATTCTTACTTATGCCGCATATATGCGTACTAAGGATGATATTACCATTAGTGCTTTTCAGACCGGTATCGGTAATAACATTGTATCTTTGTTAGCTGCAGCCACAATTTTTTCGACCGTTTTCGGAACCTTGGGCGCAACAATGACCAATGCCGAAGTCTTGGAGATAATGAAGACTTCGGGTCCGGCTTCTACCGGGCTGACATTTATGTGGATGCCGCAGCTCTTTAATGAGATGCCGGGAGGACAATTTTTTGCCATTCTCTTTTTCCTGGGGCTTACCTTCGCGGCATTCAGTTCACTGATCTCCATGATAGAGCTGGCCAGCCGGGTCTTTGTTGATATGGGAGTTTCCCGGAAAAAAGCAGCTGTCGGGGTATGCTTAGCCGGTTTTGCATTTGGGATGCCTTCAGCTATTTCAACAGATATTTTGGCCAACCAGGATTTTGTATGGGGCGTCGGACTTTTGGTTTCCGGGGCATTCATGTCATTTGCGATTATAAAATACGGCCCGGAAAAATTCAGATCTGAAATCGTAAATAATGAAGAGCGCACCTATACGCTTGGAAAATGGTGGGATATTATTATCAAATACGTCGTCCCGGTCGAGGTAATTTCACTATTGATCTGGTGGATGTATTTAAGTGCATCAGCCTATGCACCCGATACCTGGTATAATCCTCTGAGTCTCTATTCGGTAGCAACGGTGTTGGTACAGTGGGGAATAGCTATGGGACTGTTTATTTTTTATAACCGGAAGCTTGCAGACAAAACAAAAGGATAAGACGCTGGATTTTTTACAAATATAAATTCACATCTCTAATCATTTAATCAAAGGCTATGAAACAGTCATTATGGTATACCTTCATCATTTTGTTGAGCTGTACGTTCTTTGCCAATGCTCAATCCGGTGAGGAACCTACCACCCGGGATATGAACCTTATAAACTGGAAAGAGTTTCAAGCATATGTACCTTCACAAATTGAGACGGTATTGCTGCCGGTTGGCACGCTTGAACCTCACGGCGTGATTCCCAATGGATCTGATAACCTGGCGCCGCAGGCTATGGCTCGGGAGCTGGCTGCCGGTCTTGATGCTATGATTACCCCGACTTTGAATTATGGGGTTACCGGTGGGATGAAGGCTTTTCCGGGGGCTTTTGAAATTTCTGAGGAAGCTTATCGAATGTTTGTGACGGATATTATTAGTGGACTGGTGAAAAATAAATTTATCAATATTATTATTCTGAATGGACACGGCGGTCCTCAAACAGCTATTCTGCAAGATTTGGCCGGTCGGCTTTCAGAAAAGGAGAGGGTTCGTATTCTGGTTATTAACTGGTGGAGCCTGGCTTCTGATGATACATTTGCAGTATTTGATGAAAATGGAGGGCACGCCGGTAACAACGAAACTGCTTATGTGCAAGCTGTTGTACCTGAGCATATCCATCCCGAGTGGTATGACCCGAATATGGCAACAGCATATCCTTCCGGTACTTCATGGTCTGCTTATCCTTTTCCTTCATCCATCGGTTTGTACGAAGAAGGGCAGGGATATCCTACCTTTGATAGGGATCAGTCTCAAGAATATTACGAGAGGGTCAATAACAGGGTAGGAGACCTTATTCTGGAGGTAATCCAAAAATGGGATCTCGCCGGTTTGTATCGTGACTAAATAAGCCCGGGTGTTTGTTTAGAGCGGTTAACTTATCTAAGAAGGAGACAACCTTATATCTTTGCCTCAATATTCTTTAGCGAGTCACGTATCTCTTTTAACACTTCCAGGGTGTCCGGTTGGTCTGTGGTAGCCGTACCTCTATTCTCGGTAACATTATCTCTTTGATTCAACACCATGTTTCGGAAATTTGCTGCGTCGATGATTCCAATCAAGGTCAGATCACTCATACCCTGACCGGTGTTACCGGCTGTTTCTATTTTTAGAACATTGAGTCCAAAAGCTTTCAACAAAGGACCTTCTTTAAAGGTAAGGTCCTGAATCTTGTCTAATGGTATAGTGCGCTCCACATGAAAGATAAAACCCTTTTCAAAGCGCAGAGAACGAGTGGTTAACTCGCAATGGAGTCTGTCAAAATACTTTTGAATGAAGATGGGAGCAAGGATTGCCCAGATGGGAATGAGAACGATACCCACAATAGTGGCGACCAAAACTAAAATCCCATTGATCAGAAGATACCGCTTCATGTCCGGATTAAACTCAGCAGTAGCCAGTATCTTTGCTTTATTAGCCATAGTATTTGATTTCTATCCCTGTTTTAGCTTAAAAAATTTTAGCATTAAGCTACTTTATTTTGGGCATGAATCAAATACTCAAACCAGTGAACCCTGCAGTGAGTTTGCCGGATAAAGCCAAAGAATAAACAGTAGACTAATTTTCTTTTTCGGCAATTTGTCCGTCACCGTCTACATCAGCTTCTTCAAAATCAAGGGCAGCAGAGTTCATACAGTAGCGTAAACCGGTTGGTTCGGGACCATCTTCAAACACGTGACCGATATGAGAGCCGCATCGCGAGCATACTATTTCGGTTCGTGTCATCCAGAAACTGTTATCTACCTTTTCATCCACTACGCTATCGGCTACCGGTTTCCAGAAGGATGGCCAGCCCGTACCGGATCGATACTTAGTGGCTGAGCTATACAGTTTTTGGCCGCAAGCAGCACAGTAGTAGTAACCTTCTTTTTTGTTATCCCAATATTCGTTGATAAAGGGGATTTCAGTTCCTTTTTCGCGTAAAATACGATACTCTTTAGAAGTCAGTTCCTTTTTCCACTCTTCCGGACTTTTTTGTACTTCATATTCACTCATGGTGTCCTGTACAGTTTTAAAATGGATATCTTGGGTATGAAGTGTTGCCTTATCAATCGTGTGGAGATGCTGTTCATCACCGGTATTGCATGCCGTAGCAAATCCAAGGATGATCAAAGGAAGAATATACTTGATAGTATTCATCATCATAAGTTGTTTGTCTTTATCTGTTTTGCTGTACTAACAGATATACTATACGTAAAGTGCCCGGCACCGGATTGGTTTTCGTACTGTTGTCACATTAATATGATCTGAATAGGTCATGTACGAGGTTTGAAAGACCAGGTTATCAGAAATTCGGCAACTTTTTCACCGCTTTCATTTCTTCCTATGCTGGTATAGGTAATTTCTTGAGCTTGTTCACTAGATATACACTGCTCCAGGAGTTCATCCTGTTCTTGAGGCTTTTCACAAGTGAAAGAGATCTTTTGGGTAGCTTTTTTGGTGAATGTTGCCTCAAGACCTGTTACCAGCAATGATAAATCTGTTTCATAATTTTCTATGGTTTGAAGACAAATTATTGCAGATGAAAACTCTGCGGCCATCGCCTGGCAAGCAAAGTATATAGAACGAAATGGGTTCTTGGTGAGGTATGTAAAGGGTAAAGTAACTACTGCTTTATATTCACTAAATGCTTTGATCTTTAAACCGGATAGAAAGGCCATCGGTAAATGTCTTATGAAGAACAAACTGAGTTTCCATCTGCTCTTGAAAATGGCACTGATATTAGATGCTGCATTCAATTTCACAATGGTGACACAAATATTTTAGTTAAAAAATGGTAAGCGCAAGAAAGAAAAAACTGCTATCGATACCCGGATTTACCTGCCCGCGTTCTCCATTAGAGATGTGGAAATACTTATACCCGAATGAAAGAGATGACCTTGCGTTGAGCAGATATTCCAACCCTCCACCAATTCCTAGTGTGTAGTTAAACTTTTTTCCTCTTATGTCCGGGAATGGATCATTGAATACAATCATACCGCCACTTGCATCTAAAAAAGGCTGTAGTTTATTTCCGGCGAAAAAGTTGCTCCTTAATCCCAACGGGGTAATTCCAAATCCCGAAAGGGATGTACGATTTCTCCCGGGTTCAAATTCGGGGTAGGTAATTTTTGAGAACAAATTAAGTGTAAACCTGTATTTCAGTATCTGATTTCCAATTCGTAAAAATTTCCTGTTATATCCGATACCCAACTGACCAATGGTCGCATCCGGCGTTTTTCCCCAAAAGCGGTAGGAATCAAAGGCATATCCTCCCCATAAACTGAATTCATGTGCTTGAACTTCATCAAAACCAATCCATGAAACCCTGGTGGTTGTTTTAGCTGAATTAATAACCTCAGATTTAGATTGGGAGAAACCTAAGGAGGGTACCAGAAAAATCGTTATGAATAATAGTGGTTTAACTGTCAATTATTATACTGTTGGTAGTTTTACTCTGTTATTCTTCCGTAATCTTTAAGCAATTTAATGATTTTATCCTTCGGAATGGATTGTAATACATGACCGTCTCGCCCTTCCATGGTTTCGGCTGCAAATAAAGAATTTATGATTGCCTCCTCTGTGGCTTCGATGGCTGCCATGAAGAGGGGAGACATCCGTTCGTTTCGTAACAGTTCTACTGTTGTTATAGGTTGTTCTGCGCTATATGGAATTCTAACTGACTCGGATGTGGAAAAAGCTATTACGTAATCCCCGCTGCCATTGGATGCAATTCCGCCCGTTTTTGCCAATCCCATTACAGCTCGCTTGGCAAGTCGCTTTAGGTTCCTGGCATCTAAGGGAGCATCAGTTGCTAGTACCATCATACAGGATCCATCAGGAGACCCGTTAAGACTGTCGCTCAAATAATATTTGTTGAGTTCTTTCCCTACAGGCACACCGGCTATTTCCAGTACTCCGCCAAAATTGGTCTGCACAAGGGCGCCTACAGTATACCCGCCCAGCTTTTCGGGTAGAACCCGGGAAGAAGAGCCGATACCTCCCTTGAAGCCAAATGCACGGGTACCTGTTCCCGCTCCTACATTTCCCTGTTGTACTTTGTTGGAATCTGCTGCTTTAATAGCAGAGATTACGTGTTTTTTTGTGATATGCTGTCCACGAATATCATTGAGATACCCGTCATTGGTTTCACCCACAACGGGATTAACCGATCGAACATCCTCGTTCCCTTCCTGTGACAATGTATAATCAATAAGGGCGTCAGCAGCTGTAGGTACACTCAGTGTATTGGTCAATATGATAGGAGTTTCGATGTTCCCCAGCTCTTCTACCTGGCTGTAACCCGCTAATTTTCCAAAGCCATTACCGATATAAATCGCAGCTGGTACTTTTTGTTGAAATATATTCCCGTCATGGGCAAGTATAGCAGTAGCTCCGGTGCGTACATCACTTCCTTGAATTAGGGTATAATGGCCGACTTTTACACCATAAACATCGGTAATTGAATTCAACGGACCGGTATTTAGTACTCCAATCTCAACCCCTAAATCCCTAATAGTAGTGTCCTGAGCAATTGCAGAAATCACCGGAAGGGTCACCAATAGTAGAAAGGTGATTAATCTTTTTGTCATTCGGATGCAGATTTTGATTTCTCTGCTTCAATGAATACTCGTTTTATACTAGGATATTTCTCCTTGATCATTTTTGTTAAGTTAGATATTGCTTTTTCGATATGTTCGGCATCCAGATTGTTTTGGAAATCTACGCTCAGGTTTAAGAGCACATAATTAGGACCGACATGCATGGTTAAGGTCTCATTAACTGAACGAATGGAGTCCGTGGATTCCGCCATTTCTGAAATACCATTCACAATCTCCTTACTGGCACTCTCACCGATTAGCAGGCTTTTTGTCTCATAGGCCAACCACGCTGCAGTCACAGCCAGTATAATTCCGATTACTATAGAGGCGATACCATCCATCAGCAGGTTTCCGGTGATTTGTCCAATCCAGATTCCCAGAAATGCTACAATCAATCCGAGCATCGCTGCGGTATCCTCAAAAAGTACAACAAAGGTTGTGGGATCCTTCTCTTTTCGGACCGCTTCGTAATAGCTTCGCTCACCTTTTGCTTTTTGAAATTCTTTCCAGGCAAAATACCAGGCAAAGGCCTCAAAGATCATAGCCAGGCCCAATACAACATAATTGGTCATCGGATTCTGTATTGGATGCGGGTCCATTACACTATGAATGCCTTCATATATGGATATGCCTGCTCCAACTCCGAAAATCATTATGGCTACTATAAAACTCCAAAAATAGACTTCCTTTCCATGACCATATGGGAAACGTTCATCAGCCGGTTTCTTGGCGCGTTTCAATCCAAGAAGTAAGAGCAATTGATTCCCCGTATCAACACTTGAGTGAATGCCTTCCGAGAGCATTGCCGAACTGCCGGTAATAACAGAGGCAGCAAATTTAGTAATTGCGATTAGTCCGTTACCAATTAGCGCTGCATAAATAACTTTTTTGGAACCTGATGCCATTCGTCGAATTTTATGTGAAGTTTCCACAAATAGTACGAAAAGTGCATAGTTTTTTAAAAGTTAAATGGATGTACACAAAGCAAAGCATCTTCCGGTGTTGATAAATGGGAGGGAGAACAATAAAAAAAGCCCTAAACAGCGTTCGAGTCTGTTTAGGGCTTTATAATATGGGAATTTGTTACTCTCCGGTGCCGGTTTCTGAACCTGTATATACGACTCTCCAAACTTTTCCTTTCTGAGAATCGGTAATATAAAGTGTTCCGTCAGGTCCTTGTGCTAGTCCCATCGGGCGGTGTTCCGCAGAACCGGGCTGTGGAGATTCAGAACCCGGGAAACCTGTAGCAAATTCTTCATAATCACCCGAGGGTGTCTCGCCGCTGAAAGGTACGAATACTACCTTATACCCTTGCTGAGGCTCAGGTGCCCGGTTCCATGATCCGTGAAAGGCTATGAAAGCACCGTTCACGTAGCGTTCAGGGAAATGATTATGGGTATAAAATAACAGGTCATTAGGTGCCCAGTGACCGGGGAAAGCCATGATCGGGTCTTCATATTCGCCCTCTTCAACAGGAGTTTCTCCGTCACCGCCATATTCAGGCATCACCATTTTTTGGTCTTTTTGCCAGTCATAATAGGCATAAGGCCATCCAAAATTGTCTCCCTCGTTTACGAGAAAAAATTCTTCGGCAGGCAATGCGGCATTATCTTCGGCAGTATAATAATCAGGCCACAAAGTGTTCAATTGATCCCGGCCATGTTGCACAACATATAGATGATCTGTGGTTTCATTCCAATCCAGTGCTACGGCATTGCGAATCCCGGTAGCGTATCTCTGACCGTCTTCATTTTGTGTCTGATTCAAGCTATCAGCACTAAATTTCCAGATGCCCGCCTGTCTTTCAAGGTGTGGGCAAGGCTCCATACCCGGAGACCCTTTGGTTCTGCTCTCTTGCTGACAGGCATTGGATGGGGCACCGACATTAACATAGATATTGCCTGATTCATCAAAAGTAAATGACTTGGCAGCGTGTGAACTTTGGTCTGGGAAACCTGAAATCACGGTTTGAGGCTCGGCCGATGGAATGAGATCATCACCCGTCATTTGATACCGGTGCACAGAAGAATCGGTACTTACATATAGATATCCGTTGTGCAGCCTGATTCCGGTGTCGGTAAATTCACTGAAATACTCGATCTGCTCTGCATTTCCATCATTGTCCTGATCCCTGAGCGCTGCAATACCCTTTCCGTTTTGGGGTTCGCGTAAAACCACATAGATATCGCCGTCATCATCTACGGTTAAATGTCTTGCATAACCGATGCTGTCGGCAACAACCGATGCACGAAATCCATCAGGCAAGGTAAGACCGCCATTGTTTTCTGAAAATGTCACTGCATCAGCAGGAAAGGGAGGTTGTTGAGTACAGGAGGCTAAAATAAATAATGGTAGCAGTAAGAGGCTTAATTTTTTATGGTACATAGTTTAATAATTTCATTATCCCGATTGTTAAGAATAGATGAATGCAGAATTGCGTAAATACATTCCAATTTTGTTATGTATTTGCTTTGATCATTTATAAAAAGCTTAGATAAGCTGCATCAGAGAATAAAAGTCCCAAATAGACAGAAGAAGTTATTTGTTACCTCTTCTTGCTTCCAATTTTCTTTGTGTAAGGTATGAAAATATCCAAATCAAAGCCCAGCCTGCCGAAGCATACCACCAGGTGAAATATAGCAGCACCAGTGTATTTATGGCATAGAGTAGATGAGCAAACCAATCCGGTGCCTTATTTTTCGACTTGTTGACTATTTGCATGAAGTTGTCACTACTCAAGACAATAGTTTTTGTAAGCAGCATGATTCCGGTATAGGCCCAAACCACATATTTCATCCAGGGATCAGAGAGCAGAACTGCAGCAATAATAAACATGGTTACAGCAACATCAACAATAACATCCTTAAACCAACTCATCTATTGGATAATTTTATTAGTGGTTACAGGCTTCGAAATAACTAAAAATTATGACATAAAAAAAAGAGTTACGGATAAACCGCAACTCTTTTCATTTAAATCCGATAGGTATTACATGATATTAAAATCATTTATCCAGATTATTTCAGTCCCTTCTTTTCCGGAATCGGTACGTTTGGAAGAGCTTTTAATAGTCCATCCCTGAGTTGACTTAACATCCACGAGATACCCTTTAACCTGTATAACCTGTCCGATGCGTAAATTAGCCAGTCGGTCGGAGATTTCTTTATCTGGGGTGATGAATCTGATATTAGCTGTATGCGTACGTATTTCTTGAATGCCAATGGAGGGCTGAATCATCTCCCAGTAATAATAGCGGTCTGACTGTTTTATGAGTATCTGTTCAAGATTTCTTTCATCAGACATTGGTCCCCAACCGAGTACTATATCATACGGTGCAAATGTGGCTTCACGATCCTCATAATATTTTTTCTTCGACAGTACTCTTGCTTCTAGATCTATCTTAGCGAATGGACTTAGCTTTAAATCTTTAAAATCAATTTTCTTTACTCCATATGCCTGTTCCTGAAGTGGCTCATTGGGGGTTACTTCTCCGGGTCCGTGTACCACCGGCCTGGTGTTCCAGAAGTAATATCCCCCTGCAATCATCAGAAGTATAAAAAAGATATGCTTCACCATAATGTTCTTGCTAACCGTTAATTCAATCCTCTGTTGTTTATTTACAAGAACAAGTTAGGCTGAAATTGTTACAAAAATGCTGATATTAAGTTTAATTAATATGATTTCTTAAGTCTAGCATTAATAGAATGATATCGAGAGGCCAAACTGGAAATTTCTACCTGCAGCAGGTTCAAAATAACGATTACCGAAGGCATTTGGCACAATAGAGCCGTTATAGCGCTCATTGAATATATTGTTCACATTTAGAAAGGGTTGCAGGCGATAAAAACGGTCTCCCAGGGGACGTGCCAGGCTTATTTTAGCATCCAAAGTATTGTAAGCATTATTTTCAGCTGTATTTAAATTATCTGCAAAATATTGGCTTACATAGCTATAAGTAAGTTCACCTAAAATACTTTTATATTGATAAGAAATACTGGCATTCAGACGATGATCAGGAATTCCTGGTACATCATTGTCCTCAATTGAAGAGCCGCTGTCTGTATCTTCCCCTTGAAATGTAGCGTGGATATAATTATAAGTGGCATTAAATTGCAGCGCATCAATGGGATTAAGTGTTATACGCGTCTCGATACCGTTATGTATTGTATTCCCCTGATTACGATAAAATGTAGGCCCATTGGCCTGTAATTGATATGGAAACAGGATGTCAGTGATCCACATGCGATAGAGTGTCAACTCATAGCCCAGAATATTGTCTGCTGTCCGCCCCTTAGTTCCAATTTCAACACCTAAAGTGCGCTCAGGTTCTAGATTTGGGTTAAAACCGGATCCACCCTCAGGGCTGTTTACCAATTCAGTGGTAGTTGGGGCTTCGAAGGAAGTACTAAAATTGGCGAACCATTTGTTCGTGTTGGAGCGGTAGGTTACGCCGATACTGGGACTCAAAGCGTTAAAAGTCCGGCTGTTGGTTTGGGAAACAGAAGCAGAATCAACACTGAAGGTAAGCCAGTCGTATCGTAAACCGGCCAGCAGTTTCCAATTTCCTAATTCAACATCAGAAGTGACAAACAGGGCCTGATTAGTGACCTGCTCGAGTTGTTCAAGCGTAATGTTGCCTCTGATTCCTGTGTTGTTTTCAAATTCACTACGGTCATCGGACTGTATCTTACTGTCAAAGCCGAAATTTATATTGAGGTTGTCAAAGCTTTTTTCAAGTGTTCCTCTTAGACCACCGGCCCAGCGGTTGAGGTCAATCACTGCAAAGGGTAAAGGATTAGTGAGATCCCGGTATATACCATATCCCGTAAGAGTTATAAATCCCAGTGAAGAGTCCCTGTAATAATTTAAGCCCAGTTGACCCTGGTAAACCTGTTTTCCGGCATCATTGGTGATGGAAGAGGGGTTGGCCATTTTTGGACTATTAAGTGCATCCTCCTTGGTTAGACTGCTTGGATTCTTTGCTTCCGGCATGGCGACAAAAGCCCCTACATACTCTAATCTGCTTTTATTATTCAAATCTACCGATCCCTTTAAACCTGACCGGCTGAGTTTTACCGAACTGTGATCGCGAAAGCCATTCTGGCTTAAATAGGAACTGTAAGCTGACACAGAATGGCTGCCAAATGAGCCACTATACTGAACATCTTGCTTAAACAGGTTGTAAGATCCGGCTGTACTGCGCAGGCTCAGTGTGGGCGATTCTTGTTGTGATTGGAAGGTTGAGATATGAAGTACTCCGCCGCTACTGTTACCCCAAAAGGTAGAAGCAGGACCTCTGATCAATTCGAGCTTGTTTACAAAAGAAGGATCAACAGGGTTTAGCATAGTCTGTCCGTCTGCAACAGTAAGAGGGATACCATCCATAATCACCTGTATACCACGAACACCAAAAGAGGTACGCCATCCCACCCCTCTGATAGTGATGCGTTCACCGAGGGAGTAGTTCTCCCTGTCATTCACCCATATTCCGGGTAACTGCTCAGTTATTTTGTTCATTGTCAGTGAAGCCTCACTGTTTCTTTTAAAAACACTTCTATTATAAACAGAGAGCGACAGTGGAGCATTAGCCGGACTAATGGTGGAATAAATTGCTTCAATCCTGATGGGGTCCAACTCAGCCTTTAAGGTATCCCGTTGCTGGGCTACGGCAGGGATGGAAATAAGAACGAATAAAAACAAAAAGGCTGTAAAAAGTTTATATTGAATCTGCATGGTAATCTTAGTAATTAAAAGTAGAAAATTTGGACGGTTTTACTGATGTTGCTTGCTAATGCAATTTATATTTTTGTATTTCAAGAGCATTAAACATATGTATGGTTGAATTCATTCTTAAAAAGAACAGCATTTGATGTCAGAAAACTCAAAGGAAGCTTCTGTACTCATCGTTGATGATACAGAACCTAATGTACGTTTGCTTGCACATGTCGTAAAAAAGGAGGGGTATGAGGTGATGGCTGCATTTTCGGGCGGAGATGCACTATCATTAATTGAAAAACGTAAGCCTGATATCATTTTGTTAGACGTGATGATGCCTGAAATGAACGGTTTCGAAGTCTGTGAATACCTGAAGGATCATGAACAGTATAAAGATATTCCGGTTATCTTTTTAAGTGCCTTGTCAGAGACAGATTCAAAAGTGCAGGGATTTAATGTGGGAGGCGTAGACTACATCACCAAACCCTTTCAAAGAGAGGAGGTTCTTGCCCGCATTGATTTGCATGTGAAATTGAAAAAATTACAGGCTGAACTCAGCAATAAAGTGGAACAGCTCAAGCAGAGGGAAGAATCTCTTGAAAAACTCAATGCCGAAAAAGATGAGCTGATGCGAATTGTAGGTCACGATTTCAGGAATCCCGTAACAGGTATCATGGGGCTGGCAGGTTTTCTTGAAGACAACATTGAGAATATTGATGTTGCGGAGCAGTCCGATATATTGGGCATTATCAAAGGGAGCGGGCAAAAACTTTTGAACCTGGTTAATGGTCTATTGAACAAAGAGGAGAAAGCCAGTATCTCTGAATTGATTTTGCAAGAACTGGATCTAAAAACCACTATTTTAGACATAATCGACTTACATCGGCCTACTGCAGTTAATAAAGGAATTACGATTGAAAAAGAACTGCAGGAGATGTCCAAAAAGACGGTTGATAAGCATAAGCTTGAGCAAATATTGAGCAATCTTTTATCCAATGCTCTTAAGTTTACGCTTAAAGGCGGTACCATATGTGTGAGATTGCGAGAAGTTGAAGACAGCAACGGTGCAATAGACCTGACCGTGGAAGATTCGGGGATGGGTATACCGAAGGAACAGCTTGAAGACCTTTGGGACTCCGGAGAAAAGAAAATTCGATACGGTACTTCCGGCGAGAAGGGTTCGGGTATGGGTTTGGAACTGGTCAGGAAATTTACCAATCTGCACGGTGGTGATGTGACTGTGGATTCCGTGGAAGGAGAGGGAACCACCTTTACGGTACGCCTCTATGACCAAAAAATGAATGTGGCGAGCAACGTAACTTAATACACCTGCCTTCGTACAATTTTCAAAACGTGATCTATGCCAAGAGCATGAAAAAACTATTTAACAGACACTTTGAATGGGGAGCCTTGTCTGTCGGTCTATTACTGATGGCCCTGATGAATCCATATACCGATTATGAATCGTCTTGGTGTTTATTTGAAAAAATCGGTATTACCTTTTGCCCGGGGGAAGGATTAGGACATTCCATCGCTTTTCTGGCTAGAGGTGAATATATGAACTCATTAGAGGCTAATATAATGGGGCCCTTTGCATTAATAATTATTTCCTCACGTATAATTTACCTCTTAAACAATAAGTTTTTCAAAAGAAATAAAAAATCACTACACAATGGCTAAACTACTCGATTATTTACCCGAATTGGAAGGAGACGAGGCAGCATATATTTCTCAACTACTAAAATCAATGGATGAGGAAACCGCCGAAAAATTTTCAAAAGTATATCGTGCTCGGAGAAAAGATCCACAAATCATACTGTTCTCTGCACTTGCCGGGTTTCTTGGAGTAGCTGGAGTTCATCGACTCATCATCGGCCATATTGGAATGGGTGTACTCTATCTGCTTACCGGTGGTCTATGCCTTATCGGTACTATTGTAGATTTGATCAATTATAAGAACCTGGCTTTTGAATACAATCGAAGTGTTGCCCAGGAAGTACGCTCTCTAATCGATTAGTGGCAGGAATTACTTATTTAAAGACCAAAAATTCTGTTTACGTTGAATCCAAAACGGAAATCACCTGCCCAGAAATTCTCATCATTGTAGGAGATGATGTACTGTTCCGTATGCCAGCTTGAAGATGCAAAAAATAACTGAAATACATGTCCGCCGGTTTCGATGTTTAGACCCAATGCAAAAGCATTTATGGTATCCGGATTGCGATTTCCTAAAACCGGATAGTATTCTGCCGTAAGTGCATAACGCCGGGAAATACGAAATTCACTACCCAGCCCTAAAGCATATAAAGTGTTTTCAGTTTGTGAAATGCCGCTAACATGGTTGAAATGTGCAATCATGGGTGCAATTTGAATACTTAGGGCGTCACTCACTTTATTTGCGATAGGCAGGGAAAGCAAATAATTCATATCGTCTTTTATAGGACGATTGTTCTCTTGCGTAGTGATTCCAAGATCTCCTTTAATGGACATGCTAAATGGAACCGAGTTGTCTTTAGTCTGCCGAAATAAATTTAATTTGGATCTCAAATCTACGACTTTCCTATCGGTCATTCGTCCTATTCCAATGGACCAATTGTCGGTGATACCGTAATCTAAACCCAATCTAACATTCGGACCAATGTCGAGACCAAAGAAATTTTGAAGAGTTCTATTACTTACTATGCCAAAACTGTGCATGATAGTGACATTGAGATTCTTTGCAGAGATTTGCTCAGTAGTCTCAAGCCCGATCAGGTTGGGAGCCCAAAATGTTTCAGATATCGCTCCGCCGGGATTTACCCTTTCTCTCTCCATTTGTGCATAGGCTTGGTTTTGGTATAGCAAAAGCGATATCAGTAACAGCAAAAGTTTATTTATGCGCATAATATGTGTTAACTATTTTGAGGTTTTAGCAGCGCTTCAATCTGTATATCAATATTCTCTTCTACACGATAAAACAGTATGCCGGGGGGCTTGATATTATAATTTGTCATATTGAGTACCCAGTCGGCTTCAACGAGTAATCCTTCCGGTCTCATCTGAAGGGTACCGTTGATAGTAACCTCCCTTGAGACATCGTGTATAGTAAATGAACCTTGAACGGTTACATCCTGCTTGTTCGAAGAATCGGGATCGAAGCCTGAGATAACTTTTCCATAAAATTCGGCAAATGGATACTTGTCGGTCTCAAGCGTTTTTCTCATATCTTTGTCTCTTTTGCCGTTACCGGTGTCGAGGGTTGCCAGATCCAGGTAAAAATCTACTGTTGAATCCTGTAACGATATCCTGCCCACTAGGTTATCAGAGGTCCCCGCAAAGGAATGCAGCGGAACCGAAGATTTAAATTCAGCATTTCCTGATTCTGTTTTGAACGCTTGTGAGAGAGCGATATCGCTTGTTAAAAAACAGAATGTCAGTATGGTCAGCAGTAATCGTTTCATCGTCAGTAACTCTATTTTGATGAATTTAATTATTTGGTGCTCCATTATTAATCCATGCAACAACTGAGTCAATCTCCGCATCGCTCAGAGGCTGACGGTTTAGTGGCATTCTCTGACCAAACTGAGGATTCTCATTTGATATTTTATCAACAATCGGGCTGTTACTCGAACTACCGGGATCAATTATTTCCGTACCGTATTGAACACCTATACTGTTCAGTGCAGCATCGTAGGAAGTAAGATTAACGCCGCTTTCTTGGGTATTTGAATCATGGCAACCGCTGGTAGTACAATTTCCGCTAAAGATGGGCTGAATATCTTCAGAAAAGCTAACAGGCCTGTCCGGATTAGGTGTGGGATCGGGATCAGGGTCCGGCTCAGGGCCTGTTGAGCTTCCACCACCGCATGCCGTCATACCTGCAAGCAGCAGTATGAGCAATGAATGATGAATCCAACTGAAACGAGATCTATGATTGTGAGAGGAAGTACTTCTGTTGAAAAAGTTATCTAATAGATTATTCATAATATTATGCTATTGGTTATTGATAATATGTTACCGACACCAGATCTATTTTGCCGGCATTTTGTACTTACTTCCCTTTAGTTCCTCTGACTTATTATAGCTTATTTAAGCTGTAATTGATGGAAAAGAGGCTACCCACTGAGTATAGATCCACATTACCCCAGCCTATTTCCCTGATCGGAACCCTTAAAAACGGTTCCGCTCTTAAGCTCAAACTGTTTGTTAACTCATATTCATAACCGATAGCGATATTAGCATTGCTCATAAAATGTTTGGTACCGGTATTCTCCTTCCAGCGCTGCGGTAATTCTGGCTGTTCATAGGCATAGCTGAATCTATAATCTTCGTTTAGCATGATATAGGAAGAGAGTCCTGCACTGGCATATAATCGCGAGTGGTTTCGTCTAAAGAAACGGTAGGAAAGGTTAACAGGAATATCGATAAGAATGCAGGCCGCTCTTGTAAGGTCCGCTTCCACTCCGTTGTACCAATAGCCGGCAGGCGGGCTGTAGTCACTGCTACCTGCCTTGTAATTCACCTTAGAACGAATGGCTCCAATTGAAACCGCCCACTTTTCGCTTATGGAATAATCAACCGTTACTCCAATCTTAGAACCGGGGTTATAGAAATTGCTGAAATTACCGGCGGTACTCATATCAGGCCCTAAAACGAAGCCCAGGGTGATCCTGGATAAAGCACTTTTCGAGGAATTTATCCTTTGTGTTTCTTCCTGGGAGCTTTCCAGTCCTGTCAATTGGGCAATCGGAGTATTACGATCAGTTGCATACGTTTCGTTAGCACTGATAGAGTGAAATTCAGTCGGAGTTTGGGTAATGGTTTCCGATAAAATGCACTCTTCACAGTTGATCTCCGATATACTAATCGGGTTGGTTTTATTTCTTGCAATAGTTTGGTATTGATCAGAATTAATGTCAGTAGCTAATTCAGCTCCTGTTTCCCCTACGCGATTTTCCAACCGTTCATTCTGTGAGTTACCCTCTGACTTACCATTATTAGGATCTTCTTTTACATCTTTAAGATCAGGAACGGGTGTGCTATTTTCAGCCAGGGCATCTTCGGTTGCGCTATCAGGAACAGGATTTGTGATCGTTTGTGGCTGATCTTGTCGGCTTAGCTGTTCATTCAGTGAATTGATTTCCTGATTGTTCTGATAGATAAAGTAGGAGAGAAGAGAGATGATGATCAATACGGCAGCGGCTGCCAGTCTTCTCCTTCTTCGGGCTGCAATCTGGGCATCCAGAGCATCGAGCCGCCCCTCAAGTGATTTCCAGTCTTCTTCACGGTAAGATATGTCGTAGTCGCCCGACTTCTTTTGAAAAAACTCTTCTAATGGATCTTTGTTATTTGAATCAGACATAATATGGTTACATGAAATTCTTTTCCAAGATCGCCTGCAGGTTCCTTTTTGCCTTGGCAAGGTTTGATTTTGATGTCCCTACTGCGATACCCAGCATTTCGGCTATTTCACGGTGCTTAAATCCTTCGATGACATATAAATTAAAGACCGTGCGATAAGCGGGAGTAAGTTGTTGGACCATCTCGATAATTTCGTCGTATGAAATTCCGGGTAATATTTGCTCCCGGGTACTGAGTGATTGCTCCGCAAAATCTACATTGTCCATTTCCCGGTATTTCTTGGTTCTGTGATAATGATTGATGGCAGTGTTGATAATGATCCTTCTCAACCATGGTTTAAAGGGTTTATCTATATCGAAATCCTTGATGTTTGTGAATACTTTCATAAAGGCATCATTAAGGATTTCTGCAGCCTCTTCACGGGATTCAGCATATCTCAGGGTGATGCTCATGCCGTAGCCATAGAACATCTTATAAAGCTTCTTTTGGCTTTTTCGGCGTCTTTTGCAACACCCCTTTATGATTCTGTCTAATAAGACTTTTGATTCCAAAAGCTGAATCCCGATTTAATTACAGTGAAGCGATATTATTAGCTTCTATTTAACAATACAGAGAATTTAAGCAAAGGGTTGCCTTCGTTTTAAAATTAGTTAACTGAGATAAACCTCCATTACCATATATCTTATAATAGAACTCATTTTCATTTTGTCAGCTCTTATCATTGACAGATTCGCTAATAAATGATATTTCTTTTATCTAAATTGACTCAATATCTAATAAGTATCAGCAAGTATTATGGTTGAAAGAACAGAATCGGAAAAGCTGCTTCGAGAGTATATAGACAATGAAAATCTTAGACATCACTGCCACATGGTTGCCATGGCTACTGAAGCATATGCAAGAGATTTAAACAAATCAGAGGAAGAAATAGAGCAGTGGTGGACGGCCGGATTACTTCATGACCTGGATTGGGAGAAATTTCCTGAGGAACACCCAAATAAAGCCGTCAATGATATTTTACCGGAAAAAGGCTACAACGAGGTTATAATTAAAGCTATTGAGGCTCATGCGCCGGAAAGAACCGGAAGAGAGCCCGAAACCCAGATTGAGAGGTACCTTTTCGCTTGTGATGAGCTATCCGGGTTTATGAATGCCGTTTCTTTGATGCGTCCAAACGGTTTTCAGGATATGAAAGTGAAATCAGTGACCAAAAAGCTAAAAGATAAGAGATTTGCCGAGAGTGTACCGCGAGAAGACATCAGGAGAGGGGCAGAACTTATTGACATACCATTAAATGAACATATACGTTTCCTTATTGAAGTATTCAAAGATATCTAATTATCATCGTGTAACTTAATAAATCAATCATCGTAGACGCTGTAAGATTGTATCATCAAAGGCACAACAGCTTGAAAAAATCATTATCGGTATATCTTACGTACGCTGGTTTTTCATTGGCAGTCTTTTTTATTTCGCTATTCATGGGTGCTCCGGCTGATGCCAATCCCCTAAAATGCGACGGTGAAAAAGTGAAGGGTGAATTATGTGCTTTTGAGGCCAAACCCTATCTTACAAAAGAGTTTACACTGGACGGACCCGGAATTTTAAAAGCCTACACACTAGCCGGAAATATTGAGGTTCAAACCATTGAAGCATCCAGTAAGGTAAAAGTGGAATTGTATCTGGATAGGGGATACTCTTTCTGGTCGAACAGTAAGAATCTCGATAATTATCGCATTACAGTTATACAGCGGGGTAATGAAATCGTATCATCGGTTGAAAGGAAAAGTAAAGAGACCGGATTTTTTAGCGACCAGATGAGATTTTCTTTTAAGATCTATGTGCCCGAAGAGATGTCAACCGAACTTAAAACCTCGGGCGGGAATATTAGCGTCAGTGGGCTCAGTGGTCATCACATGATTAAAACGAGCGGCGGGAATATTGACCTGGACGAAATCAATGGCAAACTTGCTGCATATACCGCCGGTGGCAATATAAACGTCAACAAAAGCAGCGGTACTATTTACGGTAAAACCACAGGTGGCAACATCACTGTAGATCAGAGTAGCGGTGAGATCAGGTTGCTTTCTGATGGCGGACGCATAATAGCGGAACGAATATCTGGAACATTGCTGGCAAAACTGGGCGGCGGAGACATTAAAGCCCAGTTTCTAAGAGTGTCTGAAGGAATTAGCCTTGACACAGGAGCGGGTAATATTTTTCTGGAAATTCCGGAGATGGACGGTTTTGACTTAGTATTGAATGGAACAGAAATTAAGCTTCCTACCGATTTGTCAGTTGATGGGTATAGAAGCCTGCAAAGGGTGGAAGGTACGGTAAAACGTGGGGGAGCGCCTATCAATGTCAGCACCAACCACGGTAAAATTGAATTAAAAATAAATTAGGGAAAAATTGCCGGATTGTTGCACATATAAACAATCTTATCGGGTATTTGGGTTTGTGGTTATGCTAGCCGTTTTCTTACCCGGCACCATTCAGGGGCAGTTTACTGAAGAGGTGATTAATATTTCTGCATCCAATTTTTCGGTTGAAGACCAGACTATATACATCACCGATACCTGGAAATTTAAACCCGGTGACAATATTAACTGGGCTGACCCGGCACTGGAGGACAGCAGCTGGCAGCAGGTTAGCACTAAATTGGACCCATCGGAATTACCATTCATTGAATGGGAAGGCATAGGTTGGTTTCGCTTGCACATCAAACCCGATTCAAGCCTGGTTGATTATCCGCTGGCTTTGATTCCGGACCAGCACAATGGGGCATCTGAAATCTATCTCAATGGAGAAATGCTCTACCAGATGGGTCAGGTTTCCATCTTTGAAGAAGATTTTGTGCCATACAGAGATCACCAGCCACGATCCATCATTTTTAAGGATACAACCGAGCAGGTACTCGCGGTTCGTTTTGCCAATCATGATGCCCAATCCTACAACAACTATGGGTTTAACGCAGGCTTCCGTTTTCTTCTGGGTGATTTAAACTATCACGTTGAAAGTGCAATTGAAAAAGCAACAACAATCCCTTGGGCCCAAATGTTTTATGCGGGTGGCTTGCTTGCATTTACAATCATTCACTTCTTGCTGTTTGCATTTTATCCAGCTGAGAAGAGAAATCTCTATTTTGCCCTGTTCGCAGGCTTTTTGTCACTGCTTACATTTACGCTTATTAAAACAAACTTTTCCGAATCTCCTTTAATGGGAATTACCTATTTCAGGTTTTCACTGATTGCTTTGATGCTCACAGTGATTTATGCCCTTCGATTCGCCTATAGTCTATTTTACAAGAAAACACCAATTCAGTTTTGGTTCTTCCTGACAGCGGGTCTGGGTCTGGCAGTAGCAACCTGGTATAACGCATCCGGTTTGGGGATGTACCGTGATCTGTTCGTTATGCTCACTTTAGTGGAAATACTTCGGGTATTGACTATCTCATTCTACAAACGAAAAGAGGGTATATGGATCGTCGGGTTCGGGCTCATAGGTTTCGTGGGAGGGGTCTTGTTTACCATCTTAAGTAATATGGAGATTTACACGGGAAACCCGATTCTAGGTAATCTTTATGGTTCGGTGATTCTTATTCTTTCTATGTCAATTTATCTTTCCAGGGATTTTGCTAAAACTCATAAGCGCCTGGAATATAAACTGCTGGAAGTCAAACACCTTTCCGAACGTTCTCTTGAACAGGAGAGAATAAACAAAGAGAAGGAGATGGAGCGGAAACTCCTCGAGGCCGAGAATCAACGGAAATCCAGGGAACTGGAAGAAGCCCGTGCCTTACAGCTGTCTATGCTGCCTAAGCAAATACCGAATAACGATCATTGGGATATCGCCGTTTTTATGGAAACTGCGCAAGAGGTAGGAGGGGACTACTATGATTTCAGTATTTCAAAAAACGGTACGATGACTATAGCACTGGGTGATGCTACCGGACATGGTATGAAGGCCGGCATCATAGTGGCCACGGCCAAGAGCTATTTCCATACGCTGGCTAACGAACACGAAAATATGGAGATGATTCGCAGAATGTCTTCAGGAATTCGTAACATGGATCTAAAGATGATGTATATGGGAATGATGCTTCTGAAATGCGAGAAACACAAGATTAGATATACATCGGCAGGTATGCCGCCTTCCTTATATTATTGCAGTAAGAATAGGGAAGTTAAGCCAATGATCTTGAAAGGCATGCCGTTGGGAAGTAACGTCGAATATCCCTACGAGGAGAAAGAACTGAACATGAAGAATGAAGACGTTCTCTTGCTGATGAGTGACGGACTGATGGAGCTCTTTAACGAGGATAGGGAACTACTTGGTTTGGATCGAATATCCAGAACATTCCAGGAGTGTGCCGACTCTTCGGCATCCGATATCATGTCTCAGGTTACCAAACTTATTGATAAATGGTCAGGTAGCAAGGATCATGAGGATGACATTACCGTAATGATTTTAAAGGCAAAAAATTGATGAGATCATGCAACATCGTAACGTAGAATGCGTACATCGATCAGTAAATAAAGGTGTTCTATACGTATGAAATTAACCATAAAAACGATTCTGTTATTATTGTTCTCATCTTCTGTAGCTTTTGCCCAAAGCAGTGGAGATGATAAGGAGGACGAGCCTTTCAGAAATGAACCGTTCTTTTCTAAACCGGTGGAAGAACTGCTGAAGAGACCGGGAAAGGATACGTCGGGGACAGATTCTGAATCGCGAGAATACGAATACTATCTGAACAACCTGAATGAAGACGGCATAGATCTGAGTGGAGCCATAGAATCCGGGCCATACCGTTCAAATTCCCTCTATTCGGTTTATCCGAGCCTACCGATGATACACTTTAACAGGGTTGATGCACTGTTCTTAGGTTTAAAAAGAGAACGAATGCAGTGGTACAATGATGACAATTTCCTGGGAGTACCAGGCATCAACCCACATGGAATGATTGGTTATTCGTTTGGTCAGAGCGAATGGCAATATGTAGTGGGCCTTGAGAAATACCTGGGCAGAAATAACAGGGTTATTATTGGGGGTGAGTACCACAGCGCTACGACAACAGACGATTACTGGAGTGTAGGTCTTATTGAAACTTCATTAACTTCATTTATGGGGGGCTATGATTTCCAGGATTACTACAAGCAGCAGGGTTTGGGATTATATATGCTCTTTCGAACCAGGAGACTCTTTGAAGGAGGTATAGCCTACAATGACGATCGCTATAACAGCCAGCAAAGAGAAACGAACTGGGCACTGTTTGGAGCAGGAGATCGTTACCGACCCAATCCGCCGGTTGAGTTTATGAACGGAAGTGCTATTGATACAGTAAATCTTTCAAGTATTTCTATTAACGCATCTTTCAATCCGAAACGACTGGTACTCAGCAAATACTATACTTTTTCATTGAACGGTCATCTTGAATTTGGGGACTCCGGTATCGCTTCATCCGACTACTCCTACACCAAGTTTCTGGGAGAAATGATTAACTACTACAATTTCGAAAGGGGTGGCCTGTTAAAGCACAGGCTTAAAATAGGTTCTATATCGGGAAATGCACCGCTCTTCAAACAATTCCAGCTTGGAGGTATCGGTACAATGCGTGCTCTACCTTATAAGTCACTGCCGTTTGCTTCACCGCTTCAAGGCGGGAATCAGATGATTCTTAGCAATACTGAAGTTCACTTCGGTTCCCCTTCATGGAAGGGCGGTGACTGGATAGACTTTGATGATTTTTATATCAGCCTTTTCCTGGACTCAGGATGGGCTGCTTATGAATCAGAGCTGGAAGATGCTTCCGGTCCGTTTAACGGCTTCTCATCATTTAGTTTCTCAGACCTTAAGCATAATGGGGGCTTTGGTGTTGGTTCCAGCTCTATCCGGGCTGAACTGGCATGGGACCTGAATGATACCGGAAGGGCACCTGTGTTCTGGATCCGATTCAATCCTACCTTTTAGAGATATCTTAAAAAGTCTTTTGTGTCCAAACTTGTTAAGATATAACAATCTAAGAAGCACTTTTGCCAGTCATAATATTTTGAAATAAATAAAAGCTTCCGGCCGATCAGGGCCGGAAGCTTTTTCTTTAGGGCATTTGGTGCTTTGTGTAGCAACCAAATATTCTTGCTCTTCTTTCGTTGCTACGAATGATATTTTGTAAAGTTACAGGTGAATTTATTTCAGCTGAATTACTCGCTAAAATTGTTATTAAAATAGGTGTTTAACACCTATTTTTAGCTCCAATTAAATTCAATTAAACAAGTGGTATGTTTCAATCAGGGAATCCAGCTTTAAGTGAAGAGATATTTAAGAAAACGGGAGTCGCCAATTCTGCGGAAGGGACGATGACCGTTAGTAGCACCGTCAACAAAATTGGTATATTATTTTTACTGCTTCTGATAGGAGCAACCATAAGCTGGTATCAACCCTCGGAGCTTTTTATCTGGCTGGGTGCTTTGGGTGGTTTCGTTGTAGCTCTTGTAACCATATTTAAAAAAGAATGGGCACCGGTTACAGCGCCTATATATTCAGTATTGGAAGGATTATTTCTTGGGGCCATATCCATGGCATATGCAACCATGTACGACGGAATCATTTTCAATGCCGTTGCACTGACGCTTGGAATCTTTGCGGCAATGCTCATTACCTATCGATCGGGTCTGATTAAAGTTACCCAAAAGTTTCGTATGGGAATTGTGGCCGCGACAGGAGGTATTGCGATTGTATATGTAGCAAGTTTTATTCTTGGTTTCTTCGGAATCAATCTGAGCCTTGTAACGGGAACTGGGATGTTCGGGATAGGTTTCAGTCTGATTGTGGTTGTAGTAGCAGCTCTGAACCTTGTGCTTGATTTTGACCTCATTGAAAAAGGTGCAAAGGCAGGAGCTCCAAAATACTTTGAATGGTATACGGCTTTCGGGCTGATAATAACCCTTGTATGGTTATATCTTGAGATATTGAGGTTATTGTCTAAATTACAGCGTAGGTAAGCTTCCAGAGATAATTCGTCTTGATTAATAGCAAATATATACCACTGCGGGTAACAGAAGTTATATCAGGCTTGGGCCTAATGCTTTTGGTGATGGTTTTAATAGCCGGTTCAAGGCTAATGAGACTAGAGAGCGGAGATGCTATTTCTGCTGAAAAAGAGTATGAACTCTATCTGAATGACTCCATCAATCTTGAGGAGTTAACGGCTATATTTGCTGATTCAGGTATTGTTCAGGATACCTCAGAACTTAAATGGGCTGCCCGGTTATTAGGTTGGAACCGCTTCTCAAATGGTCATTACAAAATTGACGGTAACTATTCCTATGATTCACTCTTGTCAAAAATGGCAAGGGGTATTCAGGATCCGGTTACCGTGACATTGATTCCCGGATCTACAGAAGAGAGGCTTGCCGATCGGATGATTAATACCTTTCAGTTCGACTCCGCATCATTTTACAAAACGCTAAATGATTCCGTTTTCATTAAGGAGCTGAATATCGATAGAAAAGATCTGCTCGGTAGATTATTTCCCGATACCTATTCTCTCTACTGGACTACGACGCCTGAATCGGTTCTAAAACGAATATTAAATGAATTTCAGAACTCCGTCATTGAGCCCAACAAAGAGGCTTTCAGTGAAATCGATAAGACCGTAGATGAAATAGTGACTTTGGCTTCAATTATAGAGTGGGAGGCAACCAGGGATGAAGAGAAAAGAAAGATCAGCGGGCTATACTGGAACAGGCTCAATCGTGGTATGCGTCTACAGGCAGATCCGACAGTAAACTTCGTAGTTAATGAACGCAGAAGGCTGCTATACGAAGATTATGAAATTGACCATCCGTATAATACATACATGAATAGCGGACTTCCTCCCGGACCTATTACAAATCCGAGCCTAAGTAGTATTGAGGCGGCACTTGATCCGGCATCGCATGATTACTTATATATGGTTGCAAGTCCAGAAGGCACCCATGTATTTTCAGAAACTTTTGAAGAGCACAAGCGAGAAAGTGCAAAGTGGAGGAAATGGATTCGTGAACAGTATAGAGAGAAAAGAAGGAGAGAGGCTGAAGAGAACAGTCGTAACAGCCGCTAGTCTAAGCTACCTTGCATTTCACACCTGTTCTAAAATTACCGATCAAGATTCTTTTCAAGTAATTGCCCTCTTAATTAGCAGGTTGAATACCGTTATCAGCCGAGAGTCTGAAAATTTTGACCTCCTGATTAACATGGGTTCCATCGAAGCGAATATTACTTATCAACCCCTCATAAAGCGGTTGACGCGATAATGCATTTTTTAGCAAGTCAGGATTTTTAACCCTATCCAGTGTCTGAAGCAAATAGGTCGCTGCATCATAACCGATCATAGCAAACCTGTTGGCTTCAATTCCAAAACGACCACTGAAGTTCTGTCTGAACTGATCCACCTTATCGCTTTTGCTATTAATATAATAGCTCTCTGAGAAATAGATTCTGCGGTCACCAAGGCGATCTTCCGGAATAGGTGTTGCTCCCCACTCCTGAGATCCCAATACCGTTACAGGGCTATCTGTAGCTTCGAGGTCAATAAGTAAAAGATCAATTAACGTAGGTGCCGCCTGTCCGGTGAATGGGGCGTATACGGCATCAACATTATGGTAGTTACCCAATGAATCTATCTTAAGGCTGTCTGCAGTCAGGTATTTCGTGTATTCAGCTACTTCATAACCTTCAGACTCTAAATCTTCGACAAAAAAGTGGACGACTTTGCCCCCATTTTTCTCAGCTTCCTCCCGGAAGGCGAACGCAGAGGCTTCTCCCAGTGAATTGCGTTCGGCGAGAACGGCAAGGGTATCCATGTTCAATCGATTGACTGCGAAACGAGCCATCTTTTTTCCGTGAGAGGCGAAAGTGGGATTAGCCTGAAATAGGTAGGGATTATCTACATTCAGTGTATCGGAATTGGCCAGGGGCGCCAGCATGGGAATCTGGTACATCTCAGCAAGTCTTGACATTTCTCCGGCCGGTTCAGAAAATAAGGGTCCAAGAACCGCGTCTACATTATAATTCCAGGCAAAGTCAGTCATCACATATTCAGACGAATCAGTCTCAGCGCCCGTATTTTTATACCGGATGAAAGCCTTTTTGTCGTTATGATGTTGATTGTATTCTTCTGCTGCCAGCAAATAGCCGAAGTATAAACCCTGTGATATATCGAACTCACGGTCTCCGGTATCATATTCTGGAAGTGCCGCCCCGATATTATAAGTTATGCCCTCGGGTGCTTCCAACTGCCTGCCAAAGGCGATCTGCATGGCATAATTTAGTGAATCGGAGACCATGGATTGAAGCTCCTGAACTTCGGAAGACAGGCTATCTTCGGCAACTGTCTCTTTGTATTCATTTATCAGTAATCGTGCAGTGGAGTAGTTTACCTTGCCAAGTGCCGTTTTTACCAAATCAAATTTCAAGCGTTTAGATGTTACACTTTGATAAACATCCTTTCGTTGGTTCAGGGTCAGGAAATTCAAAATTTCATCATAAAGTTGAAGGGCATCAGTGACCAGCTGGGTTTTAACCTGTTCGTTCTCGAATTGCAAGAGTTTAGTTAAAGCCTGATCAAAATGGCCGAGCTGAAAATCACTCAGGGAAGAGGTATATAGAGCTTCCAGATAAATATCTTTAGGCGCATTTTGGGGAACCGAGTTCAGGTAGTCTTTAGCCCTGACGTATTTGCCCATGCTGAAATAGCTCTTCCCGGAAAATAGTTTAGCTTCCGGACTATTAAGTCTGTTAAATATAACAACCGCTTTGGTGTATTGGGCTTCTTCATACAAGGATAACCCGCCTTCAAAACTCTGAGCTTTCACTTCTACGGACACGAATGTTAATAGCGACAGGCAGATAGCGATGAAACTGGTCCGGTAAATTATTGTTGTCTTCTTATGCATGCGCTTTAAATTTTAGGGAAATTCTTTAAATATCTAACGGCAATTGGCAATAATTGTTCTCAAATAAAACTATTCCCACTCAATGGTGGAAGGGGGTTTTGAGCTTATGTCGTAGGCAACACGATTGATTCCACGAACTTCATTGATTATCCGGTTTGATACTTTAGCCAGAAAAGGGTGGGGAAGATGGGCCCAATCTGCAGTCATACCGTCCACACTTGTTACGGCTCTTAACGCTGCCGTATATTCATAAGTACGCTCGTCACCCATAACTCCCACACTTTGAACGGGTAATAATACAACGAGAGCCTGCCATACTTTATGGTACAGATCATTATTTCTCAATTCGGAGATAAAGATATCATCTGCTTCTCGCAGCATGTCCAACTTCTTTTTGGTGATATCTGAAATGACCCTGATTCCCAAGCCCGGTCCCGGGAAAGGATGTCTTTTGATGAAATGCTCTGGAATACCAAGTTTCCTGCCCACGTTTCTAACTTCATCCTTAAAAAGTTCACGTACCGGTTCCACAAGATCAAGATTCATCTCTTCCGGTAAACCACCAACATTGTGGTGCGATTTAATGGTGGCAGATGGACCTTTAAAAGAGATGCTTTCAATGACATCGGGATAAAGTGTGCCCTGAGCGAGATATTTGAAAGATTTATCTTCAGAAATTGCCTCATCAAAAACATCAATAAAGGTATTGCCGATAATTTTTCTTTTCTCCTCAGGATCAAAAATTCCTTTTAGCCTGGAAAGAAATAACTCGCTCGCATCAATACCCTTTACCGGAAGATTCAGATCCTTCTCATAAACATCGAGTACATCCCGGAATTCATTTTTCCTGAGGAGACCGTTATCCACAAAAATACATTGCAGCTGATCGCCAATTGCTTTATGTACCAGGGTTGCTACTACCGTAGAGTCCACCCCTCCGGATAACCCGCACAATACGCGGTCATCGCCGACACGGTCTCTAATCTCTTCTATGGTTGACTCAATAAAAGATTCAGCCGTCCAGCTACCGGGGAGATTGCATATATTCCGGACAAAATTTTCAACGATTTCCTTGCCATAAACAGTGTGAACAACTTCGGGATGAAACTGAACCCCGTAAATTTCTTTCTCTTTATGTCTTACAGCTGCTACCTTGGCATTGTCTGTGTGGCCGATTATCTCAAATTCATCCGGCAGCGTTATAATATGATCACCATGACTCATCCAGACGATAGATTCCTGAGGGATATTTTCGAAGAGGTCGGAACGATCATCGACGATAAGTTCTGCACGTCCGAATTCTCTACGCTCTGCTTTCTCAACACTGCCGGGGATGGAATTGTGTGCCAAAATCTGCAGCCCATAGCAGACACCAAGTATCGGGACATTATGGTTGAAGATATCCGTGTTTAAAGACGGGGCATCTTCATCGTTTACGCTTTTCGGACCTCCGGATAGTATAATTCCTTTAGGAGGATTTTCGAGAGTAGAGAGATCTTTATTGAAAGGATGAATTTCGCAATACACGTTCAGTTCACGTACCCGCCGGGCAATGAGCTGCGTATACTGGGAACCGAAATCAAGTATTAAGATCCAATCATCAGGTCGATGTTGCATGTAAGAAAGTAATTAAAAGAAGGGTGCTTGCCTAAGTAATTAGGATGGATAGTCAGGCGATAATCTCTTCGTACTCTTCCGGTGACATTAGCTCTTCCATTTCGGAGGTATCACTGATTTTCAACTTAATCATCCAACCGTCTCCATAGGGATCATCATTTACCAGTTCAGGTTCGTCCTCCAATTTGTCATTGATTTCGGTAAGTTCACCTGATACCGGTGCAAATAGTTCAGAGACGGTTTTTACAGCCTCAACGGTACCAAATGATTCGTCTTTATCAAATTCAAAACCGACTTCCTCAAGCTCAACAAATACGATATCTCCCAGTTCGCCCTGAGCAAAATCGGTAATACCTACGGTTGCTGTTCCATCGCCGTTATCGCGAATCCACTCATGTTCTTTGGTATATTTTAGTTCCTTGGGAATGCTCATATACTAAACTCAGATTTCGGGGTTAAATTTAAATTCATTTTCCAGATACTTGGTGTTGAAGGTACCTTTCTGGAAGTTTTCATCATCCATTAGCTGCAGATGATAAGGAATAGTTGTTTTGATACCTTCGACTATAAACTCTGATAATGCTCTTCTCATTCTTTTGATGGCATCTTCACGAGTCGGAGCGCTTACAATCAGTTTGGCAATCATTGAATCGTAGTGAGGAGGTATTTTGTATCCGGCGTAAGCATGAGTATCCACACGAACGCTGTGTCCTCCCGGAGTGTGAAATACGTTAATTGTTCCCGCTGATGGACGGAAATTATGAGCCGGGTCTTCAGCATTAATCCGACATTCAATCGCATGACCGCGCATTTTAAGCGGTTTGTCCTCAAGTTCTAATCCTGCTGCGGCCTTGATTTGCTCGGCAACCAGGTCATAATTGGTTATTTCTTCCGTAACCGGATGTTCAACCTGTATCCGGGTGTTCATCTCCATAAAGTAGAAGTTAAGATCATCATCAACTAAAAATTCCACGGTACCGGCACCTTCATAATTGACTGATTTGCCGGCATCAACGGCTGCCTGCCCCATCTCATTACGTAGTTCGGGAGTCATGAGGGGGGAGGGTGATTCTTCAAGAATTTTTTGATGTCGTCGCTGTAGAGAACAATCTCGCTCTCCCAAGTGTATGCAGTTGCCGTGTTGATCGGCCAGAATCTGAATTTCTACGTGGTGAGGATTCGTTACAAATTTTTCAATATAAACAGCCGGGTTATTGAATGCCGTCTCCGCTTCATTGCGACACGTATCCCAGGCCTGTTTCAGCTTTGATTCCTCCTCAACAATTCGCATGCCGCGGCCTCCACCGCCGGCAGATGCTTTAATAATTAGTGGATATCCAATGTCTTTGCATATTTCTTTGGCTTCTTCATAAGAATCAACTTCCCCGTCACTGCCAGGTACCACAGGAACTCCATTTTTAATCATGGTATCCTTGGCCACTGCTTTGTCACCCATCCGTGCAATGGAATCTGGGGAGGCACCAATAAATTTCAGATCGTGTTCTTCACATATCTTGGAAAATTCTGCATTTTCAGACAGAAATCCATAGCCCGGATGTATAGCCTCAGCATTGGTTATTTCAGCTGCTGCCAGGATGCTTGGAATTTTTAGATAACTTTCCTTGCTGGGAGGGGGACCGATACAGACGGCCTCATCGGCAAATTTAACATGCAGACTATCCTGATCGGCAGTTGAGTAGACAGCCACAGTGTTGATGCCCATCTCTTTACAAGTGCGAATTATACGAAGTGCAATTTCGCCCCGGTTGGCGATAAGAATTTTATTAAACATGAATTACAGTTGGATTAACCGATGATAAATAAGGGTTGTTCGAACTCGACAGCTTCACCGTTTTCAACCAGAATTTTCTTGACTTCACCAGAAAATTCAGATTCAATCTCATTCATAATTTTCATGGCTTCAACAATGCAGAGTGTTTGTCCTTTCTCTACCTGGTCGCCTACTTTTACGAAATCGTCAGCGTCAGGAGAGGGAGCCCGGTAGAACGTACCAACAATTGGTGAATTAACGACATTTCCATCTGTCTCGTCCTTTTCTTTGCTTTCCGTTCCGGTTGAGGCCTGTCCGCCTCCTGATGTTTGCTGTTGAGAGGCAGGCGCCTGAGCTTGAGGCGGCTGTTGTGGAGCTGCCGGCATCTGATACTGAACGGGAGCCGAGCTCTGCGTGAAATCAGGCGTTTTTTTAACCTTGATTTTAAAATCTCCTTCCTCGATAGTTACCTGATTAACTTCGCTCTCAGCTATCATATCGAGTATTTTCTTAATCTCTTTTAGATCCATGATATCAGTTAATTTGATTTTACGCGTTCAACATATTCAGCAGTTCGGGTATCGACTTTTATCTCTTCACCTTCATTGATAAATAAAGGTACTTGTACGGTAGCTCCTGATTCCAGGGTAGCGGGCTTACTGCCTCCCTGAGCCGTATCCCCCCGCAATCCGGGGTCAGTCTTTACAACCTTGGCTATGATGTGGTCAGGCGGTTCTGCATAGAGTATTCGTTCGTTGTCAACATCTACAACTAGTGTACAAATTTGTCCCTCTGTTATAAATTGGGGCTTTTCCACTTTAGATTCTTCTATCGGCGTCTGAACAAAGGTCTCCTGGTGCATAAAGTAATAGAGGTTGCCGTCTTTATACAAAAACTGATATGGCTGACGTTCTACCCGTACCTCCATTAGATTTTCGCCTGAACGGAAGGTCTTTTCAATAGTCTTCTCGTTTACAACTCCTTTTAATTTGGTCCTTAAAAAAGCACCACCCTTACCGGGTTTTACGTGTTGATAATCTACAATAGAGTAAAGTTCGTCATCTACCTCTATGACCATTCCCGTTCTAAAATCAGAAGTTGAAATTTTTGCCATAAATGATTTTCTAGTACTTCAAAAGTTTGTTGTCGAAAATACTATGCGTGAAATTGGATAACAAGGTTAATCAAAGAATAATGTAGACAGCAGATTGTAGAGTATCACAAGGGGGCAGAATATCATGATGAGGAATCTCCATACTTTAGCTAGCAATGAGTTCCCGATACCTGGATAACCGGAATCCATCTCTTCCAAGGCATTTTCAGTCTTCCATACGTAGCCTAAGAAAAGACAAATTAATATACCGCCAAGAGGCAGTCCAACCTGACTGAATATAAGATCTATTGTACCGATTAAACTGGTATTAAAAGAGATGATAAGTGATATGATCAAGATACTGCCTCCCACAACAAAAGAAGCTTTCTTCCGGGTAATTTTGTGTTCATCAATGGCATATGATACCGGAACCTCGAGCAGCGAGATTGTTGAGGTAAGGGCAGCCATACTCAGCAGTGCAAAAAACATCACTCCGAAAAACAGGCCAAGCATCCCGCCCATGCTGTGGAAAAGTTCAGGCAGTACTTGGAAAATAAGGGCAACACCGGCAATAAGGTTACCGCTTTCATCAAATATGGGAACTCCTTTTGCTTGGGCCATATACATAGCGGGCATGATCAAAAGTCCTGCAAGAAATGCTATGCCCACATCAGCAAAAGTTACATAAGCCGCCGCTTCCGGAATGTTCTCTTTTCGATCCAGGTAAGACCCATAGGTGATAAGTGCTCCCATACCTAGAGATAGGGAGAAGAAAGCCTGACCCATAGCGGCAAATACGAGACCGGGTGTTATCTGAGAGAAATCAGGATTCAGATATTCACTCAGCCCAACACCGCTTCCCGGTTGGGTCAGTGAGTATATTATCATACCTACCAATATTAAAATTAGAAGGGGCATCAATAGTTTGGTAGCCCGTTCAATGCCTTCGCTGACTCCTCCTACCACAATAGAAATGGTAGCCCCCATAAATAAGACGGCGAAGACGGCATTTATGACTCCGTTACCGGTATCCGCAATATAGGTTGACCACTCAGGCATACCCATAAAGAAAAACAGCTCTTCAAAAATATAACTTACGGTCCAGCCGGCAACAACCAGGTAAAAGGAAAGGATCATTACACCGCATAACACACCCCACATTCCGATGAGAGGGTAGAGCTTATTGTCGCTGAGCGCTCTGAATGCACCTACCGGATTTTTGCGTGTTCTTCGTCCTATACTGAGCTCAGCCATCATTACAGGAAAACCGACCAGGAAACAGCAAAGCAAGTAAATGATTAGAAAGGCGGCACCTCCGTTTGAAGCAACTTCCGTTGGGAAGCGCCAGATATTACCCAAGCCGACTGCAGAACCCGCAGCAGCCAGTATAAATCCCAATTTTGAATTCCAAGCCCCGCGTGTGTTCGATTCTAGTGCTGACAATATTCCACCTTTTTAGATAACCTGATTGTTATATTGAAACGGCCAAAATGTAATCCAAACCTATATTTTGCCAATCGAAATTCGCAAAAATATGTTAACTATATCTTAAACTTCCAATATTTAATTGATCGGACTTCCAGGTTCCGCATCCGATTCAATAAATTTTAGTGACCCGTCTTCCTCTTCCGCCATTAATATCATCCCATTGCTTTCAACTCCCATCAGGGCTTTGGGAGCCAGGTTGGCGACCACACAGACACGCTGTCCTGTCAGTTCGTCGGGCTTAAAATGATTTGCCACCCCGGATACAATAGTACGCTCTTCAAAGCCTAAGTCAACTGTTAGTTTTAGTAGTTTATCAGCTTTCGGAATCTCTTCGGCTTCGATAATTTTACCGGCCCTGATATCTATTTTAGTGAAATCTTTAAATTCAATCTCATCTTTGAGTGGTTCAAAATTCATTCCTGTTTGTGCAGCTTGTGATTTTTCTTTGAGTTTTTTCAGTTGTTCCTCGACTTCTTCGTCCTCTATCTTATCAAAAAGTATTTCTCCTTTTTGAATACTACTTCCCGCTTCAAGCATCTCGCCATTGATATCTTTCCAGTTTGGTATATCATCCAAACCAAGTTGTTTCCTCAGTTTTGGCATTCTGTGCGGAAGGATTGGTTCAAAGAGTCCTGAAAGGGCGGCTGTTATCTGCAGACAGACATGAAGCGTATTGCCGCAAATCACACGATCTTCTTTCCGTGTTTTCCATGGTTCCATTTCTGTAAAGTACTTATTCCCGATTCTGGCCAGATTCATGGTTTCCGAAATAGCATCGCGCAACCTAAAGCGTTCATAAGCTTCGGAAATTTTTTCTTTTTGTTCTGCAATCTCTTTAAGTGTACTAAGGTCTTTTTTAGATGGGTTTGTTAATTCGGGAACCTTTCCATCAAAATAGTTATCGGTAAATGATGTGGTGCGATAAATAAAATTCCCCAGTATATCTGCCAGCTCGCTGTTGACTTTATTCTGAAAATCACTCCATGAAAAATCGGAATCTTTAGTTTCCGGTAACATGGTACCAAGTACATAGCGGAGCAGATCGGGTTCGAAATCATCAAGATACTCATTAAGCCATACCGCCCATCCCCGAGAAGTAGATAGCTTTTTACCCTCAAGATTTAAAAATTCATTGGCCGGTACATTCTCAGGTAAAACATAATTGCCTTCAAGCATAAGCAGGAGTGGAAAGATAATGCAATGGAATACGATATTATCTTTACCGATAAAATGGAGCAACTCGGTTTCTTGATCCTGCCAATACTCCTTCCATTTATCCTGCTGTCCTTGTTCTTTGGCCCATTCTTTAGTAGCTGATATATAACCGATGGGTGCATCGAACCATACATAAAGCACTTTATCTTCAAACCCCTCAATTGGAACCGGTACACCCCATTTTAGATCTCTGGTCATAGCCCGGTCGCTAAGCCCGTCATTCAGCCAGCTTTTGACCTGACCCAATACATTCGGTTTCCAATCTTCATGTTTCTCCAACCATTCTTCAAGCTTCGGCTGGAAGGTGCCGAGTGGCAGGTAAAGGTGCTCTGTTTTCCTGCCAACGGGTTTATTTCCGGTAATAGCACTGATTGGATCAATCAATTCGGCAGGAGACAAAGAAGTACCACAGTTTTCACATTGATCTCCATAAGCCTCCTCATAACCACAATTCGGACAAGTTCCTTTTACATAACGGTCCGGCAGAAACATATCGGCTTCTTCATCATAAAGCTGCTCCTCGGTTTTTCGAACAAATACATTCTTATCATACAACTCTTTGAAAAACTCCTTAGCAGTCTCATAATGGGTAGTAGAACTGGTTCTACCATAATAGTCGAAGGAGATTCCGAACTTTTCGAAAGCCTCTTTGTTCATTTCATGAAACTTATTGACGACCTCCTGTGGAGTAATTCCTTCTTTCTCTGCAGCCATTGTGATCGCCACTCCGTGTTCATCCGATCCGCAAATATAGACTATGTCGTCGCCTTTGAGTCGTCGATACCTTACAAACAGGTCAGCAGGTAGATAGGCACCCGCAAGGTGTCCAAGATGCAGCGGTCCATTAGCGTAAGGGAGTGCAGAAGTAACAAGCGTGCGTTTCGACATGTACAAAAAATTTGTGGATTATAAGTAAACGACGAAAATACATGGTTGGAGGTAAAAATAATAATAAATGAGGAAGTATTTCAGCCCCAGTACTTTTGAAGAAATGCATACAGTGTGACACCGACTGTAACCGACACATTTAGCGAATGTTTATTGCCGTACTGAGGAATCTCCACAAATGTATCTATCATAGGAAGGAGGGACTCATCAAGTCCGGTGACCTCATTTCCAAATACCAGGCAGATATTCTTGATGGTCGGAGGTTGGTACTCAGTGATCATGACACTTTGATCGGTCTGTTCCAGTCCAACAACGTGATAACGTTCATTTTTTAATTCGCGTAATCTATCAGTGATTGAGTCAGTGGATTCCCATTCCACAAACTCTTCTGCTCCTATAGCAGTCTTGGTAATCTCAGGCCTCGGGGGACAGGGGCTGAACCCGGACAGGATTAGCTTTTTAATTCCAAAGGCATCGGCGTTGCGAAAAGCTGCACCAATATTGTGCATGCTGCGCACATCATGAAGTACCGCTACTAACTGCTGCATTTTTTCCGGGGCACTTCGCTTCTTATTTTGGGAAAGTATGTCTTTGGTAGTGAGTTTTCTTACGTCAGTCATTCGGATTTCATTATTTCGTTTTTCTACCTCACAAGATATTAAATTCGATTCTTTTTGTAAGAGAATTCCGGTATTCTTGTCCAGATTATCATCCATAGTTTACGCCATTCCAAACCTACTATGTAAATATTGAATAACTTTCCATTTTTAGGTTTTAATAATACAAGCAATAGTAAATTTAGAGTTGGTAAAAGAGTTAAAACCATAGTATTTTAGGACGCTTTATAGAAATGTATATCTGTCAGCCAAGTGCTGACATTTTTATTTAGTGAAAGAGTGATTTTGAATTAAATCAATGAAGCTGTGGAAAAGAATTATCTATCACGAGAAGGTTATGAAAAGCTCGATAAAGAGCTAAGGGATTTAAAGACAAGAGGTCGAAAGGAGATCGCAGAAGAGATTGCCGAAGCACGGGCTAAAGGCGATCTAAGTGAAAATGCCGAATATGATGCTGCCAAAGAGGCCCAAGGCATGCTTGAGAAACGTATTGCTGAACTTGAAAATGCTTTAGCTAATGCCCGCATCCTTGATGAGGATGATATCAATATTGATAAGGCTTATTTGCTCTCTACCGTTACGATTTACAATCACAAAGCGGATAAGGAGGTCAAGTATACGCTGGTTTCTAAAGACGAGGCAAATTTTAATAAGAATAAAATTTCTGTAGAATCACCGATTGGCAAAGCAATATTGGGCAGTGAAGTAGGAGAGATTGTAGAGGTCGAAGTCCCGGCTGGAAAATTAAAACTTGAAATCAAAAATATTGAGCGATAATGAATATTGCTGTTGTAGGAACAGGATATGTAGGACTTGTTTCCGGAACCTGCTTTGCAGACTCTGGAAACGACATCACCTGCGTGGATATAGATGAAAACAAAGTAAAGCAACTAAGGGATGGAGAAATTCCGATTTATGAGCCGGGCCTGAAGACTATTTTCGATCGCTCTATCCGTGAAGGACGGTTGCGATTCACAACCGACCTGGAAGAGGCAGTTAAAGATGCAGAAATTATCTTTTTGTGTTTGCCTACTCCTCCGGGAGCCGATGGCCAGGCGGACTTGTCAGCTGTTCTTAAGGTAGCCGGACAGCTTGGCAAAATGATTACCGACTACAAGGTAATCGTCAATAAAAGCACGGTTCCTGTTGGAACTGCTGATAGGGTTCGTGAGGCTGTGGCAGAAAATACCGATGCCGAATTTGATGTTGTTTCCAATCCTGAGTTTCTGCGTGAAGGTGCTGCTGTAGAAGACTTTATGAAGCCCGAGCGAGTTGTAATCGGTACTTCCAGTGAACGTGCTGCGGAACTGATGACAACGCTGTATGAACCATTCGTTAGAAGCGGTAATCCGATTATTGTCATGGATGAGCGAAGTTCAGAGCTCACCAAGTATGCAGCCAATGCCATGCTAGCAACGAAGATCACGTTTATGAATGAAATAGCTAATATCTGTGAAAAGGTTGGAGCTAATGTGGATAACATCAGGAGGGGAATAGGAACCGATTCCCGAATTGGAAAACGATTTTTATTTGCGGGTATCGGTTATGGCGGAAGCTGTTTCCCCAAAGATGTACAGGCCATACATTACACAGCCGGACAGAATGGCTATGATTTCAAAATTCTGGATTCGGTAATGAAAGTAAATGAAAAACAGAAAGTGTCTATCGTTAAGAAGATGGAAGACTATTACGGCACTTCTGACTTCAGCGGCAAAACATTCGGGATCTGGGGTTTGTCATTTAAACCTGAAACCGACGACATCAGGGAAGCCCCCGCTTTATACATTGCCGAGGAGCTTGTTGAACGTGGAGCTAAATTGATTGCCTACGATCCGGAAGCTATTGAGACTTTTAAAAAGGCCACGACAAAGGAAGTACTCGACAACACAACCTTTGTATTAAACCAGCAAGATGCACTTGTTGATGTCGATGCCTTGGTTATTTGTACGGAATGGAACGAATTCAGAAGACCGACGATCGACCGTTTCCAGGATCATATGAAAAAAGCTGTGATATTTGACGGAAGAAATCTCTATGATTTAAACCGGGCTAAAAAATCAAATATAACATACATTAGCGTGGGGCGCCCAAGTATAAATGTCTAAGAAAAGAGTATTAATAACCGGCGGTGCCGGATTTTTAGGCTCACACTTATGCGATCGTTACCTGAATGAAGGGTACGAAGTTATATGCATGGATAATCTGATTACCGGTTCAGCCAGGAATATTGAGCATCTGTTTGGAATTGAGGATTTCTCTTTCATCAAACATGATGTGACCAATTTTATACATGTTAATGGTGATCTCGATCTGATTCTGCATTTTGCCTCGCCTGCTTCGCCAATTGACTACCTGGAAATGCCCATACAGACTTTGAAGGTGGGATCTCTTGGAACACATAAAGCTCTCGGACTGGCTAAAGCCAAAAATGCCCGTTTCCTTCTTGCCTCTACCAGTGAAGTATATGGCGATCCGCTTACGCACCCCCAGAAAGAAGACTACTGGGGTAATGTAAATCCTATAGGTTTCCGCGGTGTTTACGATGAAGCCAAAAGGTTTGCCGAAGCTATGGCAATGGCATATCATCGCTATCATGGCATCGAAACCCGGATTGTACGTATTTTTAATACCTATGGTACCCGGATGCGACTAGAAGATGGTCGCGCGCTGCCAACCTTCATGACTCAAGCGCTCCAGGGTAAAGACCTCACCGTTTATGGTGACGGTTCACAAACCCGTTCTTTTACCTATGTTGATGATCTCGTGGAGGGAATATTCAGATTATCTCAATCCGACTTTGTGGAACCGGTTAATATCGGTAACCCCCAGGAAGTTACAATACTGGAGTTCGCTAAGGAGATCATTGAGCTTACGGGAAGTAAAAGCGGAATCATTTTTGAGGATCTGCCCAAAGATGATCCGCAGGTTCGTCAACCTGACATTTCCAGGGCTAAAAAAGTACTTGATTGGGAACCTAAATATGACCGGAAAGAAGGATTAAAGAAGACTCTGGACTATTTTAAACAACAAGTTTCTCAATCCGATTAGATCCACCAATGAGGCTTGTAGATGTATATCCATATCGAATGCAAGCCTCTGAAGTTGAATTTCTGATTCTAAAAAGATCTTCTCATAAGATTTATGCAGGGCAGTGGAGGATGATTGGCGGCAAAATAGAAGATAATGAGCAGGCGTGGGAAGCAGGATTGAGAGAACTAAAGGAAGAAACAACACTCTCACCTTTACTTTACTGGGTAATTCCCTCAATTAATCATTTCTACAATCATCGAAATAATGAGATTGAGTTGATCCCAGCTTTTGCCGCGGAACTTCAACCGGAATCAGAGATCAAACTCAATGAGGAACATTCCGAGTACAAGTGGATAGATAGTTGGGATGTCGATGATTATTTACCCTGGCCTGAGCAGAAAAGACTTTTAAAGCTGGCTCACGAAATAATAAGTAATCAAAAAATTTTAGAAGATTGGATAATTTCAATTTGAAAAACTTTTCTATAGGCTGGATTTCCCTGCTGATCGTGGCAATTTGTACCATCATGCCCCAAGAAGTTGCAGGTCAGGAATCAGGGAAAAGTTATGAATTATTACCGGCGCCTGATTTGTGGTATAATGACGTTGATGGTATTCGTGTTGGGTTTAGAGTTAAAGGACAGGTACCGGGCTCATTTGATGACGGTCCACATAGGTTGGATTTGGGTTTATGGCTTGCAACATGGTTCCCGGAAACTCCCGTATCGTATTTTGTATCATTCACCGAGCCTATCGCTTCTATTTCTGACTTTGGCAGTGAAGGTAATATCCAGCTCTTCAGTTCCATAAGAACCGGTTATCACCGACATGGGCTTTCATTTAATAAGCGTTGGCAGACAGGTTTTAACGAACAAAATTTTAAAGAGCTTTCGGTTTCTTTCAGTGCCGAAGATCGATTTGAGAGCGAATACCTTTTGTATCCTCAGCTGTGGCAAAATGATTGGCTCTATATGGTGGGTATTCAATTCAGTGTGCAGGATCAAAATAAACTCGGTAGATATGTGGCGGATTTGTCCAATTCGATCAACACTTTTGGCTCTGAGGCCTCATTTATCAGAAGCAGATTCCAATTTCAACAGTTGGTAGATATCGGTAAGGGATTCTCGATTCGGTCCCGCTTATTTGCTGGAATTTCCTCTAACAAAACTGCTAACCAGTATCTCTTTTCACACAGTTTTAAGCCTGCAATAGGGTGGATGGATAATGGACTGACAAGAGCCAAGGGAACCATCCCAACAAACTGGATGGAAGAGGGGGTGTTTCAGGTTTCAGGTGGAGCCAACCTAAGAGGTTACCTGAACCAGGATTTTGAAGCATTAAATCAGGGCAGTGCCCCGATATATACATCAATGGGTGCGATTAATCTTGAACTTGATTATCCTAATCCATTGGACAAAGCTATTGGAAATATACCCGTTGTCGGCAGTGTATTAAAATTACGTTCCTACCTGTTTTTTGATTCAGGTACTTCACTCGGGCTTACTGATTTTGAAGAAGATCGTATATTATCAGATGCAGGTCTTGGCTTTATGTTTTCCCTTAATATTCCGGATTATCTTGGTAAATCAAGAGGAATTCGAATTAGATATGATTTGCCGCTTTGGCTGTCCAATCCAGGTGACGAAAATCATATTAAATTCAGGAATATAATTGGTATCGGAGCTGTATTTTCACTTTAAAGGAACAAGCGTTTGAAAAGGTCATTCAATATTTTACTCATCTCGCTTATAGCATTTTCGGGATTGGCCTGTACCGGTGCTAGATGGACAGTAAAAGATAAATCGGCTGTTGACCGCGATGATTACAGTGTAATTAGTACAGAGGAAATCCTGGAAGTGAGTTCTCCGGTGACTCCCGAAAGTCCCAATCTTAAATTACAAATGCTCTCCAATACCAAATACGAATTTGCGGAAAAGGTATTGGTGCAACGTTCCATCCAAGACTATAAACTTAAGCCGGGCTTTGTTGCACTTGGTCTGATAGGTGCCTGTCTTGCAGCCTACGCAGCTAATTCAAACGCAATTAATGGGGGACAGTCTTCAGCTGCCTCACTTTCATTGAATTCAGCTGCCGTAATCATTGCCGGGGCTACAATAATGAATCTGAATCCTGCCGGTAATCCACGAGAGACAGGTGAAGAACGTTTCTTGAGAAAAACCGGATCATTCATTGAACAAGACACTCTGCAGGTAGAAAGCACTGAAGAAGATTCGGCATTAATCGATATTAGATATGGCGAAGAAATATTAGTACAAAATGAAAATCAGGAATTCCGAAACGGCGAGCTTTCTGTAAATTTAGGCAGCCTGCTAAGTTCCCTTGAACTTCAAGGTATAGATACGAAAGAGGTCAGGGTTGACGTCACCTATGCCGATTCCGTTTATACATTTAAATACCCTTTAAACCAGATACTTCAGCCTTTTGCAAGAATTACTTCACCTGTGGCTGAACTTCGTAGTAAACCGGACCAAGACCCCGGTAACATTCTTGCGGAACTTATTCAGGGCAGTCAGCTGCAGATATTGGAGAATGTTGAGCCGGATTGGTATAGAATACTATATGGTATTTCCGAGAATTATATAGCCAGGGAAGATGCGGAGTTAATTTGGCGTAACTCTGATTTTTCTAGAGAAAGTGAAGTGGTCGCCGTACCTATAGTACCTTTTGGGAATGTTGACGTAGAGAGCAATATTCCAATACTATCCGGCGTGAACCCCAATTCCAGGGCATTAGTGATCAGCAATGAAAACTATAGTGCACCATTTGAAAAAAGATCGCATGCCCATAGGGACGCGCGTCTGATTAAAACCTATTTGGAAAATGCAATTGGGCTGATTCCTTCAAATATCTATGAACTCAAGGATATCACCGATTGGCAAAGCGTTGAAAATATCCTATCAGAGATAAAATCCAGTACCGGAGACAGCACCGATGTTTATGTGTATTTGAACGGTTATGGAACGGTTGAGAAGCAGAATGATGAGTTTGACTTAGGCTTTAAAACTACAGGCAGTGAGTCAGATAAAATTAATATGGGCCGAATATTTAACGGCATATCGACATTGACAAACGATAAATTAATACTTCTGGCCGACATAGAATTCCGAGCATTAAATGAGGACTCACAAATTTCCGAGAGTGAGATTGATCTTAAGCAGCCTTTGCGTGGCATTTCTCAAGCAATAACCGGAATGAATTCAAATGCCACTGTAATTTTTGGCTCTCAAATTAACCAACAATCAGAACTGTATGTTTCTGATGCAGGAGAGGATAAGAAACATCATATTTTCCCCTATTTCTTTGCGAGGGCCTTACAGGAAAGAAGAACAGAGATGGGATCCATTTTTCAATTCCTTCAGAGAAATATTCCCTACACTTCACGGAGGTTGCATGACCGTTCACAGGATCCTCAAATGTACGGCAATACATCACAAGAGCTGATTCCTGAAAGGTAATGGCCTATCTTTTTATATTTTTAAGTGCTTTTTGTTCTCTTTTAATAGCTCATTTTCTAAAGGTTACCGAAGTAAAGCAGCTACGAACTCTAAATACGCTTACTGCAAATTATTTGGTGGCTGCATTATTTGCATTAGTCTGGGGTACATTGAAAGCAGGCTTCGGTTTTCTTAATACCGATCTACTCTTTTTTGGATTTTGCCTTGTGGTAGGCATCTTTTTTATTGCCAACTTTATTGCCTACAGCAAGTCAGTACATACCAATGGTGTGGGGGTCACGATAACGGCAATGAGACTATCACTTTTGGTACCAGTTTTACTATCTGTAATTCTTTATAGTGAATACCTGACATTTTTAAAAACTATCGGCGTAATATTGGTTTTTGCTTCTCTGATTTTGCTTAAACCCAAAAAAACCGAAGTCAAGGTAGGAACTATTAATGCAGGATGGTTACTACTGATTGTATTTGCATTATCAGGATTTGCGGACGCCTCACTTAAGGTCTATGAAGAGGAATTCAGTACTGAATTAAATGAATTGATATTTATGGGGTTGGTCTTTCTGGGGGCTTTTTTTATAGGCTTTATCTCCAGCATTTATAGAAAGGGACAGCTATTCACTCGTGAAGAGTTTAAGCTTGGTACGCTGATAGGGCTTCCTAATTTATATTCCTCGATTTTTTTAATTTATGCTCTTGCTGACATCTCAGGATCAATTGCTTATCCAATGGTAAATATGTTGAGTGTAGCAGGTGGAACGGCATTGGGATTATTGCGATGGAATGATTCTGTAAGCACTATGCAATGGATAGGACTATCTATAGCACTCGTTGCAATTTTAATATTACTATAATGGATCTGATAAAAGAGGTTACTAAAAGAGTAGGAAAAAACAGTGCAAGAATTGTATTTCCCGAGCCTGAAGACCGCCGGGTTTTAAAGGCAGCGGAGTTTCTAAGTCAAAAAGAAATCTGTTCTGTAATTCTTATTGGTCAAGAGGAAACTATAATATCGAATGCCAAGAATTTGGGCATTCATTTAGCTGAAGCTATTGAATTTATTGATCCGGCCTCTCTTCCTGAAAAAGCCCAGCTGGTATCGGCATATGTTGAACGAAATAAAACAAAAAATGTAACTGAGACAGATGCTGAAACGGCTTTAGAATCGCCTCTCTACATTGCGGCCTCTCTGGTAGCTGCTGGTCTTGCGGATGGATGTGTTGCAGGATCTGTTGCTACAACAGGTGATGTGATTCGGTCAGCATTAAAATGCATTGGTTTAGCCCCTCATTCTTCCATCGTGTCCAGCATATTTTTAATGAATTTGAAGGATGGAAAAACGATCACCTATGGTGATTGCGGTGTGGTGCCTTATCCTGACAGTGACCAGTTAGCTGATATTGCCATTGATTCGGCCCGAACACATACATTGTTGACCGGTGCAGAGCCAATTGTTGCCATGCTTTCATTTTCAACCAAAGGCAGTGCCAGTCACGAAAGTATTGAATTGGTCACCAGGGCACTAAGTAAGGTTAAAAAGAAAAATCCGGATCTAGTCATCGATGGAGAGCTGCAATTTGATGCAGCATTTGTACCTGATGTAGCTCAAAGAAAAGCGCCCGATTCCAAGGTTGCCGGAAAAGCCAATGTATTTATTTTCCCCAATCTTGATGCAGGAAATATCGCATATAAAATTACGGAGAGACTTGCAGGAGCAGAAGCAACTGGTCCTATTCTGCAGGGGCTCAATAAGCCTGTGATGGATCTCTCTCGAGGCTGTGATTGGAAGGATATTGTTAATGCCGCTTGTGTAGCAATTTTAAAGAGTGTCGGGTAAAACTAGTCTACCATAATAATTTCTGGTCCGCTCTTCTTGTACACATGGCACTTGTTCTGGGCAAATACAAAGTCTTCACGGAATGAATCCTGTTCTGTAATTCCGTTAACGGTAAAGGGTTCACCTTCAAAACTTACCTTCTCCATAAGGCCATCATGAAAGATGGTATAGTTGCCCATATCACCCTCTAAACACTCATAATTTTCACAGACTTGTAAAGTATCTCCGCTATTCGCATGAATCACATGGACAGTAGCATTATTAACGGGCTGTCTGCTTGCATCTGTTATTTTTAAATCTATCATTACAAACTCAGCTGTACACAAAGGAGGGTTTACAGGACTGTCCTTGCAACTTGTAATAAATAATACTAGGAATACCGAAAATAAATAGATCCAAGCTTTTGAAAACATAGGAAAAACTGATAATTATATCTTGAATACTACATTCGTCCATCCACAGTACTGATTGCCTATAATAGAATAAAACATCATACAAATCTTTGTGAAATGAATAAAGAGCGCGTAAAAGATGATTTTGCTGAATCAACGAAGAGTTTAATGAACATATTATCATCGGTATCCCAGGAGAAATTCAATAAGAAGCCAGAGGAAGGTGGATGGACGGTAGGTATGACAGTGGAACATTTGATCAAAGTTGAATACGGTACATTAAAACTTTTTTCGGGTCCGGTGGAAAAGTCAGGAAGGAATCCAAAACAGAAAATTGAAAAGATACAGGAAAGACTTCTCAATTTTGATACCGCAATGACTGCTTATGGACCTATTATTCCTGATGAGAAACCTAAAGATAAGTCGAAAGCTCTTGGCAAGATTCAGGATATACGACAGAAATTAACCGGATTAATAGAGATTGTGGATTTAGAAGAAATGTTACCGGTTTTGAACACCCGCTTTTTGGATATTTAACCCGCGTTGAATGGATTTACTTTAATATTTACCACAGCAGGCGTCATATTAATCAAATAGAGAGAGTTATTTCTTCTATTGAATAGTATGATATAGATAATCAACCTAAAGCTGCTTTTAAAGAAGGGGATATCTTGCATAAGCTAAATTTCAAATTCTCAATGAGAAAAACCAGGCAGGCAATGATAATCTGAGTATCAGAAAGAATAATTGCAGCAAGGATTGCGATATATTCATTTAATCTGTGCTTCATAATATACTGATACTTCAAATTTTATGTGAATAATATGAAGAATACTCTCATTATTATTGCAATAGCACTTTTGGCTATGCAATGCACTTCTCAATACGAAGATCAAAGCATCGCCTGGTTGATGGAATCAACCGAGTCTGCCGAAGGCAAAAGCGAGTACCTTGAAAGCCCCTATGTTACTGCCGGGGATAAACTTTATATGGTCGGACACCAGAATGGCAGCTTTCCGGATTTGGGATGGCATGTTGAAGGAGAAATGGGTGGAATTTGGAATCATCCCATCAAGTTAATGGATGGCTTCTCAATTTCTGTGACGGAAGAGGATAATGAAATAGTGTGCCTGGATGATGCCCATACCTTTATTAACCATCCTACCGGTAATCGCCATTTATTCACATATTCCGATAATATCAATATAACCCGCACTCAGTTTGTTCCTGACGGTGAAGAAGGAGTGGTCATAGAGCTTGCTATAGACAATAAATCCAATAGATCCAGAACATTGAATATCACTTTTAACGGGAAAACTGAATTACTGCCGGTTTGGTTATCGGATAGTCTCAATATTAAAGATGGCCCGGATAAGGTGGAATGGGATGAATCAAATCAATTCTACGCGGCAGTCGACAGCCTGAATTCCTGGCATGTAATCTTTGGAAGTAATCAAGAGAACTCAATACGATCACCGGAGGAAAATACATGTAATTTAGACACAATAGGTAGAGGGGATAATGCGGCTTTTACAAATCAGCTCTCCGTAGAACCTAATGCAACGAAAACAATTCAATATGTCATTGCGGGTTCATCTGATTCTAGAGAGGAGGCTCTTGAGACGTATAAATATATTTCAACTGAATCGAAATCTCTTCTAACAGAAAAAATGAACAGGTTTGCTGAGTTGAAGAATCAGTCCAGGTTAGAAATTCCTGATAAAGATATTGAAAAGATGTATACATGGATGAAATACAACACCGATTGGCTTATTAGGGATGTAGAAGGTGTAGGAAGAGGCCTTTCAGCCGGTATTCCCGATTATCCCTGGTGGTTTGCAGCCGATAATGCTTATGCTTTGCAGGGATGGCTGGCAACCGGTCGATTTGAAGATGTTCTCTCCACCATCGATCTGCTCTATAAATTGTCGGGAAAAGTGAATGGTAATGGACGGGTCATCCATGAAGCTTCAACAAACGGGGTGGTTTATAATAAAGGGAATACTAATGAGACACCTCATATCATTTACTTACTGTGGAAGTATTACGAATGGACCGGTAACAAAGATGTATTAGAACGATATTATGATCGGGTAAAAGCAGGACTCAATTATCTTCTGGAAGAGCGTGATCCCGATGGTAATAGGTATCCTAACGGACACGGAATGATGGAAATCAGAGGTCTGGATACGGAAATGATTGATGTAGCGGTCTATACTCAACAGGCTTTGGCGGCTGCTTCAAAAATGGCAGAAGTTTTGGGTTTTGAAACTGACCGACAGAGATATGCGAAACTTGCAAGAGACCTGGAACATAAAATTAACGAAGAGTGGTGGGTGCCGGAATCCAATTCATATGCAGATTTTAGAGCCACTAAATCGGAGACCCTAAGTCTCATTGAGGATGCCATCGTCAGGTCGGATACATTGGATAAACCGTGGGCTGTTGAAGAATTAGAGAAGATTCGCCAGCAGGTTTTCAGCGATAGTGAGAACGGTGTTAACCCCTATGTGGTGCACCATAACTGGGTGGTAAATACTCCTTTGGAAATGGGTATTGCTGATTCCGCAAAAGCCCAACATGCACTGGAAACTGCCAGAAACTATACGAGCCGTTTTGGAATGTATGTGACAGGTATTGACCGTGATGAAGACAGGGAGGAGTCTAACAAATGGGAAGTATTCAGTTATGTAGGTGCAGTGATGACACTTCCAACGGGGGTTCAGGCTATTTCTGAAGTCAATTATGGGAATATTGAAGAATCATATAACTATCTCCACATGCTTGAAAACTCCTTCGGTTACGCACTTCCCGGTTCTATGTATGAGGTGAGTCCCGATTATGGTATGATTGTTCAGGCCTGGAATATCTATTCAGTGTCGGTACCCATTGTTGAACACTATTTTGGCATTAAACCCAAGGCTTTTGATAAGGAGATTATAATAAGACCAAATATGCCGGACGGCTGGAAAAATGCATCACTTAAAGATGTCAGAGTTGGTGATAATTCAATTGGAATATCCAAAGTGACAGAATCAGATTCTGTTACCTATATTATCGAACAGGAAAAAGGTGAATGGAAACTGCGCCTGGAATTGTCATACAGAGATTCTATGCAAATAATGGTGAATGGCAGTGATGTTGAACCTGAGATTAAAAAAGGTTTATTTCAGGTGTCCTTGGAAGGAGAGAATAACAGGATTACTATAATAAACAGGAATAACTAAACATGCATACACATCTATGAAAGTAGCAGTTATTGGTGCCACGGGTACTATTGGACAAGCTGTTTCAACCTTATTAGAGAATGAAGGTCACGAAGTAATAAAGTCATCAAGAAATAATGAGCCTAAAATTAATATTGACAGGCCCGGTTCAATTGACGAATTCTATGATCAGATTGATAATGTTGATGCAGTGATATGTGCCGCGGGGATTGCCAATTTTGGTGCACTTCAGGAACTGACCGACCAGCAAATTCAACGGGGTATACAGAGCAAATTAATGGGTCAGGTGAATCTGGTACGTAAAGGAATTGAACACCTCAATGAAGGAGGTGTTTTTATTCTTACCAGTGGCATGCTGGCCTCTAAACCTTGGCCAAAGACATCAGCCGTGGCCATGGTGAATGCGGGCCTTGAAGGTTTTACCCGTGCAGCAGCGCTGGATTTGCCGGATAATAAACGTATATGTATTGTTTCGCCGCCTCTCATTAGTGAAACAGCAAAGAAAATGGGTAGAGATTCAGATCCATGGCCGGATGCGGATAAAGTTGCACAAACTTATTTGAGTACTCTAAACAGTGATGCCAACGGGGAGGTAATTTATGTACCCGGCTACGAATATTAGAATATATAGCATTCCAAAGTACAATCGGCCTGATATACGATCTCAATCTTCATCATAAGACCTATCGATTGGCAATAATCTTATGGAAATAAGACTTTAAGATTGATAAGTGATTGTTGTGAGGAGTCAGATTTATGACTCACAAATAAGTTTATCTTAGATCGAACTTTCCTTATATTTGCACCTAATGTAGATTTAGTCCAAGTTAGCATTGAACGGTTCTTTACAACCGCATGTTATTATTTTTGATACGAACTTTTTAAACAATACGGCAGAACACATTTATGAGTGAAACGCAAGCAATGGAGTCTATGATTGGAGGTGAATACAAGTATGGATTCACCACCGATATAGAGTATGAAGACTTTCCAAAAGGAATAAACGAAGACGTTATTCGCGAGATTTCCCGCCGAAAGAATGAACCGGAATGGGTTTTGAAATTTCGTCTGGAGGCCTATGAAAAATGGCTGGAGCTTGAAGAGCCGGACTGGGCAAATATTGAATACCCGAAACCCGATTTTCAGGATATTCAATACTATTCTGCAACCAAAAAGAAGAACGATAAAAAACCGGAAAGTCTGGATGACATTGATCCACAAATAAAAGAAACGTATGACAAGCTCGGTATTCCGTTGGAAGAGCAGAAGATGCTCTCCGGTGTTGCTGTTGATGCTGTATTCGATAGTGAGTCAATATTTACTACTTTCAAGGAAAAACTGGCAGAAGAGGGTGTTATATTTTGCTCCATTTCTGAGGCTATTCAAGATCATCCCGAGCTGGTAAAGAAATATCTTGGATCAGTTGTTCCAAAAGGGGATAATTTCTATGCCGCACTCAATAGCGCAGTATTCTCTGACGGTTCTTTTTGCTACGTACCGAAAGATACGATTTGCCCCATGGAACTCTCTACCTATTTCCGTATCAACAATATGCAGAGCGGCCAGTTCGAGAGGACATTGATCATATGTGAAGACAACAGTCAGGTGAGCTATCTCGAAGGTTGTACCGCACCGATGTTTTCAAAAACCCAGATGCATGCTGCAGTTGTTGAACTGGTAGCTCTTGAAAATGCGGAAATCAAGTATTCCACTATACAGAACTGGTATTCCGGTGATGATGAGGGAAATGGCGGTATCTATAACTTTGTGACGAAACGCGGACATTGTCGGGGAGACAACTCCAAGATTTCTTGGACCCAGGTTGAGACGGGCTCTGCAATCACGTGGAAATATCCGAGTGTAATTCTTGCCGGAGATAATTCAATAGGTGAGTTTTTCTCTGTTGCAGTTACTAACAAGCGGCAACAGGCGGATACCGGAACCAAAATGATTCATGTCGGAAAGAATACAAAGAGCACCATTATCTCAAAAGGTATTTCAGCCGGTGAATCAAATAATAGCTACAGAGGATTGGTGAAAATCAGTCCGCGTGCCGAGAATGCTCAAAATTATTCCGTTTGCGACTCCATGTTAATTGGTCAAACATGTGGTGCACATACGTTTCCCTACATCGAATCCGCAAATCCCACTGCAAAGGTTGAGCACGAAGCAACTACCAGCCGTATAGGTGAAGACCAGATATTTTACCTGCAACAAAGAGGAATGGATGAGGACGATGCCATTTCTATGGTAGTCAATGGTTTTGCCAAAGAAGTGCTAAAGGAATTGCCTATGGAATTTGCTGTTGAAGCCGACAAGCTTTTGGGTATTAAACTCGAGGGAAGCGTCGGTTAGAATATTACGCTCTTTCAACCATAAAGTGGATGAAGTGAGTTTGAACACGATGCAACTATACTTTTAAACATTATTAAAACATTTATTTAACGTGCTAGAGATCAAAGACTTACATGTTGTCGTTGAAGAGGATGGAACTGAAATCCTAAAAGGCGTCAACCTTACAATCAATAAAGGTGAGATCCATGCTATTATGGGTCCGAATGGAAGCGGAAAGTCAACACTTTCAAAAGTGGTTGCCGGTCACCCCGCATATGAAGTCACTTCAGGAGATATCTTGTTTGAAGATGAGAGCATCCTGGAGCTGGATCCTGAAGAACGTGCCCATTTGGGAATCTTTCTTGCCTTTCAATATCCCGTAGAAGTACCCGGGGTAACCAACAAAACGTTACTTCGACAGGCCTACAATACAATAGCCAAGGAACAGGGCAGGGAAGAACTTGATCCGCTAGAATTTGAAGATTATGTGGAAGATCGTCTCGAAATAGTTGAGATGAAAAAAGAGTTTCTTGACAGAAGTGTAAATGCCGGTTTCTCTGGCGGTGAAAAGAAACGCAATGAAATTTTTCAGATGGCAGTTCTGAATCCCAAGCTTTCATTTCTGGACGAAACTGACTCAGGTCTTGATATTGACGCTTTAAAAGTAGTTGCAAAAGGTATCAATCACCTTGCGGATGAAGATAAAGCAGTATGCCTGGTTACGCACTATCAGCGTATACTTGACTATATCGTGCCCGATCATGTTCACGTCATGCTAGACGGTAAAATTGTAAAGTCTGGCGACAAAGAACTGGCAGTCAAGCTCGAAGATAAAGGGTATGATTGGCTAACCGACCTGGCATCTGTATCAGTTAACGGAGAATCAAATTAAGTAATGGCTAAGATTAAGCATCAGACAAACGAATTTTTACCTGAACTGTTAAAATTTCAGGGTTCCCTGAACGGAAAATCTAAACTTTTGGATGATCTGCGTTTAAAGGGGGCAGAAGAAGTTAAGAATACGCCATTTCCAAAACCCAAAGATGAGGATTGGCGCTTCATCAGCTTAAAAGAGTTATATAAGGATAGCTACGTTCTCGCACGAAATCTCAAGGTTGATGTCCCGGATATCAGTGAGTATTTCATTCCAGAGAGCAGTGAAGCGAGATTGGTCTTCATTAACGGTCTCTTTTCCAAAAAGCACTCTTCCGTAAAAGGCCTGCCTGAAGGGGTCATCATCGGGAATCTTGCTGACCTGGCAGCCAATAATAATCCCCTAATAAAGAAACATCTCAACCAGTATGCAGATTTTCAGGGAGATGTGTTTACTTCTTTCAACAATGCTTTTCTGCAGGACGGCGCATTTATCTACGTGCCCAAAGATCTTCAAGTAGATACACCCGTGCAGCTGCTCAATATTCAAACAGATGCAGAAGAGACCTATTTTACCACCTCTCGATGTTTGGTAGTTGCTGATGAACGATCGGAAATAACTATAGTAGAAGAACATGTGGGTCTGGGCGATAACAAGTATTTCAATCTGCCCGTAGTGGAAGTAAATCTTGAAAGAGAGTCCCACGTAAAGCACACTAAAATTCAGCGTGACAGTAAGCAATCCATTCACATTGCGCGAACCGGGGCTCATGTTAAACAGCACGCTAATTACGAATCATATACCATAACCCTGGGAGCTAAACTATCGCGAAACGAACCGCGAATTACCCAGCTAGAAGAAGAGGTAGAATTCACTGTTGACGGTCTGGTACTCATTGACGGGGATCAAGTTTCTGATACACACTCTGTGATGGATCACAGATTTTCTCACTGTGAAAGCCACCAGCTTCACAAATGTGTGATAAACGGAAATGCGCACTCCGTGTTTAACGGTAAGATTTTTGTGCGTAAAGATGCTCAAAAGATTGACTCATTCCAGGAAAATCGAAACCTGCTTCTTTCTCGTAAAGGACTGGTAAATACCAAGCCGCAGCTTGAAATTTTTGCAGATGATGTGGTTTGTACCCATGGCGCAACAGTCGGTCAGTTAGAAGAAGACGAGGTCTTTTATCTTAAAAGTCGAGGGTTGAGTGAGAAACAGGCGAAAGAACTATTAGTTTATGCTTTTGCTCTGGAAACCATCGAGAACATTACGGTGGATTCCGTGCAAAAACTTCTAGTCGATGAGCTGCATGGGTTTACCAATCGAGAATTAGATTACGAGCTTATAGCTAAATAAATGCCAAATACCGTTGACACCATATCGGATAAGAAAGTCGACTTTGACTTGATCCGCAAAGATTTTCCGGTTCTCAAAAGAACCGTGAATGGCAACTTATTGGTGTATCTCGATAATGCGGCATCCAGCCAAATGCCTGAACAGGTAGCCGACCGTATTGACTATTATCACAGGCACGAACATGCTAATGTTCATCGTGGTATACACACGTTAAGCCAGGAGGGTACTGATTTTTACGAATCCACCCGTGAAAAAACACGGGCTTTTATCAATGCGAAAGAACAACGCGAAATCATCTATACCAGCGGAACTACAGATTCCATAAATCTGGTGGCAAGCAGCTTCGGTAAGAAGTTTATTGGCGAAGGTGATGAAATTTTGCTCTCCGAGATCGAACATCATGCCAATATTGTACCCTGGCAGATGATAGCAAAAGAAAAAAATGCCCATATCAGGGTTATTCCTGTTGATGACAAGGGAGAGTTGATTTGGGATGAATATCTGGATCTTTTGAATGAACGCACGGCAATTGTTGCTGTTGGACATGTCTCTAACGCACTTGGCTCGGTGCATCCTGTCAAAGAGATGATCGCTGAAGCTCATAAGCTTGATATACCGGTTCTAGTAGATGGGGCACAGGCTGTGCCTCACAGTGTGGTAGATGTGCAAGATTTAGATGCTGATTTTTATGCATTTTCATCCCATAAGATGTGTGGACCTACCGGTTTTGGCATTCTTTACGGTAAAGAAAAATACCTGGAAGAGATGCCACCATATCGCGGTGGAGGTGACATGATCGATAAAGTTTCTTTTGAGGAAACCACCTTTAACTCTTTGCCTCACAAGTTTGAAGCAGGTACGCCACCGATAGCTGCCGGTATTGGCCTTGGAGCAGCCATTGACTACCTGAATGGTATCGGTATGGAATCAATAGCGAAGAGGGAGCATGAATTACTTAACTATGCAACTGATGAACTTTTGAACATCGAAGGACTTAAAATAATCGGTACCGCTGAAAATAAGGCTTCGGTTATTTCATTCGTCTTCGATGATATTCATGCGACCGATATCGGTACCATATTAGACCAACAGGGAATTGCGATTCGAACCGGTCATCACTGTGCACAACCAACGATGAAGCGATTCGGTGTTCCCGGTACGGCACGAGCTTCCATTTCCTTCTACAACAATGAACATGATATTGACAGGCTTGTAGAAGGTGTCAAGGAGGCTAAGAAGTTCTTCTAGTGTATTGCTGACTAATAGTGATAACTTCTGAAATAGTTTGTTGTTCGGTCGGCATGAAAAGTAGGCAAGGGAAGTGATGTTTACTGGATACTATTAATTATTTATATTCGTTCTAAACAAAGAAAATAAGCACAAAGGTAATCAACTGATATTATGCCAAAGATTAAAGAAATTGAACGAACACCAAATCCCGATGCCATGCGGTTTGTACTGGGTGAACCGTTGACTAACGGTGTAACAAAATCGTTCGAAAATGCGGGTGAAGCTAAAGACGATGATTTGGCTTCAGCTTTATTTGCTATCGAAAATGTGATTAACGTCTATTACGTAGATAAATACGTCACTGTAACCCAGGATGGGGAAGCGGTATGGTCTGAACTCCTCCGTCAGCTGGCTCCTCCGATTCGAGAAGCCAAGCCCCAAACAGATGCCATGGAAGATGATGAAGTACATGCAACCAAAGAGGTGCAGGAGTCTGATGATCCCCGACTTGTCGAAATTAACAAAATGCTTGATGAACAGGTACGACCTTACCTGCTGGCAGACGGCGGAGGCCTCAAAATTCTTGGATTGGACGGAAACCGTCTTAAAGTACACTATCAAGGAGCTTGCGGAACCTGTCCAACGGCTACATCAGGGACACTTTATGCTATTGAAAGCATGGTGAAGCGTGTAGATCCTGAAATACAGGTCGTTTCTGTTTAATCTAGCTAAGGAAGTAAGATAATACATGTCCATAACTATCAGTGACAGGGCTGCCCAACGAATCAAAGAGATCAGGGATGAAAAACATCTTCCTGATGATACCGAACTACGGGTAGGAGTGGTCAGTGGAGGATGTTCGGGCTTGACCTACGAACTGGATTTTGATAATAATGATTCTGATGGATCGGATAAAGACCAGCTCTTCGAAGACAACGGAATAAAGTTAATCGTTGATATGAGAAGCTTTCTGTATTTATCCGGAACGGAGCTGGATTATACGGAGGGATTGGAAGGAGAGGGTTTCCATTTTCAAAATCCCAACGCTTCAAGAACCTGTTCTTGCGGAGAATCATTTTCAGTATAGAAGTCTATGTCTGAACAACAAGGTGAGATCGTAAATAAGGTAAAACAGTCGAATAAGCTGGTCACTCTGGACCTTCAAAAATATTTTGACGACACGCCCATCCTGGAGTTTGATATCAAAGATTATCTTTACGAAGGTCTTATACTGAAAGAAAAAGAGTTTCGCGCCCGTCTCGAAAATCATGACTGGGAGCAGTACGCCGGTAAGTATTTAGTAGTTTATTGCTCTTCTGACGCCATCATCTCAAAATGGGCTTATATGCTTATTGCGGGCCACGCATCCTCTTATGCAAAAGATATATTCAAAGGGACAAAAGAGGATTTTCTCTTCGAATTGTACCGCAGGAAACTTGAAAACGTAAATTGGAAGGATTATAAAGATAAATTTGTAATCTTAAAGGGTTGTAGCAGTAAGGATAAACCTGTCCCCGAAAGTGTTTATCTTTTTGCTGCCAAGAAGCTTGTTCCTTATGTCAAGAAATTGATGTATGGTGAAGCTTGCTCCAATGTACCCGTTTACCGCAGCTAATCCGGAAGCAATTTTGTTTCCTGCACCGCTCTTCCTTTTATTCAATATAGGTAAACCGGCATTCAATGTGACAAGATCAAACATACGGATGACCGGGTCATAATAAACATTCCCAAATATTTAGGTCTTATTTCATGAATGAGAATACCTATGCTCTCGTTACGGGAGCTTCACGAGGGATCGGAAAATCCATTACTGATAAATTGTTATCTCAGGGTGCACGTGTAATCGGTACCGCACGCAGTTCCGAGTTTGATCCTGAATTCCTATCCAGCGATAGATTTGAAGGACTTCATGTGGATCTTGAGTATCCGGAAGCAATTAAAGAAAAACTGGAGCCTATTTTTCAGCGTGATCATGCACCGAATGTGCTTATAAATAATGCCGGAATTTTTATTGAGAGCGGTTTCGACAAATCGGATGACTTTTGGCTGGATAGCTGGGACAAAACGATGCAGGTTAACTTGAGAGCTTCAGCAATACTTTCAAAATGGGCCTTAAAACGGTGGAAGGTCGATGAGGGTGGTATACTGATCAACGTCTCTTCAAGAGCAGCTTACCGGGGAGATACTCAGGAATACGCCGCCTACGCCGCTTCCAAAGGCGGGATGGTAGCCTTTACCAAGAGCATTGCCCGTGACTTCGGCAAACATAATATATCAGCTTATTCCATAGCTCCCGGATTTATTAAAACGGATATGGCTTTGGATTCCATAGAAGTGTACGGTGAAGACTATCTGACGGAGGGGATGGCGTTTGACGAGATTACCTCACCTGAGGAGGTTGGCGAGCTGGTTGCATTTCTGGCCTCCGGAAAAGTCAGGCATATGACCGGTGCCACATTTCACATTAACGGTGGATCCTACATGATTTAAATCAGTTATCGTGGGTAATATCAGCACTTAGTTATCACAATACAATGAAGGAGCATATCAGTACTTCAATACCTGAATTTTCCATTCGCTTTGCTTCTGATAATGATACAGGTTTGGTCCTGAGTTTTATCAAAGAGTTGGCTGCTTATGAAAAGCTGGAACATGAGGTTGAAGCTACGGAAGAAAACCTTGCGAAGTATCTTTTTGGAGATAATCCTAAAGCCGAAGTAATTTTTGGTGAGTATCAGAATGAGCCGGTAGGTTTTGCACTTTTCTTTCACAACTTTTCTACCTTCTTAGGTAAGCCCGGTATTTACCTGGAAGATTTATTCGTAAAACCCGATCAGCGTGGTAATGGTTATGGGAAAGTGATGCTCACATATTTGGCATACACGGCAGAGAAAAGAAACTGTGGCAGGCTGGAGTGGTCGGTCCTCGATTGGAATGAGCCGGCAATTGGTTTTTATGAAAAGCTTGGAGCTGTGCCGATGGATGAATGGACGGTTTACAGGGTGACGGGACTGTCACTAAAGAATCTTGCAAACGATTTCAGGAAATGATTATTCGTAACTCCCCAAATAATTCATGCAATTATGACCATCAAACAACGAAAAAAGGATCATGTTGACCTGACGATTTCCGGGGATACTTCCTACACCCAGCAAACCGGATTTGATCGGTATTATATGTGTCACAATGCCTTACCGGAGGTGAACTTTGATGAAATTGATACCCATGCTGAATTTCTGGGCCGGCAATTTTCATTTCCTCTTTTTATCTCATCCATGACTGGTGGTTACGCTGATGCAGGAGCGGTGAATGCCATTATTGCTTCTTTTTGCCAGGAGCATGACTTACCGTTTGGTGTAGGGAGTCAGAGGATTATGCTGGAAAATCAGGATGCTATAGCGACATTCTCTATAGTCAGGGAAAAAGCTCCGGATGCCTATATCGCATCCAATATTGGAGGCCAACAATTGATCGGAGGTTTGTCGGATGACCATTATGAGTCAATGGTAAATTGCATAGCTGCCGATGCTATCATTGTTCATCTGAATCCCCTACAAGAGTTGATGCAACCTGAGGGTGACCGGAATTTTAAAGGTATTCTGGATGGGATATACAAATTGGTAAATCGGTCGACTATACCCGTTATTGTTAAGGAAACTGGGGCAGGTATTACAAGTGAAACGGCCGATAAATTATTGAATGCCGGAGTTTCTGTGATTGACATCTCAGGAGCAGGAGGCACCAGTTGGTCAAAAGTGGAAAATGCCAGGCCTTCAAATTCAAATCCCGAATCTCTTTTTAATGATTGGGGAGTGCCCACCGAGCGATGTCTGCGAGAAGTTGTACAGCTAAAAGGCAGCTATGACTTTGAAATTATTGCCTCCGGGGGCATACGTAACGGACTTGATATGGCAAAAGCACTCTGTCTTGGGGCTGATTTTACAGCTTCGGCCCAGCCCGTTATCAAGGCAGTTGTTGAAAAAGGGCAGGAGGGGCTGGAAGAATTGTATCTGCAGTGGATCAAACAACTGAAAATTACTATGGTATTAACAGGCTGTGAACAGGTTTCTGATCTGGATATCAGTCATCTCAATCTAAAGGATTCTTAGTCATAACATCTTTGTGTAAAATGCTTATATTTGGCCTTTCTGAAAAGCAGCAAAGAGATTTTGAATATCACCGAAAGCCAAAAAGAGCTTAAATCGCTCATCCATAAAAAACTAAGGGAGCTTGAGTTTCCTGAGCGTCCGCACTCTCTATATGATCCGGTTCGCTATACCCTTTCTTTGGGTGGGAAACGTATTCGTCCCTACTTTGCACTGATTGGTTGTGGCTTATGTGGTGGAGAGCCTGAAAATGCTTTGCCTGCGGGGATGGCAATTGAACTGCTTCATAATTTTACCCTGCTTCATGATGATATCATGGACGCCGCTGATAAAAGAAGGGGTAAAGACAGTGTCTTCAAAAAATGGGACGCCTCAACAGCCATTCTTTCAGGAGATGCCATGTATGCCTGGGCATTTGAACAGCTGCAGTATTACGGTAACGATGATTCGTTTACCAAAAGGCAGTATGCTCTTATCATGGATATCTTTCTCGAAAGCGCACGTAACGTTTGTGAAGGGCAGGCATATGATCTTGAATTTGAGGAAGCCGAAATGGTTTCCATGCAGAATTATCTGAAAATGATACGAGGTAAAACTGCTGCTCTGATCAGTGCCTCATTTAAAATGGGGGGAGCAGTGGCAAGCGGTAATGACCGACAACTTCGCAATCTCCAGGAGTTTGGAACCGAAATAGGCACTGCTTTTCAAATTCAGGATGATCTATTGGATGTAATCGCAGACCCGGAGAAGTTCGGGAAGAAGCAAGGCGGAGATATTATTGAAGGCAAGAAAACATATTTGTCTATTCTGTCGTTAGAGAGTGGAAACAAGGAAGAGACAAAGATTCTAAAAAATGTATTGCAAAAACCGGTCTCCGGAAAAGAGGATGTAGATAAAATTATTGACATCTACACAAGCCTGGGTGTGATCGAAAAAACCAAGGCTACGATAAAGCATCATTATGAAAATGCATTAGAGCACCTGGAAGTTTTTGAAAGCTCGATTTATAAAGATGATATTATTGATTATTTAAACAAGCTAATTAATCGCGAATACTGAAATTTAAATTGAATGAATACTCATATATTGAAATACATTAAGTCAGGTTTTGTTCTCTTGATCATTGCGCTGGTCGGGATTTCCTGTGCACGAAAAGATTTAATTAAGCCTGGTGACACATTACCTCAGGCTTTTGGTAAAGCCAGCAATCTTTTTGACAATGGGAAGTACGGGGATGCTGTACAGGCTTTTGAAACGGTGATACGCATCGGAAGGGGAACAGAATATGCACAAGACGCACAGTTTCTACTGGCTGAATCTTATTTCAATGACGAGCGGTATCTATTGGCTGCTTCAGAATATGAGCGGTTCCAAACCTTGTATCCTAATTCTCCTAGAAGAGAGGAAGTAGATTTTAAAAACGCTTACTGCTACTACAAACTGAGTCCTCGATTTAAGCTTTCCCAGCAATATACACGCACAGCCATCGAAAAATTTCAGTTATTTAACAGTCGCTATCCCGATTCGGAAAGGGTTCAGGAATCAGCTGAATATATTACCGAAATGCGGTCCAAACTGGCCAGAAAGCTCTACAGTTCCGCTGATCTCTACATGCGCACCGACAGGTACGAGGCTGCAATTATCTATTATGACTTAACTATCGACCGTTACCCTGAAACGGAATGGGCTGAACGGGCGCTGGTAAATGAAATTAATGCTTATGTCATTTATGCCGATAACAGTGTCACTTCACGACAGCGTGAACGCTATACCATGGCCGTTGATAGCTATGAAAAATTCCTGCAGCTTTTTCCCGAAAGTGATCTGCGCAGCAGAGCTGAAGACTATGTGGACGAAGCACGCGTGGCACTTGCTGAAATGGGACCTGAACCTGATGATTCAACAGTTACAGCCTCCAAAGACGGCCGCTGATGTCTTCAGACAAACGGGGCATAGGTTTGCTTGGCGGTACGTTTGATCCGGTTCACAACGGGCATATTGCCATTTGCCGGTCTTATCTTGATTCTGGGTATATAGACAAGCTTTACGTTGTATTGACACCCAATCCGCCACATAAAACTGACAGGGAACTCACTGATTTCAATCACCGTCTCAATATGCTCAATTTAGCGTTGAATGATCTCTCTAATTTATGGGTATCGGCTATAGAGGATAAATTGTCTAGGCCATCCTATACGGTGAATACGGTTATGTACTTCAGGAATGAATTCCCGGATGAGCAGCTTTATCTATGCATTGGCGAGGATTCCTTTAACCATTTTACAGAATGGTATCACTGGGAAGAAATCATAGAAAACTGCACACTTTTGGTTGCCAGGCGACCCAATACTGATGACAGTAACTTGCCGGAAAAGCTGAAAAACAATGCCCGCTTTATTGGACATGAAGAAATTGGGATATCTTCAAGCGAAATAAGGGATCGGCTTAGTGATGGAGAAGATGTAGCACAAGAGTTGCCTGAAGAGGTCATGAATTATATTAACGATCACCACTTGTACCAAACCGCGACATAGGGAACAATGAATTGGAGTAGAAAGACATTTTTAAAAGCGTTGAGCTTGGGTGGAGTATCCACTGCGTTGAATCTGACTTCCGATTATTCACTGCGCTCTGCAAATTCTTTAGTAAAGCCTAAACGAATTATGCCGGGCGATACCATTGGTTTGATCAGTCCCGGAAGTATACTGCCTGAAAGTGAAAAATATGATGAAATTGTACAGACTATAACGAATCTCGGTTTTCATGTTGTCGAAGGGCCAAATGCAAGAAAAAGCTACGGTAATCTGGCAGGTCCCGATGAGGCAAGGGCATCTGATCTGAATGAAATGTTCCGAGATCCTGATATCGATGCCATCATCCCATTTCGTGGGGGGTGGGGTTCTAACAGGATTCTGGATTTGGTTGATTTTGACAGTATTAAAGAAAATCCCAAGGCTCTAATCGGTTTTAGCGACATTACCTCACTGTTGATCTCTATTTATGCCAAAACAGGACTCATTACCTTTCACGGACCGGTAGGAAAATCGGAATGGAATGAATTCACAGTTTCAAGCTTTAAAGATACCTTAATGAGTGGACAAAAGTCCGAATATCTTAATAAGCCGGATACTTCTATTGATTTCAATGTGATAACTCCTGGAACAGCTGAAGGTAGATTGATTGGAGGAAACCTAACAGTTTTGACATCCATGCTTGGATCTGATTACCTTCCGAACTGGGAAGGAGCCATATTGTTTGTTGAAGATGTGGGAGAAGAAGTTTACAGAATAGACAGGATGTTGACTCAGCTAAAGCTGAATGGAATCCTCAGTAAGCTATGCGGGTTTATATTTGGTACATGTGTAAATTGCGAAAAGGGAAATAAAAATAGTTTAAGTCTGGAACAAGTTTTAAAAGATCATATACAAGTACTGGGGGTACCATCGTATTATGGGTCTATGATCGGACACATTGATAATATGTTTACGCTTCCAATAGGAATTTCAGCCAAAATAAATTCACAAACTGGATCAATTAGATTACAGGAAATTCCAACTAAGTAACCATAACAAATAACGTCAATTAAATATATACGTAATATCATGAGAAAAGCTGCCAATATTTTATTATTAATGTTCACAATCACAGCATTTGTTGCCTGTTCCGGTGCAAACCAGTTGTCCACGAATCCGGCAGATCTTCAGGGTGACTGGCAACTGACTTCAATGGACGGTAGCCAGGTTCAAATGAGTGAAAATTATACCGTAAGTTTCAATACTGATGGAACCGTAGCCGGTAAAGCCGATTGTAATTATTTCACCGGTGAATACAGTGCAAGCGAAGGCGGTTCTGTAAGCATGAATGGTGTTTCAACTACAAAAGTAAACTGTAGCTCAAACTCCATGTCTAATTCTTATCTGAATGCTGTTTCCGGATCACAATCTTTTCAGGTTCGAGGAAAGAATACCTTGACCCTGAATACCGGTTCCGCACAATTAGTTTTCAGTAAAGTAATGTCTGAAGAAGGGTAGTACCTTATTTAGCACCTTAGGATAAGGCAAAATATTTTCTGGTAATCCATTCTGCAGTTAGCAGAGTGATTATCAGGATAAACCAAAAGGAATGTTGGTAAGGGAAGAATAAAGTGGTTTCAACTTTTTCTTCCCTGCTCAGCATTCCTTTTTCATTTAGGGAGTCATTGAAAGCAGCCAAATCAGCGAAGGTAAAATAGGAGCCACCTGTTCGTGAAGAAATTTGTTTAAGCAGATTATCATTTCTTTCCGTATTCACGAATTCTGTATTGGTGTTGCTTACCGATAACTCACCTTGTTGTGTATCAATGATTCTGTTTCCTTTCTTAGCAGTAGCCTCGTAGCGATAAATGCCCATTGGAAGAGCATTGATGGTAAGCTGATATTGTCCATCACCAATATTGGTCATCGAGTAAAATCTGGTTTCAATTCCTTCTCCTTCAAATTCAACATCAACAGTACCATCGGTAACTTTCTCCCCACTTTCATTGGTTAGAAATGCATTTAAAATAATCGGTTCAGTACCTGTAAATACTTTTTGACTCGGTTGTACTTTGAGTCTTCTGTTATCCGGCTTGGTAGCAGTCCAGCTTACAATATTATAAAATAGGTTTTCCCAGTACTGCCTGATACTTCGGTTACTGCTTTGGGCCAGGCGGTGCCAATTGTAGCCTGACAATTGACTCTGACGACTGTTTCCAAGCTCTTTAATGGTTATTAAAGGCTGATTGGTGTTTGCTCCCTGAAATTCACTGACAAACAAAATTGTACTGCCAGGGGTTGCGTCGACAATACTTCGAACTGGTGCTTTTAACGGGGGTAACAAGTCATAGGAGATTTCAGGTAATTCCATGATAGGATGATCGGTCGGCTCAGCATCGGGCAACAGACGAACAGTTTGTGCATTTGCATACCTACCCAGAGAAACCGGTAAAATGTTTTGGTTAGACTCCTGCAAAGATCTGAAGTCAGATAAAGGTGTAGCTATTATAATGGTGGGCACTTCAGTCAGCAAGTTGCCAACTTTTGTATCTACCTCTGCCGGCAAACCTCTGCCCGGATAGCCATGGAGTATGAGCAGTTCAAGAGTATCTGCCGAAAAGTCGAGGTCACCTTCTATAAATCTATCGCTACCAAGCCAGGTTCTCGGAATTAGCCGTGTATTTTCATCCTCAAGAAGTAGTGAACGAACGGCCTTAACATCCGGGTGAATCTCAAAAGCGAGGGAAAGTATCCGCTGCTTGTCGTTCAAAACATCAATAGCAAAGGGCTGTATATTATTAGTAGCTGTCCATTCTCCTTCAACGGAGGGTATTACTATCTCATATTGCTGTAGACCTTCTTCCTGCAGGTTGATATCAAAATTAAGGGTATGAGATGTTCTGTTTTTAGCCGGACTAATGCTCTGACGTTGCAGTATTTCAGAGCCTTTTCTTAGTTCTACCTGAAAATTTCTACCGGTAAAACCGTTGGTGGTTATTCTGGCCTCTAAGGGATGAAGTGTTTCCAGGTATCCGGTGTCGTTTGTTCTTACTTCTTCTACAATCAGATCCTTCTGGTCAACCGTATCGCCAAGTGCCACTGTCATCACCGGTACTGAAATATTTCCTGCTTCGAAAGCCGGATTACGCCCCTGATTGAAAATCCCGTCTGTAATCATAATAGCTCCGGAAATATCATCACCTTGGTTTTTAATTGCTTCGATGCCATTGTAAATATTGGTTCTGGAGTCGTTTAAAGGCAGAGAGTCGAGTGATGAAGGCTCCACTGCAGATCCCATAGAGTACAAGCGATAGGATGCAAGAGTCGTATCAGAAATACCAATTTCGCGGATCACATCCAGGTAGGTTTCACGCCCATTATAGCTGCCTTTTTCAATGGTTGCGCTTTCAGAGTTATCCCAGAGCACCATGATCTCCGGCTTTTCATAGCGAGTTTGTTCAGCTTTGTAATAAGGATTAACAAGCAAGGTCAGAAGTATCAAAAAAACGAGACTTCTGAGTGTAATTAAACTATATCGAACAAAAGGTGAGGTGGATCTCAGGTCACGATACGACCACCAGCTGAGTGCGGTGGTCAAAAAGAATAGAATCAGATATAGCCAGATTGGCAGATGCGATTGAAAGCCTTGAAAAATGAAATCCACAGCAAAACTTATCTATTTGTTATGATCTATAAGCATTTCAATTAGCTTGTCAGCCGTCAACCCTTCAGCCTCTGCTGCATAATTGTTCACCAACCGATGCCGTAACACGGGTTTCGCCAACTCTTTAATATCATCCTGGGTCACATTATACCTGCCATTCATAAGTGCCCGTGCTTTCCCACCCAATATCAGAAATTGGGATGCTCGCGGTCCGGCTCCCCAACTCATATATTTGTTTATGAAATCAGGTGCAATGTCAGATTTGGGACGTGTCATGCCCACCAATTTAACCGCATAGTTTAGTACATTTTCAGGAACCGGAACCTCGCGGACAAGTTCCTGCAGTTCCAAAATCTGCTTGGCATCAAGAACCGCCTCGACATTTACTTTTTGTCTGGAAGTAGTCTGGCTCACAATATCCATCTCTTCTTCAAGGCTAGGGTAGTCGAGCCAGAGATTGAACATGAATCGGTCGAGCTGTGCTTCCGGGAGGGGATAGGTTCCTTCCTGTTCAATTGGGTTCTGAGTGGCTAGTACAAAAAAGGGTAAGTCGAGATCGTATTGGTTCCCGGCAGCAGTGACATGATATTCCTGCATGGCTTCAAGTAGCGCTGCCTGTGTCTTTGGTGGTGTACGATTTATTTCATCCGCCAATATGATATTGGCAAATACAGGCCCCTTGACAAATTTAAACGCCTTCTTACCCGTTTGGTGGTCATCCTCAATTATTTCAGTACCCGTAATATCACCGGGCATCAAATCAGGAGTGAACTGGATGCGACTGAAACTCAGATTGAGAGTTTGAGCTACGGTTCTTATAAGCAAGGTTTTTGCCAGGCCCGGAACACCGATGAGCACACAATGTCCGCGTGAGAACAAACTGATGAGAAGGCGGTCAATGATCTGTTTTTGACCAACAACCATTTTGGAAATTTCACCTTTGATATTGTTTACCGAATCCTGAAAGAAGTCAACTGCCTCTACAGGTTCTTGAGGTATGGTGCTCATATTTTACACTGTTATGATTGTTCTACATTTTGAGGGATAGGAATTTTATATTCAATATAGACCTGATCCTTAAGGTTACTTATCCACTCCGCCAGAATGCGATACTGTTTCTGCTGTAAAGCCACTTCTTTTATACGCTCATAATCCTGGTCCAGATTGGCAATATGTTCAGGAACGCTTCTATCAAGACGTACAATACGGTAGGCTTTCTTGGAATTGTTCTGGCTGCCAATATTGAACTGTTTTGGTTCTGAGATATCACCTTCCTCCTCAAGCAGTAATACAATACGGTAAAGGGCAGGATCAAGTTGACTTAGCGCAATCAGACGCTCTCCGGTCTGTGGATTTAATATTCTTCCTCCTTGAGGTGCTGTATTTGGATCTTCGGAATGTTTTCTGGCCAGTTCGGCAAAGGTCACTTCATTGTTTGTCAGTACGCTGTCACGATACTGTTCAAGTTTGCTGATGGCTGCCTGATCATCATAACTCTCCTCATCTATGCTTATCAGAATATGGTTGGTATCAATTTGGTCACCCCTTCGTTCGTTCAATCGTATTACATGAAAACCAAAAGAGGTTTCAACTACTTTTGAGATTTCGCCCGGCTGAAGGGCAGAAGCAGCAGCTGAATACTCGGGAACCAAATCGTTAATGGGAATCATCCCTAACCTGCCTCCTGAGGGGGCAGAAGGTCCGTCACTGTGCCTGCGCGCAAGTTCTTCAAGCGTTTTACCGTGATTTAGCAGGGAGTCTCTGAGTTGTCTTGCAAGATTCAGCGCTTCCTCGCGAGCGTTCTCGAGGGGAGGAGGGGTCGCTACAATCTGTGAAACTGCTACTCGCTCAGGTATAGTTGGGAGAGAGTCGCGTGGTATTCTTTCAAAATACTCTCTCACCTCCGGACGTGTTATGTCTATATTGCCTATTCTATTTCTCCGGTATTCGCTTACAATCATCTCGGTACGGTAATCTTCACGCAATTCAGCTCGCAGCTGAACTATGCTTTTCCCAAGTTCGCGTTCAAGGGCTGCCTCAGAACCAACTTGACTTACATACTGGTTGATTCTGTTGTCAATGGCTTGGTTTACCTGCTCATCGGTCACTATTACCGAATCTTCTTTGGCTTTGTCCAGCAACACGTATCGCTCCACCATCTGTTTTAAGACCGAGTACCACATACCTTCATTAAAAGTAGGGGCCTGGTTATTCTGTTGTCTCATCTGCATCATGTAGTCTGTTACTTGCTGGTCGACATCGGATTTCAGTATTACATGATCATTAACTACTGCAACAATTTGATCTAAGGTTTCACCGCTCGATTGAATTTGTGCGAGCAATGGAGTTGAACTTATAAGTAAAAGAATCAGCAAAAATGATAGGCTGTAAATCTTATTCATTAGTTTCGGTGTTTTGAAGGGTATCAGTACGGTTGGGTTGTGTATTATAATTTGTTTGAAGAACGTTGAAGGTATCCACTTCATTATTCGATTGGGCTTTAAGATAAAGATTCTTTACGTATGAACTGAAATGTCTCCGTCGTTTATCCAACAGTAACCAATCTTTAATTTGTTCCATCAGCCAATCCAGGTCAGGATGTTCTCCTTCTGCTCTTGACTCCATGAGCTGAACAAAATGATAATTGCCGTTCACTCTTTGAATCGGTGATATTTCACTTTGTCCGATAATATTTAAATAACGATTCATAATCTCGATATCTGAAGCGGCCATGGAGATCGGCCAAAATTGTTCCGATTCCGTAATTTTTGCTTCTGCATTGATCGAATATTTCCTGGCCACTTCAGGCCATGGAACAGCCTGCATGAGCTCTCGTTTGGCAGCTCGAGCCGATTCAATATCTTCGGCAATAAGGTGGCGGAACTGTACGAAACGTTCATTTAATACAAATTGATCTTTGTGAGCCTGGTAGTAATTTCGAGCTTCTTCATCGGTTACTACCAGTTCTTCTTCGTAATCACTGATTACGGCATCTTTCAGTGCCTGCGTTAATACTTCCTGCTGAGCATGCTGTATTTTTGCCTGAACCTCATCGTCCTGTCTCAGTTGCAGTCGTTCTGCCTCCTGCAGCATCAGGCGATTCTCTATCCATCTTTCACGATACGTCTGTAATGCTCCGATGCTGTCTTGCTGAAGCATAAAATCAGGTATTTGGGTTCTGGCATGCTCAAGTGTCAAGTACTCATTGCCAACCCTGGCCAGTCTTTTGATTTCTTCGCCGTCTTGCGGTGACGTGCAAGCAGAGAATAAAAATATTGCAAGCAAGACGACAATGAATAGGTTAGAATATGTTGCATTTGAGTTGTTCATGAATAAGCGACAATCGGACTGAAAAATAACACCGGATGTAGATTTTAATTACGAATGGAAATTTAAATACTGCTTAAAGTAAGAAATTTACTCGTAATGATCGTAACAGCCGACAATTAGAATAACATGCCTGCAATAGTAGCAGTCATCAAGTTAGCCATGGTTCCGGCAATGACTGCTTTGAGTCCCAATTGGGCTAGGTCTGACTTGCGACTTGGTGCCAATCCCCCAATACCGCCGATCTGAATTGCTATAGAGGAAAAATTAGCAAAACCACAAAGGGCAAAAGTGGCCATGGTTATCGTTTTCTGTGAGATGATATTACTGCTCACCATATCCGAGAGCTGCAGATATGCCACAAATTCATTTAACACCACCTTGGTACCTAAGAGAGAGCCCATACTTGTTGCATCCGCCCAAGGTACTCCTACTATATAGGCAATGGGGGCTAGTATCCAACCCAGAATAGTTTCTATCCTCAGGTCGCCTCCAGGTATGAGGGTATTGATTCCGGTAATTCCGCCAAACCATTGAAAAAAGTAATTTCCCATGGCAAGTAATGCAATGAATGCCAATAACATAGCACCGACATTTGCTGCCAATTTTAATCCGGTACCGGCACCGCTCGCTGCAGCATCAATACCGTTTGCATCCGTTTTTTCAATTTCAATATTTACATTGCCTTTAGTAGCCGGTTCACCGATTTCCGGGAAAAACATCTTGGCAATAACCAAGGCTGCCGGTGCCGCCATGAGACTAGCTCCCAGAAGCTGTTCGGCAAACAATAACCTACCCACATCCAGGGCTACATCATTTGCCTGGGCATAAGCATTGCCCAACATCTGCACATATGCTGCCATAACACCGCCTGCTATGGTAGCCATGCCGCCGGTCATCACAGCCATTAACTCAGATCTGGTCATCTTTTTAATGTAGGGTTCCACTACTAGCGGAGCTTCAGTCTGTCCGACAAAAATATTTGAAATAACAGAAAGGGATTCAGCACCCGATGTTCCCATAAGTTTCTGCATCCCTTTGGCCATATACTCAACCACTCGCTGAAGGATGCCATAATGGTAGAGGATAGCGGTAAGTGAGGCAAAAAAGACAATGGTAGGCAGTACCTGGAAAGCAAAAAAGTTCCCCATACTACCTTCCATACCGGGACTCTTTGCAAGGTCGCCGAAGATAAATTCGGCTCCCTGGGTTGTAAAATCCAATACAATGACAAAAAAGGAGGATACCCAACTGAAAAAAGCTTTTGGCCAGCCGAGGGGAGTCCAGTACTCAGCCATATCCCTTCCTTTAAGAATAAAAACGGCAAGTATAAACTGTATACCCAGTCCGGTAGCCACCATTCTCCAGTTAATACGCTTCTTATTTGTACTGAAGGCATAGGCTATCCCAATGATGGCTGCCATGCCAATTAAACCGCGGATAATATCCATTAAAGCTCTGTATCTTTAGATTCTTCTTCCAGTTTGGGATGATGAAATTGTTCAATAGGTTTTCCTCTTCGCTTATCAACAGGTGGGCGGAAGCAATGCCGTGCCCGGGGCTCATAGGCCTCATTTTCACCGACCAATACCCTGTCAGTGCTTTCAATAACTCTTTGGGAATAATGGGCCATCATACCGCTCTCGGCGCAAATGGCATGTAGCTTAGTAACATATTCCGCTATTGCCAATAATTTAGGCATTGGTTCAAATGGGCGTCCCTCAAAATCCATATCCAGACCTGCACATATAACTCTCTTACCGTCATTGGCTAATGTATTAGCTACGTCGACCACACGCTCATCAAAAAATTGAGCTTCATCAATACAAACGACTTTAGCTCCGGAGGTCAGTAAAATAATTTGATCTGCTGTATCCACCACAATGCTGGGAAGGGCATTTTCATTGTGAGATACAATCTCATCCTCGCTGTATCGATTATCAATCGCGGGTTTTACAATAATGACTTTTTGTCCCGCAATGTGCGATCTTCTGGCCCTGCGAATCAACTCTTCGGTCTTGCCGCTAAACATACCGCCGCAGACTACCTCAATCCAACCGGTTTGCTGAGGTACAAATGAGGGTTCATTGAGCATATGTGTTTAGTAGAAATATTTATAACAGTTATTTATAAAACAGTGAATATATCTGTGTGGTATTTAAAATGAAAAGAAGAATTCTATTTAATCAGAAATAGAAAGCTAGGACTTCATCATGTTTACTGTTACTGGAGGAGGGTATCGTAAATAACCAGAGAAAGCTACTGGTTCTTCAAAAATTGGATGGAGAGACGGTTAAACACATTGGGTTGTTCGACATTACATACATGACCACACTCTTCAATCACTTGCAAAACGGATTGCTTGTGATCCGATACAATCTTTCTGACAGGTGGCAGAAACAGGTAATCTTCAGAGCCCATGACATATAGGGTAGGTATAGGAAGTTCCTTTTCCCTGAAATAGCGCAATAGGGGGTTGATATCTTTCGTCATATTGAACCATTTTAGAAATTCTTTTTGATAAAGCTTTTTGGCCTCACGGATGAACAGCAGTCTTGATTCTGAATGACGTTTTCTTGGTAAAATAATCCAGGCAAATAATTTGTAGAGCCACATAAATGGTACAACCTTTTTGAATAGGTGTCCGACCCAGACCAGGAATCGCGATCGGATATTAAGGCGCATTACGGCACCGCTCATGACCATTGACTCTACACGGTCGGGGTCGATCTCACCGATGGTGCGAATTATGATGGTACCCAGGGAAACTCCCACGAAGTGTGCTTTTTCTATTCCAACCTCATCAAGTACATTGAGAATGTCTTTGCTGATTAGCTGAAAAGTATATTGATCCTCATAATATTTCTGCATGAGGTCTTTTGACTTACCATGACCCCTGAGGTCCACAAGCAATACATTGAAGTGCTTTTTATAGGCTTTAATCTGCTTGAACCAAATAGAAGAACTCCCGCCTGCTCCGTGAACAAAAACCACCCAGTCCTTCTCAGGACCTAAATAATATGTTTGATAGTGTAACATTCTAGTAATTTGATTATATGGGTGTTAAACGCCTTAAGAACAAGGAAAGTTTCAACAACACAAAGTATTATTTTTGATAATAATCGCAAATAAGTATACAAAACCTTAACATTCGCCGATCTTTGCCCAATGGTTTATCTGATTAGCCTGATCGATCAACAATTTAACTAATCTTCCTTATGAATAAGTTAATATCGGTATTACTTCTCCTAGCTATATCTATCAATGTCCAAGCACAAGAGAGCGATGAAAAGTGGGACGTAAGCGATCCGGGCGGACCCTATAAAGAGTTCGGCCTCAAAACCGACGAGGGTACCTGGATGAATATTGATGTAAGTCCCGATGGTAGTAAAATCGTGTTTGATATGTTGGGTGATATTTTCATCATGCCGGCACAAGGCGGAAAGGCAAAGGTTCTGAGAAGCGGGATGGCTTATGAAATACAGCCCCGATTCAGTCCCGACGGTAATAGCATACTCTTCACCAGTGATGCGGGGGGCGGTGACAATATTTGGGTCATGAATAGTGATGGTTCCGATGCAAGACAAATAACCAAAGAGGATTTCAGATTGCTTAATAATGCATTTTGGTCTCCTGATGGCAACTATTTTGTAGCCAAGAAACATTTTAGCTCAACACGCTCTCTGGGATCCGGAGAGTTATGGCTTTATCATAAAAGTGGCGGATCAGGGATACAGCTGGTAGAGAAGCCTAATGAGCAGCAGGATTTGGGACAGCCTTTTATTTCACCGGATGGCAGATATGTATATTACAGCCAGGCGGTATACCCCGGCGGGTACTTTCAATATAATAAGGATCCCAATAGCCAGATATATGCTATCAATCGTTATGATAGGGAGACCGGGAAGATTGAACGAGTCACCGGAGGCCCGGGTGGAGCAATTAGTCCGACCATATCACCTGACGGTACGAGGATGGCCTTTATTCGCCGCGTAAGGACCAAAAGTGTTCTTTATGTACGAAACCTTGACACCGGGATTGAGAAGCCTGTATTCGAAAATCTCAGCAAGGATCAGCAGGAAGCGTGGGCAATATTTGGCCCTTATGTAAATATCGATTGGATGCCGGGTAATCAGCACTTGGTATTTTGGTCAAATGGTAAAATAAATAAATTGAATATTGAGACGCAGGAGACAGAATATATACCTTTTGAAGTTGAAGTAACCCATAAGCTTGCTGCTGCAGCAAATTTCAAACAGGATCCGGCCCCGGACACCTTTACAGCCAGAGCTATCCGTCATGCTGTAACTGCTCCCGGTGGAGATTATATGGTATTTAATGCTGTGGGTTATCTTTGGAAAAAAGAACTCCCGAATGGTGCACCTGTCCGGTTGACTAAAGGAGAAGCTTATGAGTATGAACCCTCTTTTTCACATGATGGCAATAAGTTAGTATATGTCACCTGGAGTGATTTAGAGAAAGGGACTATTAAAGTTTTGGATATGAATAGCGCTAATAGCGCTCCTAAAACTGTTACCACAGAGAAAGCAATTTATCGGGATCCTTCATTCTCTCCGGACGGTAACACCATTCTTTTTCGCAAGGAAGATGGAAATAACCATCAGGGCCATGTTTATACCACTGAACCCGGAATATATTCTATGCCGGCTGCCGGAGGAGTAGCTAAGCAAATAATCGAAGAAGGTACAAATCCAATATTCAATGCAGAAGGAAACAGGATCTACTTCCTTGGAGGCTCTTACCTGGATAATGCTTTCAAAAGCGTTGATCTGAGTGGGAATAATGAACGAACCCATTTCACGAGCAAATACGGAAACAATTATGTGGTCAGTCCCGATAACAAATGGGTCGCATTTAACGAGCTCTTCAAAGTGTATCTGGCCCCAATGCCAGAAGCAGGTACAGCTATTGCACTCAGTGCAGATACCAAGGCCATTCCGGTCACACATGTTGCCAAGGATGCCGGTATAAATCTTCACTGGTTGGATGACGGCAATAGTCTCGGCTGGACCCTAGGGGACAGATATTATACAGTGAAACTTAACGAGGCTTTTGATTTTCTTGATGGACAATCGGAAAAAGAACTTCCAATACCTACCCGGGAAGGCATTGAAATCGGACTTGAGCTGAAACAAGATAAGCCTAATAGCACCATAGCTTTAAAGGGTGGACATATAATCACAATGAATGATCAAAGAGAGGTAATTGAAGATGGCTTGATTTTGGTCAGGGAAAATAGAATTTCGTTTGTTGGAGATATGGATGAAAGTCAGATACCCCCGGAGGCCACGGTTATAGATCTTGATGGCAAGACAATAATGCCGGGCATTATAGATGTTCATGCCCATATTGGCAATTTCCGCGAGGGATTGGATCCACAGCAGCAATGGGAATACTTTGCGAATCTTGCATATGGCGTTACTACAGCTCATGACCCATCTTCCAATACAGAAATGGTATTTTCTCAAGCTGAAAAGATTAAGGCTGGGAATACAGTAGGACCTCGTTTGTTTTCAACCGGTAGAATTCTCTATGGGGCAGATGCAGATTTTAAAGCAGTTATAAACGACTATGAAGATGCCTTGTCAGCTATTAGGCGTACCAAAGCTTTCGGGGCCTTTTCTGTAAAAAGCTATAATCAACCTAGAAGGAACCAACGCCAGCAGGTAATGAAAGCTGCAAAAGAACTTGAGGTGTTGGTGATGCCTGAAGGAGGTTCTACCTATACGCATAATATGAGTATGATTTTCGACGGTCATACCGGCATTGAGCATAATATTCCTATATTTCCGGTGTATAACGATGTTAAGACGCTATGGAGCAACAGCAGTACAGGTTATACACCGACGCTGGTAGTGAATTACGGAAGTGTAAGTGGTGAATATTACTGGTATCAGAATACTAAAGTGTGGGAAAAGGAACACCTGTTGAAATATACCCCAAGATCAGTAATTGATCCCCGTTCCAGACATCGCACCATGATTCCACAAGAAGAGTATGAAATAGGTCACATCTCAAGTGCTTCAATGGCTAAAGATTTGCTACGAGAAGGCGTAAATGTAAATCTGGGAGCCCATGGTCAACTGCAAGGTCTTGGCGCCCATTGGGAACTCTGGATGTTTGAGCAGGGGGGAATGACAGAAATGGAAGCTTTACAAGTCGCTACGATAAATGGGGCCAAATACCTGGGTCTGGACCATGAACTGGGCTCAATTGAAACCGGTAAGCTTGCAGACCTCATTGTATTGGATGGAAATCCTCTTGAAAACATCCGGGAAACGGAAAACGTAATTCATACAATGGTCAACGGGCGATTTTATAATACGGCAACCATGAATGAAATGGCTAGCCGGGAAAAAGAACGTCTTCCTTTCTGGTGGGAATTAGAAGGGTACAGCGGTCAGTTTGATTGGCATGCTCAATCAGATGCACATGGTCATGTACAGTGCAGCTGCGGAATTCATATAGAGTGATAACTCATTTCTGAGAATAGAATATTAAGTGAGACCCGATTAATCTATAGGGTCTCACTTTTACACCTCATTTACCTAAACTGGGATAAACTCATTAAAGGCCATTCAAGGAAATGAACAAAGTATTTTGCACAGAGTTGTTATAATTGACATGATTTCATCAGTATCCCCAATAACATCCGAAATTGACATTTCTGATTTCAGGTCATTCTTCATTCATAAGGTCTTCAATTTCTTTCATCTTCTCACCGAATAGCTGCCAATTTCCATCCCTTAAAGCCCGTTGAGCTTCACTCCAAAGGGTTTTAAACTCTTCCAACTGGGGACCTGTCGGGGTCTGAGCCGGCCCCTGAACTTGGGCCTGCGAAGAATCTTGACTAATTACAGTTTCGGTAGCCGCCATAATTCGTTCTTCCGGTCTTTGGCCAAACAGTGATTCAAGTGCAAGTCCCAATGTGGGCTCCATAACAACTTTTTCACCAACCGTCACAATTACCCTTTGCAGTTGGGGTATATCTACTCCCTCCGCAATCAGGAATACGGGCTCTACATAAATGAAGGAATCTTCAATAGGAATAATCATCAGGTTACCCCTAATCACACGTGAACCCCGTTGATCCCAAAGAGCAAGCTGTCGTGATATTTCGGTATCCTGGTCTATTCTGGCCTCTATTTGGGCAGGACCAAGAATGAGCCGTTCTTTAGGCAGTTTGAAGACCTCCACTTCACCGTATTGAGGAAAATCAGATTTTGCAGTCATCCACGCTATCATATTATCCCGGTTATTGGGCGTCAGGGGACTGATAAGCATATATTGAAGATTATCATCACCCGGAAGCTTGCTTAACACATAGTATGGCTCCATTTTAATTTGCTGGCCGCCATATTTTTCATTCGGGCGCTCCCACAAGTCTTCGTTGTTATAAAATACCTGTGGATTCGTCATATGGTAGGTATTATAAATATCCATCTGTATTTCAAACAATGTTTGGGGATACTTGATATGTGCTTTTATAGCCTCCGGCATCTCATTCAAAGATTTGAACATATCAGGAAAGATATCCATGTACACGTCCAGAATGGGATCTTCCTCATCAATGGCATAAAAATCCACGGTGCCGTCATAGGCATCAACAACTACTTTAACGGAGTTCCGAATGTAGTTTAGTTGACCATTATAACGTTCAGAGTAGGGGTAGTGCGGGGAAGTAGTATATGCATCTTGAATCCACTTTAAATCACCGTTTACCAATATCATGTACGGGTCATCCTGAAACTGAAGGAAGGGGGCCGTTCTCCTGACTCTTTCACGAATACTTCTCCAAAACTGAATCTTACTACCTTCGCGAATATAATCGGTCAATAGTATATTTATATCACTAAACTCCCATGCAAAAAGCAATTTGGAGAAGAAACCATCAATGGAAACACCGCCATTACCATCGTAGTTATTGTAAACATTCTGATCGCCTCTCGGGTAATCCAATTCCTCAATATCGGTATTTACAATTTTATAGCTTGGATCATGATCCCCATAATAGATGCCGGCTTGGTCAACATTTAGACCCATTTCAGAAACAGGCGGTAGGTCTTTTATAGTAAAGATAGGATCGCCCTGTGTTCCGATTTGAGCCACCGGACTCATTACCATTCCATAACCATGTGTAAATTGAAGATGTCTGTTTACCCAGGTATCTGCCTGCTCGGGCATCTCCTCGGACAACTCCCTGGCTGATACCATCATCTGCATATAGCCTTCTTCAGTTTGATAGCGATCCAGACTTACATTGTAGAATTGATAATAAAGGCGAATTTCCTGCAGTTGCCGGTAGGTTTGAATAACAAGCCTAGGATCCCATAGCCTTATGTTCTGAAGGGTAGAGGTATTATTTTCCAGTTTCTCCCATGTAAGAGTGTCACGGGCATTATATTCACGCTCATTGATTCTGTTTAGCTTGTAAGCTTCCCTCGTCTGTGAAATATTATGCTCCAGAAAGGGAGTTTCCAGCTGTAACTCATTAGGTTCTACCTGAAATTTCTGAATTGCGGTTGGAAGTAATCCCTGACCAATGATACCCACTGCTGCAGTAGCAACACCTCCGATTATGAGCCATCTGAAGTTGGATATAAAATATTGCATAAACGCGAGTACAGAAAGTACCAGACAGAATATTACCATAATCCAGAGCACAGGGAGTACTACATGAACATCGGTATAACCTGCTCCAAATACCGTACCGTTCGGATTATATAATAGCTTATATCGCTCCAGGTAGTATCCCCAGGAGAGCAGAAGCAGCCAGACTCCCAGGTTAAGACTTAAATGTTTCTTTACTGAATCTCGTGCACTAATTCCAGATGATCCCTGCAGACTTAATGAACCTGAATACAGGTAAAAAACCAGCATGAGCAGGGTGACAAAGAAAACCAATATGGAAAGGCTATTTTGAATGGTCTCAATAAAAGGAAGCCGGAAGAGGTAGAACCCAATGTCCAGGCCAAATATGGGGTCTACTTTATCAAAAGTCTCATTCCAGTGGAATCGGAAATAGGAATCCCAACGCATATAATAGGCAAAGGCGAAAAAGAGACTGAATAAAACACCAAAAGAGTAAAATATAGTCTTAAACTGTTTATGGGTGAATTGCTCTAAATTCAACTGCCCCAAGGGACTTTGGCTGAAGTTAATCGTCTTTGATTGATTGGCCAAAAAGTGCATGTTGGGCAGAATGTATAACAATGCGACCAGTAGAGCTCCTCCTAAAAGAAGAAATTGTGTTCCTTTTATTGTCCAAAATACCTGCTCATAGCCCAGACTTCCCAGCCATAGCCATTCAATAATCCAGTCGGAAAATGCAGCAATTAAAAATCCGAATACCAGTATTATTCCAATCCAAAACCGTGATTTACCTTTACCTTGAAGTAATTTATTCATGAAGGATCTATAATTTTAAAGGATTATGGTCCGAAAGAAGGAACTGTAACCTAAGGAAAAAAGCGCTCAAATTTTATTGCTTTTCGACCAGATTGCAACAGCATCCAAATAACTATTGACAATCAGGGGTAAGCGATGAAGCTCTAAATCACGATATGCTGCTCGTACATTTTCCAGAGAATGCAGAGAGCTCTGTTGATCAGTTTCTTCGAAGGACATACTTTCTAAAGAAATACTATTTAGTGCCTGTGGTTCATAAATACAAGTCCACTCAACAAACGTTGAATCATTATTACTGTTTAATTTGCGGATTTCCCTTGTCTTTTCAACTTGAATGATCCGGCAACCGATTTCTCTGAGCCAAGCCAAGGTATCTTTGCTGCTATGAACTTTCGAGGGTATCGATTTAATTGGACCCAACTCCGATTCATTCAGAGTCTTTTGTAATAAATCCCGGGCACTAGTTGAAATAGGGAAGTCAAACAATTCGTCTTCGTACTCACTCCATAGCTCAAATTCTCCTTCATTTTTGTTGAATTGTTTAAATTTTAGTCCACTCTCTTCGCCATTTCGAATTTTAAGATTGGTTTTAAGCCCAGGTACATAAATATATTGATCCACCTGACGATGTACCTCGGAAACTATAGGGAGAGCACTATAACAATCCACAAATACTCCATCAACTCCGCCAAAACCTCTCCACTCCCAATGTGACCCGAATGCCATAGACTAGAAACTAATCAGCGATTAAATGCAAAGTCGCAAAGCGGGCATTTTCCTTGATATTACAACCATTAGTTGGAACCTGAAAATTGATTGATATTTCGTCCACGCTATGATCAGGTGTCAAAATGCGAGAATTGGCAATAATACCTGCTTTCGATGCATGCTCATGCAGTGAAATAGCCACAAGAGTATCTTCAAGGTTATGAAGGCTTTCATTAAATATTGCTTGATAGGTGCCTTCTTTCAGTATCCACCATCCGTAGTCGGCATTGGTAGACTGTTTGACCGGTTCAATATATTTACCTCCTGCTTCTTCAAACTCGCTTCCTCCGAAATCTAGAGAACCGGCCTCCGTAAAAGAAAAAATCTTTGATATGGTCAGGTCGAGATTCAGTTTTTGCTTTTGTGTATCCTCATGAACAATATTGGAAGTATGTTCAAGTAGTTCATCAGATTCCAATAAAAACACAATGCTCAGTTTTTGATTATATATAACAGTTGATAACAGTAGTCACACTACTATTCATTCAAAGAGGGAATGTTGCACCTCTTTCAAACCTTTAAAGGTTACTCATCGCTATAAAGTGATTGAGGTTTCATGTAATCCTGAACGTATTCACGTTTCCACCAGTTTCCGGTTTTCTTACGCTCTTTATGGCTGGTATATTCATATTTAAATAATCTAGCCCTGATGGAGAGAGGCGGGTCTTCTGGGAAAGGATTCTCTCTAAGTAAATTTAGAGTTGACTCGTCGTTTTGCAGTAATCTTGCTATTAAAGATTGAAACCATGGATGCCGTCTGGGACTTCTGCTCATTGCTGCAAACCACATTTGCCAATCCAGCCTTAGGTGGTACGGGGAAACAAGCGGTGGTCTGCGTGCAGGATTACCGGGTTTGCCTTTGAATTCGTATGCCTTCCAGGTTGCGTTTTCATCTGGAAACTTGTCATCGGTACCTTCAATAATAATTTCGTATCGCTCTTTAGTGACACTGCCAAAAGCTCCATATGTATTAACAAGATGAATGGGATTAAAACTAAAGTTCATTTTTTGGCTTTTTGAAAGCATATTTCTCACGGGATCGAAACTTAAATAGATCACAATTAGTGTCAGTAATACAACGAGGGTTTCAAAATAGAAAGGAACTGAAGTAACAGACGGCACGGCCATTCCTGTAAGTGAATTTAAAATCTCATCACTGAATCCACTGAATGCAAGTATAATAGTTAACCAGTTTAGCCAGGAATAGTTACCGCTTATAATAAGATAACCTTGGGACAGGATGATAAGCCCCGCTGCAATTGAAGCTACAGGTTGAGGGAAGAAAAGTCCCCAAACTATAACCAGCTGAACCAGATGATTAAAAAAGGTTTCAGCCTTGTGCAATGGCTCCGGAAGCTGGTGAAAAAACCAACTCAGGGAATTGGGTAAAGGCTGTGTTTCATGATGATAATTGAGGCATGTAAGATCTCTCCAGCATGAATCACCACGCATTTTAATCAGACCGGCTCCGAACTCCACCCGAAAAACCATCCATCTGAAAATCCAGATCATAAGTATTGGAGTAGACCAGGATAACGGGCCAAGAAAAATGGCGTAGAATCCTGCTTCCAACAGCATAGATTCCCATCCGAAACCGTAAAATATGTTTCCAACATTTACAATGGATAAGTAAATGATCCACAATAAAAACCAGACAACCATTGATGCCCAAACCGGACCCGAATCGGAAATACCAGAAAGTGCCAGTAGGGAGAGAAAAAAGCCAATGTATGCAACGGTCTTAAAGTACGTATCAGAATAGTGCCAGTGAAACAGACTGGGTTTCTTCTTAAAGCTCATCCGTTCGAGGAACTGTGGAACAGGTAATAAGCCTTTGCTACCCAATAATGGGATAAATTGATTCAGAGCATTAGTAAATGCCAGGAGATAAATAAGAGCCAACCCCCTTTGTAAAAGAAACTTGCTGAACCAATAATTTGAGGAGTAGAGACCTTCAAATAATTCTACCATTGGTTTATGAACCGTTTTATTACAGTTCCTGAATGGATAACGAATTGTACACTCTCAGCAATCCGAAAGAAAGCTACGGATTACTGTAGTAAGTGCGATCTTATTCTTTCATAAGCCTCTTTTGTCGATACATATCATAGAGTAACCAGAAGAAAGGAAAGGGAGGAAATAATGCGGAGACTACAAGTTTGAGATTTTTATTCTGTTCTTCAGGGAGCTGGGCAATACCGGCAATTCCCGCAATCCAGAAAATAAAGATAAGAAATACCAGGAAAGCCAGGCAGATTGAACCGAAAAATCCAAAATTGTTATAAAAGGTCTGAAGCATGTGAATTAATACTCTACTTTGAGCTTTATAATCGTTATTTTCATCGCTTTCGAATCAAAACAAAATAACAAGAATATAATCAACATGCTCCCCGTAGTTTCAATAGTAGGAAGGCCAAATGTAGGCAAGTCTACCATCTTTAACAGACTTATAGGAAGTCGCAAAGCCATTGTTGATGATCAGTACGGGGTTACCCGTGACCGTCATTATGGGGAGTCGCACTGGAACGGCCGAGAATTTACCGTAATTGATACAGGTGGATATCAACCGGATGCAACCGACGTTATGATTGAAGGTATCCGAGAGCAGGTGCACATTGCCCTTGACGAGTCGGATATTATTCTGTTCGTAGTTGATACCGAAGCGGGAATTACCAGCCTTGATATGTCGGTGGCAAATTTACTTCGTCAACAGGAAAAACCTGTTTTGTTAGTTGCGAATAAGTCTGATAACGAAGAGAGGGCATTAAATGCCACAGAATTTTACAGCTTGGGTTTTGAAGAACTTTTTCCTGTCTCAGCAATTAATGGCACAGGTACCGGTGATCTTTTAGATCGTCTCGTGGAACTACTTCCCGAAGAGACAGAAGAACCCGAAAGTAAATATCCAAAACTGGCAGTTGTCGGTCGGCCGAATGTAGGCAAAAGCAGTTTTGTGAATGCCATGCTGGATGATGAACGCTGCATCGTCACGGATATACCCGGTACTACGCGCGATTCCATTAACAGTAAGCTGGTTTATAACGATAAGACCTACATATTGGTGGATACGGCCGGGCTCAGAAAAAGAAGAAAAGTAGAGGAAAATGTTGAGTTTTATAGTGCTGTAAGAACCGACAGAGCTTTAAGGGATTGTGACGTGGCAATTATTATGCTCGACGCCATGAGGGGTTTTGAAGCACAGGACAAGCACATACTCAGTGAGGCAGAACGTTTTAACAAGGGAATTGTAATCGTTCTGAATAAATGGGATCTGGTTCCTGAAAAAGACACGAATCTGCTCAAAGAATTTGAAGAATATATCTATGCTGAAGTGCCCAATATGAAATGGGTACCCATTGTGAGCATATCAGCTACGAATAAAAAACGTATCGGTAAAGTTATTGAGGTAGCAGAAGAAGTGATCCAGGAACGAGAAAAAGTTATCAGTACACCCGACTTTAACGATTTCTTGCAGCGGATTGCTAAAGAACGTCCGCTTCCTATTAAAAGGGGACATGCCTTGAAGATCAAATATGCTACACAGGTAAAATCAGCTCCGCCTGTATTCAAATTCTTTATGAATACGCCATCTGAGCTTCCGGCCAATTATCGGCGTTTTATTGAGAAACGGATCAGGGAAGAGTTCGGTTTCAAGGGTGTACCTATTACCATGACGTTCAAACAGAAATAAAAATTTTTACTTTTGAAGTGAACCACTTAATAAGTTATTTTTAGCTGGTTCTTATTACCTCAAACTATTTAAAGCGGCTCAGAACTTACACATGGCTCAAATTGAGAATCTAGATAAACCACGTGCCAATGCGCTGAATCAGAATTACGAGCGGGAGCGTAAGCTATCCTTTTCAGAAAGTCTTTATTTGCCGGAAATTCTGAAGGCTCTTTGGTACTCTTTTAAACAAATATTTCAGCCCACCTTTACACTAAATTATCCGGAAGAAAAATGGGACCCTCCCGCAATTTTCAGAGGAAGACCGGTACTAGTAGAAGACGATGGTAAAGAACGCTGTGTGGCTTGCGGACTCTGCGCCCGTGCTTGCCCGCCGCTTGCTATTAGCATGCAGGCAAACGAAGATGCAGATGATCCTAAAGAACGATATCCCGACTTCTTTGAAATTAATATGTTACGCTGCATCTACTGCGGTTACTGTGAAGAGGTTTGTCCTGAAGAGGCAATAGTTATGTCCAAAGACTATGATATTGTCTTTGAAAGCAGGGAAGAAGCTATTTATGATAAACAACGTTTGTTGGTTCCTAAAGAAGATTTGAAGGAAAGACTTGATTTTCTGAGGGAATACAAAAACAGGCAATTCGGAAAGTTTTGGGATTTCCAGGAGGAGAACAACATACATTCTGTACGAGACCGGGATCGTGAATTCAATTCAGGCTTATCATTGGTCGAGATGCTGGAGCAACAGAAAAGTAACGATAAGACGAAAGCTGATTCTGATTGGGCCAGATAAACAAGATTTATAGATATTCATGACAGACCGGGAAATTACGCAGGAACAGCTTGACACACTGGTAGAAGATGCTGCATATCTTGAAGATGAAGCAGAGGCACTTAAATATGTTATAGAGAATGTGCCGTACACGGAAACACCACCCGACGGCAAATCCATTGCTGAAATGCTGCTGCTCATAGATCATGCACAGCTATCATACTACCGGCCAATCTTGGAACAGGCTTTTAAAAATCCAAGACCTACCAGACTTGGTGATTTTGAGCATTTTCGTGAAACATTTGAGGTAGATCAAGAGAAGCTAGACGATATACAAAAGTTGCTCAGCAAACTCGCCAAACATCGGGCGGGTGTTGTAAATGTCATAAAAAATATTCCGCTAATTGACTGGGAGATAGTTATTTATGACGACAATAAAGAAATTACCTTATACGATTTTATGCAGCAAATGATACGATTTGATCGATCTATGCTCAAGCAAATAGCAGATCTGGTCATGGTATTTGAACAAGAGAAGCAAACCCGCCGGGAAATTGAACAAAAACAGGCCGCCCGATCCAGACAAGAACCCGAAAATTCCTGAGATCCTAGTATTTTATGGCATGGGATGCATTACTACTTAGTTTCGTCGGTTTTTATTGCGGTTATAGGTGTTATAATTATGCAGAAGGTAGCGATAGATTAAAGTTTCTGGGATTGAGTATTGCGGCCCTGGTATTTGCCACTACCCAGGCTAGTGTAGTGGTTGATGGGTGGCTAGATGCCATTGATCTTACACTATATTCAGATATAGTTGTAGAATGGGGACATATTATTGCGCTGGCATTCGTTTTAAGCGCTTTGGCAGTGTTTATCCGACAGTCTAAGCCCGTATTTGCCCAATTTCCACTAGTTTATGCCGCTTTACCGCTTTTTATAGTCTTATCTTATGTATTGGTAGCCAACACCTATGCCTTGAAGGATTGGTTACTTAGTATTTACCAGGGAGGAGCCATTCTGGTTGCATTGCTGATGTATTCGGTTTATACCTACAGAGAAAAACGATATATGTACATCCTGGTGGGAATTATTTTATTCCTGATAACCTTCATCATCTATTGGTATATACCCGGAGTGAATGAGAATACAGGTTGGTTATGGAAAACTTTGCTTATTAGCAGCCTTCTCATGACTCTATACGGGTATGAATATGCCAGAAAAAAGAATCCTTCAAGCAAGGATACCATTCAAATATAAACCTTATACAACATATTATGTCTATAGATAGTGGGGATACTGCGCCCAATTTTGAATTGCAAAATACAGAAGGAGAACCTGTCGAGATATATAATTATCTAAATGGGTCTAAAGGCTTATTGCTATTTTTCCCATTAGCTTTTTCTAGTAAGTGCACAGAAGAACTTTGCACAGTAAGAGATAATATGAAACTATATAATTCATTGGATGCCAAAGTGATTGGCATTAGTGTAGACAGTTTCTTTACGTTAAAAGAGTTCAAGAAAGCCCAAAATTTGAACTTCACACTTTTAAGTGATTTCAACAGGGAAGTATCTGAAAAGTACGACGCTCTATATGATGATTTCTACGGAATGGTAGGTGTCGCCAAAAGAGCTGCCTTTGTAATAGGTGAGGATAAGCAAGTTGAATATGCAGAAGTTTTAGATGATGCTAGCCAGGTTCCTGATTTTCGTTCCATTAAGGAGGCATTACAGCAGTAACATTTTTAAAGTATTGTTTGATAGTGTAGTGAATAAGGGAATAGATAGATTTATTTAAACTTTACATAATATAAATTATACGACATATATATACTCATTAGGCCAAAATTGTCATTTCAATAATTAATAATGAATTCGGCGTTGTAATAAATAGTATGACAGGAATTACCCATTTATCTGCTTTAGATTTATTGAAAATGTATGTTTTTCCTACTTCCTCTCTATAAACAATTCCAGCATGTCGAATAATGTAGTGAACCATTCCCGAGTCATACATTGATGCCTTCTAGTTAATATTCCGTATTTGTAAACCTTTATAAAGTATTGTCGGTCATTAACTTACCTTGTATTTTTTAACAAATTTAGATTATTTGTGGAGAAATTAAATAGATTGGGCGCATATGAAGATTCTTATCATTGAGGATGACCGGCTTATATCCCTTATGCTTACAAAAATGGTCCAAAAAATGGGTCATGAGGTTCTTGGCGCCTATGCAAAAGGAGAAGCAGCGGTTTCAGCTATCGATGAAATGCATGTTGATCTTATCCTTATGGATATTATGCTTGAAGATAATATGGACGGGATCGAAGCTATGCAAAAGATCCAATCAAAGAATGACTCCATCCCGGTAATCTATATTACCGGTAATTCAGATGAATCCACAAAATTAAGGGCTTCTAAGACCAATTATGAAGCTTACCTGGTAAAGCCTGTCACCTTTTCTCAGTTGCAACAGATTATCGGTGCACTATAAAGCTATCTTGTTGCCTATTACATTTTTTTTTAGTTGGTTACAGCTAAGATTTATTTCATCTAAGTATCTACAGACAAATATTCGGCTTTATTCAACAGTAATTAAAGTCATCAATAAAATGAATATTAACAGAGGGATAGGCCTCCTTTTAGCTGCCTTTTTACTAATGGCGAATCCTGAATTGGCAAATTCCCAAAAAATCATGACGGTCATCAAGAATCATAGCAATCTCAGCTCCTTTGCAGCTGCTTTGGAAGCAAATGGGATTGATGAAGAACTATCAGGTAACGGCCCCTTCACCATATTTGCCCCAATTAACGAGTCATTTGATAGAGAAACTTCAGGTAAGAACATTACTTCATCATCAATCAGGAATCTTTTACTGAACCATATCATGACCGGTTATGCTACTGAAAGAAATATGAAAGTGATGGCCAGGGCTACTTCAATGGGTGGCGTAACACTTGTTTTAAAACCTGGCGAAAATCCGGTAAAGATAAACAATGCAGAAGTCTTGAAGATGAATATAAGAGCTCAAAATGGCGTACTGCACATAATAAAAGGCATTCTCAAGTAGCAGTTATTTTACCTGCATATCACTTCTAATGACTTGGGATATAGTGTAATATCAAACTTTGTATCGTTACTGGTGATTTGTTCACCGTCTGTATGGATGTAAACCGGCCTATTGAATTCCAAAAATGCCTTTTTAGCCTTACGGCACTCGTAATAAGGAAGCCATTCCTGCTTGCCAATTAGAAATAAGGGTAATAAGAAAGGCAAAAGTCCTTTTGAAATAGATCTGATCATTACAATCCGTAACAATTCATCAAAGGGATTAGCATCCTGTGCAATCACAAAATTACCTCCTTCTACCCTTCCATTGGCAGCTGTAATCATGATCCAGTCACTTTCATCCAACAAAGTTCCGTCAATAGAGATGTTTACCTTAAATGGACTACGCAGAAAATTTGCTTTTAAAGCGGACAGAGCATAGCGTAACGAGCCAAATCGTACTTTGCTCGCCATGGCATATCGGTTGGTTTGTCCGTCAAAACCAAAACCAAGAGTATTTATGAAATGAAAATCATTGCACTTACCGACTGAAATATAACGGGTTTTTCTTCTTTTCAGTACCTCGACGGATCTTTCAAGATCTTTGTCTAAACCAATACTCTTTGAAAAGTCATTACCACTGCCCAAAGGTATCACACCCAGGTTAGCCTCAGACTTTAACAAGGCTACGGCAACATCTCTGACGGTTCCATCACCACCGCAGGCAACTACGGTATCGTAACGAAGTGCTGCTTTTTTTGCTTCCGATTTTAGGTGCAAGCGCGATTCTGTGCTGATAAATCGTGTATCTCTCCAATCGGCAGTCAGCTCCTTTAGCTTCAGAAAACTATTATATGACCTATTTCTATTGGATGACGGATTGTATAAAAAACAGTAGCTCATTAAGCAACTGAATTTAGATAATCCGCTAATATGTTTAGAACTCGTTCAATGTCCTTCTTGTACACTTTTTCACCTTTTTGGTGATATGGATAGATGGCGGGTTCCAAAGCATTTGATACCACAGGTTTATCACTGTTGATATTAAATTCGTATCCATAGTGAAGGTAATCATTGGTGTTATTATCCAAATGTATCTTCGAATCGATCTCCTTAAATCTGTTTTCTGCTTGAGTGGTCTTGTTTTTGAGTTCTTTATTCGGATCCAGGTCATTTAATTCCCAATGTTTCGAATAGAGAGCCACGCCGGATTCTCCTTTAAAGAGCGGAGTGGTGTCTACAGTTATAATTTCATCAGGAATAAACTCATTTTGAAGACAAGTCTTAGATATGCGTTTGGCCCCGATCCCATGTTCATAACCTTTGCCTATATTCCGAAGTAGTTCCGGATGCTCTTTAAGGCCTTTGCTTTCCTCCATTTCTGAAAAGAAAAACAAAAAGTTGGGTACCTCACCTATCGAATCCAAGTGCTCGGCAATAGATAATATGATGCCTAAACCTGCACAATCGTCCATTGCTCCCTGAATATGTGATTCAGTGACTTTAACCGGCAGTTCAGCCGGGTGTTTGTTACCAAAGTGATTGATTTTATCCAGGTGAGCTGCAAGTGCTACTGTATAATTAGATTGGGCATTCGGAACGCTAAAGATAAGACTGTTTCCCGGTACACGGATCTCTTCAGCGTGTGGTATCGATTTAAATACACTTCTTATATAAGGATGTATTCTCTCTTCATAGGTGCTGAAGGAAGGAATTTTAGCCGTCTCGCATATATGATTTAAAGCAGCTTCAAATAATGTCATGTCTAATTCTCGGAAAAAGATATTTTATAACTTCCGTCATCTTCGCTTGCCAGTTCAATTTTATCAATTACAGCGTCCATATTCAAAGGCCCATAAATATGTGGGTATTTGATATCCGAATTTCCACAATTTTCATATCTTATTTCAGGATCAACCAGTGTAGTATTGATGATAATCAGCAGAATATCATCTTCTCCACTATACAATCTATTGGTAACTTCCTCAATATTTCTGCCTGTCGAACAATGTATAAACCCTTCGGTATCAATGGTTTCGGGGTGATATCTTGAGTCTTTTTTCTGTGTTTTCCAATCTTCTTTTTTTACAACGTGAAAGATTAAATCGTCTTTCATAACTATCTGTAGGTATTCTTATTTATTGAGATTATAAGCCAGATGAACCAGGGCATCCCCCTTATGTACCACCGGCGTATTGTTTAAGCCTATTACTCGTCCATTTTGGGGACTCATTGATTTGAACCATTCTTGCCCGAAGGGATCATTTATATGGCCCAAAACTTGTCTTTTATTAACTTTTTCACCCAATTCTATTTTAGAGCTGAATAGTCCGGCATATTTGGCCCGCACCCAGGTTGTTTTATAAAATACTTCGCTATCATTGGGATCAGGTGCCGAATCAATCATATCCAGGTGCTTCATCACGCGCATCGTACCGTTCATACCTTCTTCGATGCCAGATTCATCATATCTGAGCGACTCTCCCGATTCATACACCAGTATATGCTTACCTTTCTTCTTAGCGGCCTTTCTGAATGATTTATTTATGAGAGCAGAGTTAATAATGATAGGCGGAGCAAAAGCTTTGGCCAGCTCTTTGTTCTTTGGAATATTTAGGGTGCAACGTATTTGGGGAAAGTTGGCTCTTGCTGAACCTCCGGTATGAAAATCAATTCCGTAATCAATTTGCGGTATGATTTCATTCATTAACGTATAAGCCAACAATTTGGCTAGTGAGCCTCCTTTAGAACCCGGAAAACTGCGATTTATATCTTTACCGTCAGGTAATCCCCGCACATTTTGAATAAACCCATATACATTCACTACAGGCATAGCTATAACGGTACCTCGCTCAGGTACAATCTTTTCCCTGTCAATTAGCCTTCGGATAATTTCAATTCCGTTGATTTCATCCCCGTGCAACCCTCCTGTAAGAAGTAGCACCGGTCCGTCCTCTTCGGCCCGATACACATATACCGGTAAATCGATGTTGGTATAGGTTGGCAGCCGGGCGATGTTGAGAAAGATCTCAGCATGTTCTCCCAGCCCGATTTTTTTCTTATTGATCGTTATTGAATCAGGCATCGCTTTTAATCTTCCTGCGCGTACTTTTATTATCTCGTTGTTGTTGTACTTTTTTTTCAATGAAACGGATGATCTGACCGGCAATATCTTTTTGTGTTGCACGCTCAATTCCTTCAAGTCCCGGAGAAGAATTTACCTCAAGGATTAACGGTCCTCGATCGGACTGTAACATATCTACACCTGCAATAGATAGTCCCATTGACCTGGCGGCAACTAAAGCAGCTTTTCTCTGTTGTTTATTCAATTTGATGAGTTCCACGCTGCCGCCCCTGTGAACATTGGATCGAAATTCGCCGTCTTTCCCCTTGCGTTTCATTGCACCAACAACTTTTCCATCCACCACAAACGCTCGGATATCTTCGCCTTTGGCTTCCTCGATGAATTCCTGCACGATAACACGTGCCTTCATGCTGTGAAATGCCTGTATAATCGATTCTGCAGCTTTCTGAGTCGGTGCAAGGACTACACCCACCCCTTGTGTTCCCTCTAACAGTTTGACGATCAGAGGCGGACCTCCTACTGAAGCAATCACTTTTTTCACTTCCGAAGAGTAATTCGTGAACACTGTTTTGGGCATACCGACCCCTGCCCTTGCTAGAATTTGCAGACTTCTCAGTTTGTCACGAGACCTGACCAGTGCCTGGGATTCTACTGCTGTAAATATTTTCATCATTTCGAATTGACGTACAACGGCAGATCCGTAAAAAGTAACCGAAGCCCCTATTCTTGGAATCACTGCATCTACACCTTCAATCTTGGTACCACGGTAATAAATACTCGGGTTATCTTTTTCAGATACCAGATCACACTTCAAATGGTCAAGAACAGTTGCTTCGTGACCGGACTCTTCGATAGTTTCAACTAGTCTGCTTGTGGAATATAATTTTGAATTACGGGATAAAACTACAATGTGCATGTATAACTATTATTCTTGAATCAATTACGGTTCTGAAATTTCTTGGTAACATCAACAATGAAATGTCCCTTTATCAACTTACGGCCTATCAGAACGGGATATCTCATCTCTGATCTGTCTGTCAGCGATAGTTCCGCTTCCAGCGTTTTACCAAGTACAACGAGATTCGTTTTCACGATGAATCGTTCTTCTGATACCCCGTTGGAACTTTTTACAGTTTTGGATTTATGAATGGGCAGTTCAAAAAGTTTTTCATTATATGTTTCATGTGATGGGTCAAGCAAATTAAAACGAACGTACTTTTTTCCATCTTTATGAATACGTTCAATATGATGACAGTGAAGACTTGAGGTGTAAGCACCGGTATCAATTTTAGCATTTATATCGTAAAGGTCCCATTCAGGAAAGTCAACAACCTCTACCCTTCCGATAATGCTAAGATCGTCTGTCACAGTTATTTTTCATATGTTAAAACGCTTGATTAATGAGACCAATAATACAAGATATTCTTCACTCTATCATCCTGTAAATGAGTTAATAATCTAATTAATCGAATCAGAATATGATTTCTAAATTAAAGACATGTACAGACCCTTCATCTTCAAATAATAGGTATATCTGCAATTACGTATTACTTATATTGCTTTCTATATTATTTATTTCATGCGCTCCCGGAAAAGAGATTAGTGATCACCCTACAACTCAGGCTACTTTATGGGTACAAAATGCAGCTGAGTACCAGGCATTAACCACGATGGTCTATCAGACTGCTGCTTCCAATATTGCTCTGGCTAAGGAGGACTCCTACTGGTCTGCTATCCCATCCCAGGATAATAATTATCATAACCTCCCTCCTGCTGTAATCTTGGATGTAGATGAAACTGTTCTTGATAACTCAGCCTTTCAGGCAAGAATGATTAAACAGGGCGCAGAATTTGATTTAGCCCAATGGAATGAATGGGTGATGGAAGCACAAGCTGATCCGGTTCCGGGATCACTCAAATTTACTCAACAGGCTGCAAAAGAGGGAATAAAAGTCATTTATCTGACCAACAGGGAAGCCTCCGTTGAAGAAGGTACCCGGAAAAATTTACAAGAATTAGGTTATCCACTACCCGATAGCGGAGATGTTATACTCAGTAAAAACGAACGGAAAGAATGGACATCAGATAAGATAAACAGGCGAAATTTTGTTGCAGACAATTACCGGGTTCTTATGCTGTTCGGGGATGATTTGAATGATTTTATTCCTGCGAAGGAAATTAGTGAAAGTGAAAGAATGCGACTTATAAATGACAACCGGCAACGTTGGGGGCAAAAATGGTATATCCTGCCAAATCCTGTATATGGATCTTGGGAGCAAGCACTGTATAATTTTAACAGTTCGCTAACCGACGAAGAGAAAGAAGAGATCATTTTGCAAAAGCTGGAGACAAAGAATGTTAAAAAATAAACACGTAGTCGTTACTTTCGTCATTTCTATGGCATTTTTTCTCTATGCAAAGAGTATCGATGCCCAGAAACTTGATCGGAATATACATCTTCAGACTATTGTCAATGCACCAATACAAGATGTTTGGAAAGCCTGGACTACCGAAAGTGGGCTGGAATCATTTTTGGCACCTGACTGTGAGGTGGATCTGCGTGTAAACGGTTCAATGGATATCTTTTTTTATCCTGAAGCACCTGAGGGTCAGAGAGGAGCTGAAAATCTTCATATACTCGCAGTCGAAAATTACCGTCTGCTCTCGTTCACCTGGAATAATCCGGCTGAACTTCCCGGTATTGGAAACCAGCAGACCCATGTTTTACTAAAATTGTTTCCCGCGGGTAAATCCGCCAATAAAACCAAACTTGTATTGATACATGACGGATGGGGAGATGGAGAACTCTGGGATCAGGCTTACCGGTATTTCTCTAAAGAATGGCAAAATACCGTGCTGTTTCGACTTCACTACCGATTTGATAAAGGTCCGGTAAACTGGAGTTATCCACCTAAAAATACGGGTAAATACCATATCCTTGTTCAATAGCTCCTATTCATCACTTGCTTATCTATTTAGAAGTCCCGGTAATTATTACAAAATGATCAAATAATTAATATTTACTGTGCTTTTTGAATTTTATTTTCTATAGTTAATTAGATGTGAGAGTTCAGCAGTCGCATATCATAATAGTGTATCAGAGAGAGCGATATTTAAAATAGTATGAAAGCAAGGATCATTATATTAGGTCTATTTTTGTTGCTTGGGGTAAGTTCTACCTTATTCGCCCAACCTTTTGAAAAACCAAGCAATTATGAAATACCAAAGCAAAGTATTTACCTGGAATTGGGTGGAAACGGAATATTTTACTCACTTAACTATGATGTGCTATTTAAAAATGGCTATGGTATTCGCTTGGGTGGTTCTTATCTATATAGCAGTTTTGGAAGAACTATTGGTGGGGAAAGAGGCCCTTATTCTAGAATAGGAGAATCTAATGCACTTATTGGACTCGTCATGGGTCAGAAATTGATCGGCGAAAAAGCCAGTAAATTTGAGCTGGGGGCAGGTTTTATGTTTGGAACTATTTATGATGCGGAAAACTGGGATTATGTCAAGCCGCCCAGTTTGACCTTTTCAGCAGGTTATCGATTTTTTCCTGATGATCCGGGAAAGTTTACTTTTAAAGCAGCATTTACCCCAATCATTGATCGTAATGGGTTTCATCCGCGATTCGGCTTGAGTCTTGGAGTTACTTTGACTCCGGAAGGCAACACACGTTGAGATAATTTCTTTTTTATAGTCTACTTATCTGGCTATACTGAATTGCGATTCAACCCTATTTAAATTAACAGATATAAAAATGGACGTCAATGCTTCGGAAGATCAGATAACCCTTCAAAATATCTCTGTACTACAGGGTGAACTTCTATCCGATACGGTAAGTAATATGGCTTCAGATATGAAATTCTATGCGATATTTTATTTAATCGTAGGGATATTTTACTGTTTTACGATTTTTGGAGCTCTGTACGGAATACCTCTAATCATTTACTGCATCAAATTAAAAGACTCGGCAGATCAGTATAGAGAATTTGTCAGAGATAAAGATTTTACTCTATTACTTGAGGCTATGGAAAATCAACGTAAATTTTTCTTCTTTAATAAAATAGTAATTATCATTGGTATACTATTCACGCTTCTCTACGTGTTATTGATCTTTTGGTTCGGTTCTGCTCTATTTTTTGATATGCCATCCAGAAGTTTTGCCTAACTAAAAAAACCCTGCAAGAGTTTGACTTACAGGGTTTTGTTATAGTGACTTTAAAATAAAGTTTATTCTTTGGGATCCTTCTTTTCTCTTGCCAGCATAATTCCGAGTGCAACGATAGCTAAGATGCTGAATCCAAGAAGGTAGACCAGCAGGTTATTAGAGTCGGGTTCTGCATTTGACGCCCAAATTGATAATTGATTATCAATACTTGCCATCTGTTCATTACTCAATACATTAGCTTCTATAATATAAGGTGTCCAGTCCGCTTGTACCCTTCCTGACCAGAAGTTACTGAAAGCTTTGTAATTTTTTAATGAAGTTTCGCCACTACCCTTTTCGCTTGCCTTAATAGATTCGGCAAGATAGCTGTCTAAAGTCTGATAGAAGGTTTCATTGTCATTGAATTTGGGCAGGTCGATTCCTGCACTGTCAAAAGAAGCATTAATTGAAGTCCAGGTCTTTGCTGAAACCTCTTCATTCCACTTGGAAATCGCAGAACCAATATTTTCCCTGGCTTGTTGCTTATCGCCTTCCGCATAGATCTCCACCAGATTTTCCCCGACTTTATCCCACATATTCTCAAATTGCTGCTGCACGGCATTCATTCGCAGGTAGTCACCGGCGGTTAGATCTTGCCCGGAATTGAGAATAGTCAGGTTTTCATCGGCAATATTCATGACCATCTTCAAAGCATTACCATCAGCGTTAAACCTTGCACGTTTTTTGGCGTTTTCAAGATCCTGCATGGTTTCCACCTTAAGTTTCTGATAGGTAATCATTACCGAGTCAACAAAAGAAAGGATGAGCTCATCCCGCTGTTCCAGGCTTTCCCGATATCTTCGTACCATGCTTGTTAATTGCTTCTCGCTTTGGAGTGACTTCTGCATAGCCCTTCTCAATGAATCGGTGCGATCATTTAAATCATCGAGCCTGGTATCGTAGGAAGTCATCTGTTGGGTGAGTTCCTGCAGTTGTTCTTCCTGCTGTTCAATCGTGGTAATCTGATTTTTTGATGCCAACACGCGACGCTTAAGCCCATCCATTTTATCACTGAATGTTTCAGGATAAAGTGCAACATCTAACAGCTCCTCATGCTCACTAAAATTTTGTTCCAGTGTTTTAACCCTCTCAATTAATGCATTGACAGAATCTGTACTCTGGGTATTTGTAAGCTTGCTGTTTATGTCATTGTACTGATTTTTGAAGTTTTGCTGTATTTCGTAGTCGGACTTCACTTCCTGTCCCATTGCTGTGTAATTACAGCTTAATAAAATACCAACAAGTACGGCAAATAACGTTTTACGAACGGTTATCGAATTATTCATTAATCTCATAATTAACTGGCTTCCTCTTCAGTGTTTTCATTTGAATCGGGTTTCTGAATACCTTTTTCCGTCAGTGCATAGTTTTCCCCGGTTTCACGATTAAGCAGTTGCACATAAGGATTTCTCTGATTGAAGGCAGGTTTTGAAATTCCTCCCTCTTTTATCAGAATCTTATTCTTAAGTTTCAGAGTACTTTTTTCCGGTGCCATCACGTACACATTTTGATAGCCAGGTGAAGTGATGTAATAGTATCCTTCATTGCCACGTATCATTCGTACTTCCTCAGTTGTCACTGAACTGCTATCCTGAGTTTCTGCATATTGTAGAGGTAGAATATTAAAGGAAAGTCCGGTTCTAACATCATTGACCGTTCCATTTTCATCGGTCTCCAAAACCGATTCAATTGGCTGTGAATAATCAACGTCACTGATAACTAGTGTCTGTTTGCACCCCATGAAAACAGTAACACAAATAAGCAGCAGTGCTTTTAATAACTTGCTCAAACGCATCATTATGCCATCTTTTAATTAATTGTTAAATATCACTCTTCAATTAATTATAGATGTCAGATTAACAAATGTTCCCGCTGTTTTGCCTATATGCTTACTAATATGTCTATGTCGGTGTCAGGTTTTAGAATATCTTTACCTTGAAGCGCCGCCAGCTCAATAATGAATGAGTAGCCTACTACAACAGCTCCCAGCTTTTCAACCAGTTCTGTTGCCGCTTTCGCAGATCCGCCTGTAGCAATCAGATCATCATGAATAATGACGCGATCGCCTTCACTCAGAGCATCTGCATGCATTTCAATGGTATCTGTACCATATTCCAATTCATAACTGGAAGATATGACCTCGGCAGGGAGTTTATCAGGTTTTCGAATGGGCACAAATCCGGCATGAAGATCCTGAGCCAGATTTGTGCCGAACAAGAAACCCCTGGACTCCAGACCAATGACATGGTCAATGTTACTGTGCCTGAAGGGTCGGGCCAAGACCTGGGAAGTTAATTCCAGGGTGTCTGGATTCTTGAGCAGTGGAGTAATATCCTTAAATTGTATGCCCGTTTTGGGGAAATCGGGTACATTCCTGATATGTGATTCCAGCAGTTTTACAATACTTTCTTTTACAGCGTCCATTCTTGTATTTTTATGCTTTGAAATTTGCATCTGATTATAGCTATTAAAATTTATAAGAATCAAATGCCAACACTTATGAATATGATATTTAGAGTATGAAGAACATACCTCCTATGAAAAAGCATCAACAGCATATGCAAAAAGCATTTCTGCTGGCTGAACAGGCATATGAAGAAAAAGAAATTCCGGTAGGGGCTATTATTGTAAAACAAGACCGCATCATCGGAAAAGGATATAATCAAACAGAGCGATTGAAAGACGCTACGGCCCATGCTGAGATGCTGGCAATTTCAGCGGCATGCTCTACCCTCGACAATAAATACCTTGAGGGATGTACACTGTACGTAACTTTGGAGCCCTGCCCTATGTGTGCCGGTGCGCTGGTTTGGTCAAAAATTGACCGTATTGTATTTGGGGCAACAGATTCAAAAAGCGGTGCCTGCGGATCATTGTTTAACCTTGCCGCCAACAATAAACTCAACCATCAGGTTGAAGTAATACAGGGTATTATGGAACAGGATTGTGAATGGCTACTTAAGCAGTTTTTCCAAGAGCAACGATCTGACAATAACGGAAGTGATATCTAATTGATTATTAAAATCTTATGTATTATCAAGCTTACCCTGATTTATTATTCATATAGGGCGTAATAACTTGACTCACTTTCGCTTGCAATACTCATCAATGATACTCATAAGTAAATAAAATTCACCATTGCCTGGCAAAAAAGCCTACCACTCAACCTGTATCTCGGGTGGAGTGTCGCCTTCAACATACATACTATCAGCCAAAACAAATATGGCATATTCAATTACCCTGTATGGTGCAGTTCTTTTTACAACGAGTCTTAAAGAATCCCCGGCCTTTAAATACTTCAGATAACCATCCGTCAACTTGTCTTTTTGGTCATTTAATGGTTCTAAGAAACGACTTATATTTCCCGGGAACTGAAAACTCATGTCTGAGGAATCAGGTGCGACCCAAACCAATGTGTCCCCCCTTGTTACCCTTGGCTTTCTTACTTTCCATTTGTTTTGATCTTTTTTGAGAACCAATTCATGTTTTATCGGTGGTGCCGGCCGATCATCAGTGCCTTTCTTATAATCACTGCAGCTTATAAATAATAATATTGAAAGCAACAGCGTGAAGATTATTTTATATCGTAACATACCTATCCCTCCTTTTTTGTTTACTGCAATTGATGAGAACGTATCTCTCATATTTATTAGCTGTGATCTTCAATTATTTTTTTAAATTTAGGATCTTCAATCAGCTCCTCAAGCTCTGGTTGTGAAATAACATCTGCTAAAGGATACCCATTTTCCAGAGCACTTTTGATCCAGGCAATTGCCTCTCTTCGATCTCCCA